>NZ_WHTD01000242.1 GCF_009379765.1 Actinophytocola sp. | reverse complement strand
TGCCGCTCATCCAAGTGCGGCAGGATCGTCCCGAACTTCGCCGCCAGGACCTGCTCATCGATCTCCACGACCATGGCCATACCAGAACCATGACAGAACAATCACGACATGTACAAGTTAATTTGAGACAATTCCTTAGTGGTCGCCGCCGTCGACCACTTGGTTCGCCGATCTTCCCGGCGACACGTCCCGCGCCGGCAGGTCCCCCGGCACCGGCCGGTCGAGGACGACGGCGGCGCCGAGCACGGCGAGCGCGGGTGCCATCTGGATGCCGTAGCCGCCCTGCCCGGCGAAGCCCGGGTGCTCCGGCCACGCGCCGACGACCGGGTTGCGGTCGGCGACGAACGAGCGCAGGCCGGCCCACGCGATGTGCACGGACCGCAGGCCCAGCGTCGTGGCCGCGTTGATCCGCTCGATGGCCAGCGCCACGTCGAGCTCGTCGGGCTTGGCGTCGCACGGCTCGCTCGGCGTCTCGTCGGCCGGGGAGATCAGCAGCCGGAAGCCCTCGGGACGGAAGTAGAACCGGTCGGCCGCGTCGGCGACCAGCGGCCACGCCGGGTCGACCTCGGCGGCACCGGAGGCGAGCGCGAGCGTGCGGCGCAGGGGTCGCAGGCCTATCGCCGGCACGCCGGCCTTCGCGGCGAGCTCGTCGGCCCACGCGCCGGCGGCGTTCACCACGAGGTCCGCCCCGATCTCGTCCTCGCCCACGGTGACGCGCCAGCCCGCGCCGTCCCGGTTCGTCGCGGTGACCGGGCTGCTGTTGCGGATGGTGCCGCCGCGGGCACGCAAGCCGCGCACATAGCCTTGATGCAGGGCCATCACGTCGATGTCGCTCGCCGTGTCGTCCCACACCGCGGCACGCACGTCGCGCAGCACCGGGCACAGCTCCCTGGCTTGCCGGGGCGACACCGGCTCGGCCGGCAGCGCCTCGACGCGCCCGGCGCCGTCGTCGTCGACGGCGACCCACAGCGAGCCGTGCGGCGTCAGCAACGGCGGGGTGTCGAGCTCGGTCTCCAGCGCGCGGTACCGGGGTCCGCTCGCGACGGTGAGCGCGCGGACGACCGGGCTGCCGTAGCTGGGCGCGTAGATCGCCGCCGAGCGGCCGGTCGTGTGTTCGGCGAGGGTCGGCTCGGCCTCGGCGAGCAGGACGCTCGCGTGGGCGGCGAGCTCGTAGGCGATCGAGACACCGGCCATGCCGCCGCCGACCACGAGTACGTCAACCATGGTCGCAGCCTAATTGGGTTGCCGGGGCGTCTACCGTGGTCGGTTGGGAGCCGCTTTCTTGAGGCTGCGCCGTCGCTGACAGCGACGGCTTTCTGACGCGCGTCTCGCGACCACGGCACCGACCCGTCGACACCCGCCGCGGAAGTCCATATCGGACAGTGGACCCGGCTGGCGACCGCGTTGGCGGCCGACCGCTCCATCAGCCCGCCCCCGCTGCCCCGAGCCCTACGCGACTGACCGCGAGTCCAACACCCAGAACCCGCGAGTCCAACACCCAGAACCCGCGAGTCCAACACTCAGGACCCGCGAGTCCAACACTCAGGACCCGCGAGTCCAACGTTCGGAACGTGCGCGAACGTCGGACTCGGAGGTCGCGAGTGTTGGACTCACCTCACCGGAGCGTTGGACTCGCGAGGTCGGTGCGGGCGGCTCATGGTGTCCAGCTCGGGTCGCGGCCGCTCAGGCCCAGGACGCGGTCCAGCATCGGCGCCGAGCCGGGCACCGTCACTTCCGCGCCGAACGCACCCATCTCCCGGCCCTGCGGCCCCATCGCGGCGACCATCTCGTGCACCGTCGCCAGCACGGCCGGGTCGGTCTCGATCGACTGACCGGTGGCGCGGGCCAGGTCCCAGCCGTGCACCACCAGCTCGCCCACCATCATCATGCCGATCATGCGCGCCGGCATCGAGCCGCCGGCCAGGCCGGTGTCGCCCTCGGTCGCGCCGGGCTCGCCCCACGCCGCGACCGCCTTGTCCAGCTGGGACGCCAGTGTCTCGGCCCAGTCGCCGCGGGTGAGGTCGGTCTGCTCGGTGATCGGGTCGTCCGCGGGCGCCTGCTGCTTGCGCGCGGCCAGCTCGGAACGGAACGCCGACCAGAACATCAGGTGGTTCACCAGCGCCCGAACGTCCCAGTCCGGGCAGGGGGTCGACCGGTCCAGCTGGTCGGGCCGGACATTCCGGGCGACCTCGACCGCCGACGTGGCGGCCCTTGCCATCATCTCGTGCAGTTCCATGTCCCGGACGCTATGCCGGTGCCGGCCGATATCTCTTGTATGAACGCGACAGCCCCGGCATACATTGGCCCCGTGGACTACGAGCTGGATGACGACTCGGACCGGATCGACGTGGACGTCGTGTGGACGTTCATGTCCACCCAGGCCTACTGGGGCCGCTGGCGCGACCGCGCGCAGGTAGAGCGGCAGCTCGCCGGGTCGTGGAAAGTCGTCGGGGCGTACGAGAAGGGCACCGGGGCGATGGCCGGGTTCGCCCGCGCGGTCTCCGACGGCATCGCGCTCGCCTACCTCGCCGACGTGTTCGTGCTCGACGGCGCGCGCGGCCACGGGCTGGGCAAGGCGCTCGTCAAGGCCATGATCGACGACGGGCCCGGGGCGGAGTTCCGCTGGATGCTCCACACCGCCGACGCGCACGAGCTGTACCGGCGGTTCGGCTTCACCGAACCCGACGTCACCTACATGGAACGGCCGGGCAAGAACGCGCCGATCAGCGAGTCATAGCCGACAGCTCGCGCCGCAGCTCCACCGCGCAGTCCGCCAGGTGCGCGAGGAACCGCGGCAGCGAAGGCGCCCCCGACGCCCGGTCGACGGTCGCCGCGAACACGCCGCGGGTCGAGGACTCCTCCGCACGCAAGCGTTTCACCACGATGTCCTGCCGCACCGCGCCCGCCGCGAGGCCCGGCAGCAGCGTGATCCCCAGGCCGGCCGCGACCAGCCCCTGCTTCGCCGTCCACTCGCGCACCACGTACCGCACGGCCGGCCGGAAACCGGACCGCAGGCACGCCCCGATCAGCGTGTCCTCGACGGCCGTCGAACCGGCGATCCAGCTCTCCCGGGCCAGCTCGGTGAGCCGCAGCGCCCGCCGGCCGGCCAGCCGGTGCTCGCGGGGCAGCGCGACCAGCAGCGGGTCGTCGAGCAGGTGCCGCAGGACCAGGCCGCCGGTGTCCACCGACTGTCCCGATTGGACGGTCAGCACCGCGACATCCAGCTCACCGGCCCGCAGCCGGGCGACCTGGGTCGCGGTCACCCCGTCGGACAGGGACAGCTCGACCCTCGGGTGCGCGACCTGGAACGCCGCCATCGCCCGTGGCACCAGCACCGCCTCGGCCGTCGCGAAGGCGCCGATCCGCAGCCGGCCACCGTCGAGCTCACGCAACGCGGCGAGGTCGCGCCGCGCGGTGTCGAGCCGGTCGAGCACCGCCTCGGCGTGGTCGAGCAGGCACCGGCCCTCGTCGGTGAGCCGCACGCCTCGCGACCCCCGGTCGAACAGCGGTGCGGCCACGTCCTCCTCGAGCGCGGCGATCTGCCGGGAGACCGCGGACTGCGTGTAGCGCAACGACTTCGCGGCCGCGGTGAACGAGCCATGCCGGGCCACCTCGCGGAAGGTCGTCAGGCCAGCGATGTCCATATGGCATATCTACCATGCGAAACATTCGCTTGTCGCATGTCGGCGGCGGACCTAGCTTCGGCGCCATGCACACCATCGCGTTTCTGGGCCTCGGCCACATGGGCCTCCCGATGGCCGGCCGGCTGGTCGCCGCCGGCTACGAGGTCACCGTATGGAACCGCACCCGCGCCAAGGCGGTCGCGGTGCCCGGCGCCCGCGTCGCGGACACCCCGGCCAAGGCCGTCGCCGGCGTCGACGTCGTGCTCACGATGCTCGCCGACCCGGCCGCCGTCGACGCGGTCGTGTTCGGCCCGGACGGGGTGGCGGGGGCGATCCGGCCGGGCACCGTCCTGGTCGAGATGTCCACGATCGGCCCGACCGCGGTCGCCGGCCTCGCGCGCGGCCTGCCCGAGGGGGTGGGGCTGGTGGACGCGCCGGTCGGCGGCAGCACCGGGGCAGCAGGGCGGGGCGAGCTGACCGTGTTCACCGGCGGCGCGGACGCCGACGTCGCGGCGGTGACCCCGGTGCTCGAGCGGCTGGGCACGGTCCTGCGCTGCGGCGGCCCCGGCGCAGGCGCGGCGGCCAAGCTCGTGAGGATCACCGCGATGGTCTCCGGCGTGACGCTGCTGGGCGAGCTGCGGGCCATCGGCGCCGCGCTGGCCGTGCCGGCCGAGCTCACCGAACGGCTGCTCGCCAATGGTCCGCTGGCCGCGCTGGTCGAGCGGTCGAAGGGCACCGACAGCCACTTCGCCGTCGAGCTCGCCGCGAAGGACCTCGGCCTCGCGGTCGAGCACGCCGACGCCCCGATCGCCAGGGCCGCACTGGAGCGGATCCGCTCGACACTGCCCCGCATCAGCGGCCGCGACGTCGGCGCGCTGGCCAACCCACCCGAGTAGAAGGCAGGCATGACCGTCACGTTCCACAACCCACCCACCGCGCCGGCCCCGGCCGCCGCCTACTCCAACGTCGCCGAGATCGACCTCGGCGCGTGCAAGCTGCTGATCCTGTCCGGCCAGGCCGCCCTGGACGACGACGGCCACGTCGTCGGCGGGGACGACCTGGGCGCGCAGACGGCGTTCGTCTTCGACTCGATCGGCGCCCTGCTGGCCGACCGCGGCGCGACGTTCGACGACGTGGTGAACATCCGCACGTACATGGCCGACATGGACCGGCTGGCCGAGTACGGCGCCGTGCGGCGCGCCTACCTGACCGACCGGCTCCCGACCAGCACCACCGTCGAGGTGTCCCGCCTGTTCCGCCCCGGCCTGCTGCTGGAGGTCGACATCACCGCCGTGGTTCCAGGAACGGCGTGAGCAGTCCCGGCACGGTGTCGGCGGCGAACCGCAGCCCCTCGTTCTCGCCGACGTCGCGCACGAAGTACTCGCCGCTGTTGGCCGCGGTCGTGGCGGCGATCGTGACCAGGCCGGACCGGCGCTGGAACGGCGAGCTGCGGACCGTCCAGCCGATGATCCCGCTGCGCACCAGCGCGACCGTGTGCCGGCTGCCGGCGCCGTACCGGGTCACCAGGTAGTCGCCGGACAGGCCGTGGCCGAGGTTGCGGTAGTCGTCGACCGCCAGCGCGACCGCGACGGGCAGAAGCACGACGGCGGCGATCCAGGCGAGGTGCAGCAGCACCACCGTGAACAGCGCGCCCAGCAGGGCGAGCACCGCCACCACGCCGGCCACGCCGAACACCGCCCAGCGCAACCGCCGGGCCCGCGCGGCCGGCGGGTGCGCCTGGATGTCCACATCGGACAACGGGGAGGCGCCGAGCACCTCGACCGCCACCCGTTGCGCGATGGCGATCGGCGCGGCCGGCAGCAGCGTCTTCGGGTTGGACTTCTCGTTCTCGGTGGTGGCCTTGAGCCCGGTGGCGACCACGTCGACCCTGGCGGCGCCGAGCATGCGCGCACCGAACGCCTCGAACATGTCCACACCGCGCAGCCGCCGGCGCTCCAAGGACAGCGACCGGGTCGTGAGCAGTCCTCTGTGGACGCGCAGGGTGCCCTTCTCGCGGGTGAGCCGGTAGCGCCACCACATCTCGACGAACAGCCCCAGCGACCCGACGAACCCGACCACCAGGCCGACCGCGACCAGCATCGCGACGAGGCCGAGCACCGACAGCCCGCCGAACAGGTCGCGGACCGTGGTGAACACCGCGCCCTGCAGGTTGAACCAGTCCGAGGCCTGCATGACCGCGCCGAACGCGGCCGCGCCGAGGATCGGCGTGGTCACCGAGACCGGCGCGTACCGCAGCCAGGCCCAGTCGAGCTCGGCGATCGGCGGGCGGGCGGCGGGGACGACCTCGCCGGCAGCAGGGGCCGGCTCCTCGTCGTCCAGCAGCAGCCGGCGCAGCTCCTCGGCGCGGGCCCGGTCGATCGGGTCGAGCGTGAGGTGGCTTTGCTGGCCGGTGACCTGCTGCCCGGTGCCGATCTTGACCTTGGTGAGGCCGAACGCGCGCAGCAGCGGGTTGGCGGTCAGGTCGACGGTGCGCACCCGCTCCCGCGGGATCGACCGCAGCTTGTGCAGCACCCAGGCGTAGCGCAGCTCCACCCGCTCGCCGGTGATCCGGTAGCTCGTGTGCCGCCAGCGCACCCGGTCGGCGAAGGCGCTCAGCCCGGTGAGTGCGACGACCCCGCCGAGCGCGATCAGCAGCACCGGGCCCGCCGGGCGACTGCCCCGCAGCATGCCGAGCACGATCGGCGTCGCGACCGACAGGCCGACGCCGGCCATGGTCAGCGCGGTGACCACGACCGTGTTCCGGTGCAGCCGCTGCCATGACATTGGCTCGCTCCGCTCGCCGGTGAGTGGGCCTGTTCCCGGTTTCTTCCCTCCTGCACTGCTCGTTCGTTCCTCACTCCGCTGCTCGTCAGTCCGGACACCGGCGGCCCACTGTGCTGGATCGGCTCGCTCCGCTCGCCGGTGAGTGGGCCTGCTCCCGGTGTCTTCCCTCCTGCGCTGCTCACTCACTCGTACCTCGCTCGCTCCGCTGCTCGTCAGTCCAGACACCGGCGGCCCACTCACGGGCTCGTGACACCGGCTCGCTCTGTGACATTGGCTCGCTCGCGGGATCGGTCATGTCGCGTCTCCGCGGTTGGCTTGGGCGGTCTCGGTCAGCCGCTCCACCAGGGCCGCGGCCAGCTCGTGGTCCAAGCCCTGGATCTTGAGCGGCCCGGCCGCCGAGGCCGTGGTGACCGTGACGCTCGACAGCCGGAACAGCTGCTCGAGCGGGCCGCGGGCGGTGTCCACGGTCTGGATCCGGGACATCGGTGCGATCCGCCACTCTTGCCACAGCCACCCCGTGCGGGTGTACACCGCGTCCTCGGTGACCTCCCAGCGGTGCACCCGGTACCGCCAGAACGGCACGATCACGCCGTACGGCACGCCGATCACCAGCACGATGCCCATCGCGAGCAGCAGCCACGGCGCGGCGGGCGTGATGATGACCGCCAGCACGGCCAGCACGACCACCGGGACCGCGGTCCACGTCAGCTCGTTGGTGAGCCAGTAGCCCACCGCGCGCCGCTCGACCTGGTTGCGTGGCGGCCGCAGCCGTACCACCTCGTTCACCTGTGTCTCCTCCCCCGCTCGGTGTCTCGGGACGTTAGGCGGGACGCGTGTGCGCCCGCGTCGGTCCGAAGAACGATTTCCGCTCGTCATTCCCTTGGTCGACACCGCTCCGCTATCTTGCCGACCCATGAAGCGTGTCCTGACGATTGTCCTGCTTGTCCTGGCCGGGCTGGTGGTGGCGCCGGGCGGCACCGCGGGGGCCCACCCCGCCCCATTGTCCTGGCGGCTCAGCCCGACCGGGACCGACGCGCAGCTTCGCGGCCTGTCCGTGGTCAGCCGGCACGTCGCTTGGGCCAGCGGCGCCCGCGGCACCGTGCTGCGAACCGTCGACGGCGGCCGGACCTGGAAGCAGGTCGGCCCGCCGGACACCGCGACCCTCGACTTCCGCGACATCGAGGCGTTCGACGCGCGCAACGCGGTGGCGCTGTCGATCGGCAACGGCGAGGACTCGCGGATCTACCGGACCACCGACGGTGGCGCCACGTGGACCGAGACGTTCCGCAACACCGAGCCCGCCGCGTTCTACAACTGCGTCGCGTTCTTCGACAAGCACCACGGCCTCGCCACCGGCGACCCGGTGGAGGGCGAGTTCCGCGTGCTGTCCACGTCGAACGGTGGCCGGTCGTGGCAGCGGGTGCCCGGCGAGGGGATCCCGCCCGCACTGGACGGCGAGTTCGAGTTCTCCGCGAGCGGCCAGTGCATCACGGTGGCGGGCAAGAAGGACGCGTGGATCGCCACCGGCGGCTCGACCGTCGCGCGGGTGCTGCACTCGGCCGACCGCGGCCGCACCTGGACCGCGAGCGACACGCCGCTGCTGAGCAACCCCAGCGCGGGCGTGTTCGCGGTGGCGTTCCGCACGCCGCGGCAGGGCATCGCGATCGGCGGCGACTTCCTGAACCCGACCGGCGGCGAGGACAACCTGGCGCTGACCTCCGACGCCGGCCGCACCTGGCGCGAGCCGGCGAACTCGCCGCGGGGGTACCGCTCCGCCGTGGTCTACCACCCGTTCCTGCGCTCGCTGCTCATCGCCGTCGGCCCGACCGGCAGCGACGTGAGCCTGGACGGCGGCCGGCGCTGGCGGCAGTTCGACGACGGCACGTTCGACTCGGTGGGCTGCGGCCGGGACGGCGCCTGCTGGGCCTCCGGCGCCCAAGGCCGGGTGGCAACCTTGCAAATCGGCTGATCCTACGGTGGTCACGGGGCAGAATTCCGCCCCGTGACCACCGCACGACAGCTGCTGAACAGCATCGACGGCCTGCCCTACGGCGCCCGCCAGCGCACGCTCGCCGAGCGGGCCCGAACCCTGCCCGCCGCCGAGCTCGCCGCCCTGCTCGACGAGCTGCACGCCGAGGGCGGCTTCGCCCGGCGGGTCGGGCTGCACCTGGCGTACGTGGCCGGCGATCTCACCTACGTCGAGCGGTGCCTGTCCGCGACCGAGACCGACGTCCTGCGGCGCGCGCTCGGCGCAGCGGTCCGGATGGGGCTGGCCCCGGCCGCGCTCGTGGCGCGCCTCCCGGAGCTTTCGACCGCGTTGCGCGCCGGGCTGTACCAGGACGTGCGCCGCCGCCGGGTCGCCGACCTCGCCGAGGCGCTGCTGCCGGCCGTGCGCGAGCGGTTCGGCGACGTGGAGGCGGCGCTGCCCGAGCTCGGGCACGCGGTCACCGGCTGGCGGATGATCGGCCACCGCCACCCCACCGTCCTGCTGGACCATCTCGACGCCGAGCTGACCGCGACCCCGCGCTCCGGTTGGGCCTGGCTGGTCGACGCGGTCGGCACCGGGCTCGCGGCCGCCGCGCTCAGCGAGCCGGCCAGGGTGCTGGCGGTGCTGGAGCGGACCGCCCCGCACGCGCCGGTGCCGGCCGCCCTCGCCCGCACGATCGGGTCGCTGGCCCGGCACGACCCGAGCCGGCTGCTCCGCGTGCTGCTCGACCCGCGCCGTCCCGGCGGCGTGCCGGGCGGGCGGGCGTTGTGGCGGGC
>NZ_WHTD01000217.1 GCF_009379765.1 Actinophytocola sp. | reverse complement strand
CAGGTCCAGGGCGACATCGCTGCGGAGTTGGTCGAGGGTGCGGCCGTCGGCACCACCGGTGTCGCGGAGTTGGTGGGCGATCGCGTCCACTCGTTTCGCCGCCACCTGGACCCGCGCGGCTGAGCCGTGCACGGTCAACACGGAACACCCGTCCTCGGTCGGATACATGTCCACCCGCCGCTGCGCCACCCGCTGCTCGTGCAACGCATGCAGGGCGTCGGCGTTCACCCGCGCCACGATCCGCCGCAACACTCGACCCAACTTGACGGCCGGCATGTCCTCGACCCGGGTCCAGGATCTCCTCTTCCACGATCGCCGCAGCCTCAAGAGACAACGACAGGGTCGCGTCGGCGATCTTCGACGCCCGGTACGGATCGAACCGACCCGCTTTCACCGCCGCCAACGTCCGCGGCAACCGGGTCGCCAGCGTGACCGCCAAGTCCAGACGCTGCTGCGCCGTGCGGAGAGAGATCCGAAACAACGCCGCGACCTCCAAAGCATCGAACTCACCACCACTCGCGGCGGCGTAGATGGCGAGTTGTTCCAAGTACTCTCCCTCGCGCTGCCACATCATCCGCGCCAACCCGAACGCCGTCGCCAACGGCACGGCCTCCGGGGACGCGTCCTCGGGTAGATCGACAAACGGTTCGCACATGTGTTTCATTCTACCGAAGGCTGTGCGCAGTTTCCGTTGTGCGGCAACGGTTTCACCCAATCGGGGCGGCGACCACCCCACGTGTTCGTCGCGTGAACGGTGTCATCACTCACAAGTTTCGACTCTGGCGCGAGTTACGTGACCCGGTGACGCGTGGTGATCGGGTTAGTTGATCATGCTGCGGTGTTCTGTTGATCTTGAGGTGTTGTTGCCGCACCTGGCTGGTCTGTGTGTCGAGGGGGGTCGAGTGTGCGCCGGCAGCGTTCGCGAGGTCACCGGACCCAACGCCACGGCGAGAACCTGGAGAACTGGCTGTCCACCGTGGAGGCCGACGATCAACCCGACCTGCACTCCTTCGCCATCGGCATCCGCCGAGACCAGCCCGCCGTCACCGCCGGACTCCTTCACTCACAGTGACCACGTCACGGATCCGCGCCAGAGCCCGTAATTCCGCAGGGGTGTCGCTCACGAGATTCCCGACCGTGTCGGTGATGGACATCGAGTGGCGGCGACCAATCGATGAGGTGTCCCGTTCGCGACAAGATTGGTTTAGACCTTGTGCGGCGGTCCGGCTGCGCCCTAGCATCCGAAATGGCCGACCCGTTCCTCGCGCCGTTCATCGAGACGGTGCGGGCGGGGACGCGGTTCGTGCCGGCGACCCCGGCATGGACCAAGATCGACGCACACGCCGTGCCGTCCATCGCGGCACAACAGGTGGCCACCGGCCGGCTGGTCGTCGAGGTCGCCACCGCGGCCGCGACGACCGGGTTGAACGCCGCATTCGCCGAGTAGCGGCTGGTGATGCCGGCGCCCCGATCACCCCTGCCGCGCCGGACGTCCGCACCCGGACGGCGTGGCAGGGGCCCCACCCGGCGGTCGTGCTGGTCGGCTACCCAACCAACTAGTGTCCCGCGCCGGGAGTCTGTTGCTTGAGTCGGCGGATCCTGGTTTCTGCTGGCAAGGCGCCGGTTCGTCCTCGTACCGGGTTGTACTCGGGCGGACCGGCAACGCCGCCAGCAGGAAGCTGGGCCGGCGAGACAAGTGATGAACTTCCGGCGCGGGACACTAGCTCGTCGTGATCTCGCTCTACGGCTGCGGGCAGCCGCGGGCCGGCAGCGCGGCGCCGCTGGACATGCCCGGCGATCCCCAGTTCTGGGACGCCCTCCTGTCCACCGCGGTGTGCGTGCTCGGCAGCGTCCTGGTCGGCACGGCGCTCGCGGTGCTGTCGAGCGTGGTGTCGTTCATCCACGCGTGGAACGACTTCCTGTTCGCCAAGACGTTCCTGATCTCGGGGACGGAGAACCGTACCCTTCCGCTCGGACTCCTCGTATTCTTCAAACCAGAGGAACAGTACTGGGGGGCGATCATGGCAGGGGCGACGCTGATGGCCATCCCGGTGTTGATCTTCTTCGTACTCGCGCGGCGCCATCTCGTGGTGAAGGGATGACCGGCTTGGACGGCCTGCTCCCCCGCCCACTCCGGGTCCGCCCGGCCGCCGGCTCGTACCGCTTCGTGTCGGCCGGGATCCCGGCCCGGGTGTCCACTGTGGTCCGGGTCGACCCGGTGGCGATGCCGCACCCGGAGGGCTACCGGATCACGATCCGGCCCTACGGCGTCACCACGCTCGCCGCCGACCCGGCCGGCCTCTGGTACGCCGAGCAGACGCTGCGCCAGCTGCTCGGCCCGGACGCGTTCCGCGCCGCGAACATCCACAGTGGACCATGGGTGCTGCCGTGCGGGGAGATCGAGGACCGGCCGCGGTTCTCCTGGCGGGGGTGCCTGCTGGACGTGGCGCGGCACTTCATGCCGAAGGCCGGGGTGTTCCGGTTCATCGACCTCATGGCCGTGCACCGGTTGAACGTCCTGCACCTGCACCTGACCGACGACCAGGGCTGGCGGATCGAGGTGCCGGAGTACCCGCTGCTGACCGAGGTCGGCTCGTGGCGCGAGGGTTCGTGGATCGGGCGGCCGCCGGACGGCACCGCGGAGCACGACGGCCGCCCGCACGGCGGGTTCTACTCGACGGAGGACCTGCGGGAGATCGTGGCGTACGCGGCCGACCGGCAGGTGACCGTCGTACCCGAGGTGGACATCCCGGGGCACAGCCAGGCCGCGATCGCGGCGTACCCGGAGCTGGGTGTCACGGGCGCGCCGCTGCGGGTGCTGACCCGGTGGGGTATCAGTGACAACGTGCTGAACGTGTCCGAGGAGACGGTGGAGTTCTACCGCCGGGTGTTCACCCACGTGGCTTCCGTCTTCCCGTCCCCGGTGATCTGCATCGGTGGTGACGAGGTCCCGACGACGCAGTGGGCGAGATGCCCGCTGGCGCGGCGCCGGATGGCCGAGCTCGGCCTGTCATCGGCCGCGCACCTGCACGGCTGGTTCGTCTCGCAGATGGCCGCTCACCTGGCTTCGCTGGGCCGGCGCGCCTTGGGTTGGGACGAGATCCTCGACGGTGGCGCGGTCCCCCGCTCGACGATCGTGGCCTCGTGGCGCGGCGAGGAAGCCGGCATCGAGGCGGCCGTCGCGGGCCACGACGTGGTGATGTGCCCCGAGCAGGAGACATACCTCGATCACCGACAGTCCAACCACCCGGAGGAACCGATCCCGGTCGGCTTCCGGCGCACACTCGCCGATGTGTACGCGTACGAGCCGGTGCCACCGGCGATGCCGGCCTCCGTGTCGAGCCGGGTGCTCGGGGCGCAGGCGCAGGTGTGGACGGAGCACCTGGACAGTCCCCGGCGGGTGGACTACGCGGCGTTCCCGCGGCTGGCCGCGTTCGCGGAGGTGGCGTGGTCGCGCAGGGAAGGCCGCTCGCTGGCGGAGTTCGAGCGGCGGCTGGCCGAGCACCACCTGCCGAGACTGGACGCGCTGGGCGTGGAGTACCGCCCCCCGACCGGCCCGAGACGACGGACTAGGGGATGTCCCATGGATCATCGGGTACGGGGTTGACCTGGCTTGGCACCGCCTCGCGCCGACCAACGCAACCTCAGGGGACCGTGACGGCACCCAGCCACCAACCACCCGAGGTCCGCACCATCCGCTGGAACGCAACCCACACTTTTGATTCCGGGGAGGCGGATTAGTAGGTCTCGCCCTTCTCCGCCTTCGCCACCAGTGACGCCGGCGGCAGGAAGTGGTCGCCGTAGCGCTCGGCCAGCTCTCGGGCACGGGCCACGAACCCGGGGAGCCCACCGGGGTAACCGTTGATGTACTGGATCACGCCACCGGTCCACGGCGGGAAGCCGATGCCCATGATCGAGCCGATGTTCGCGTCCGGCACCGAGCGCAGCACGCCCTCGTCGAAGCACTTGACCGTCTCGAGCGCCTCGGCGAAGAGCATCCGCTCCTTCATGTCCTCGAACGGGATCTCGTGCCCGGGCTTGCCGCTGTGTTCGTTTGTCGGCCTCCGGCCGAAGTGCTCCAGCAGCCCCGGCCACAGGCCGGCCCGCTTACCGTCCACATAGAAGTAGAAGCCCGCGCCCGCCGACCGGCCCTTGCGGCCGAACTCGTCGACCATCCGGTCGATCAGCGGCTCCGACGCGTGCTCGACCCATGTGCCGCCCGCGGCGATGACACCCGCCTTGGTCTCCTTGCGGATCTTCTGCGGCAGCGTCAACGTGAGCTCGTCCATCAGCTGCAGCGGCGGCGCCGGGTACCCGGCCTGCGAGCCCGCCTGCTCCACCGACGCCGGGTGCACGCCCTCGGCGACCATCGCGATCGCCTCGTTGATGAACGTGCCGATCACCCGGCTGGTGAAGAAGCCCCGCGAGTCGTTGACCACGATCGGCGTCTTCTTGATCTGCTGCGCGACGTCGAACGCCCGGGCCAGCGCCGCGTCGCTGGTACGCTCGCCGACGATGATCTCCAGCAGCGGCATCTTGTCCACCGGCGAGAAGAAGTGCAGGCCGATGAAGTCCTCCTGCCGCTTCACCCCCTCGGCGAGGCCGGTGATCGGCAGCGTCGAGGTGTTGGAGCCGAGCAGCGCGTCCGGGTTGACGACGTTCTCGATCTCCGCGAACACCTTGTGCTTGAGCTCCGGGCTCTCGAACACCGCCTCGATCACCAGGTCGCAGCCGGCCAGGTCCTCGGGCTTGTCGGTCGGGTGGATCCGGGCCAACGTCTCGTCGGCCTGCTCCCGGGTGGACTTCCCGCGCGACACGGCCTTCTCGAACAAGCTGACCGAGTAGTCCTTGCCATGCGAAGCCGCCTCCAGGGACACATCCTTGAGCACGACCTCCATGCCGCCGCGCGCACACACGTACGCGATGCCCGCGCCCATCATCCCGGCGCCGAGCACGCCGACCTTCCGGGCGGTGTACTTCTCGTAGCCGTCCGGCCGCGAGCCGCCGGAGTTGATGTGCTGCAGGTCGAAGAAGAACGCCTTGATCATGTTCTTCGCGACCTGCCCGGACAGCAGCTCGATCAGGTACCGCGACTCGATGACCAGCGCGGTGTCGATGTCGACCTGCGCGCCCTCGATCGCGGCGGCCAGGATCGCCCGCGGCGCAGGCATGTTCGTGCCCTTGAGCTGCTTGCGCAGGTTGGCCGGGAACGCGGGCAGGTTGGCCGCGAACGCCGGGTGCGACGGGCTGCCACCGGGGATCTTGAAGCCCTTGACGTCCCACGGCTGGGCCGCGTCGGGGTTGGCCGCGATCCACTCCTTGGCCTTGGGCAGCAGTTCGTCCACAGTAGACACGACCTCGTGCACGAGGCCCAGCTCGTGTGCCGCCTTCACCTTGTGCCGCTGCCCCTGCAGCAGCACGGACAGCAGCGCGGTCTGGATGCCCAGCAGCCGCACGGTGCGGGTGACGCCGCCACCGCCGGGCAGCAGGCCCAGGCTCACCTCGGGCAGGCCGATCTGCGAGCCCTTGACATCCGCGGCGATCCGGTGGTGGCAGGCCAGCGCGATCTCGAGGCCGCCGCCGAGCGCGGCGCCGTTGATCGCGGCGACGACCGGCCGGCCGAGGAGCTCGAGCCGGCGCAGCTGCGCCTTGATGCCGGTGATGAACTCGAAGCCGTCCTTGGCGTCGTCGGGCTTGGCCTCGACCATGTCCTTGAGGTCGCCGCCGGCGAAGAACGTCTTCTTGGCCGACGTGATCACCACACCGGTGATGCCGTCCTTCTCGGCCTCCAGCCGGTCGACGGTGGCGGCCATCGACTCGGCGTAGGCCCGGTTCATCGTGTTGGCCGACTGGTTCGGGTCGTCCATCGTCAGCACGACGACGCCGTCCGCGTCCTTCTCCCAGCGGATGGTGTTCTGCTCAGTCATTGAGTGTCGTTTCCTTGTCGCTCGAGGACCTGCGTTGATGGTTCGACCCTGCAAGCAGGTCTCACACGCGCTCGATGAGGGTGGCCACGCCCATGCCGCCGCCGATGCACAGGGTCACCAGCGCCCGGCGGGCGTCGCGGCGCTCCAGCTCGTCGACCATCGTGCCGAGGATCATCGCGCCGGTGGCGCCCAGCGGGTGGCCCATGGCGATGGCACCACCGTTGACGTTCAGCTTGTCGCCGGGGATGTTCAGCTTCTTCTGGTAGTTGAGCACCACCGAGGCGAACGCCTCGTTCAGCTCGAACAGGTCGATGTCCTCGACGGTCAGGCCGGTACGCGCGAGCAGCTTCTCGGTGGCCGGGATCGGCCCGGTGAGCATGATCGTGGAGTCCGCGCCGGAGGTGGCGGTGGCCGCGATCCGGGCCCGCGGGGTGAGGCCCATCGCGGTGCCGGCCTCCTCGCTGGCGACCAGCACCAGCGCGGCACCGTCGACGATGCCGGAGGAGTTGCCCGGCGAGTGCACGTGGTTGATCTTCTCGACCTGGTGGTACTTCTGCAGCGCCACCGCGTCGAAGCCGCCCATGTCACCGATCGCGGCGAACGAGGCCGGCAGCTTGCCCAGCGACTCCACGGTGGACTCGGGCCGCATGTGCTCGTCATGGTCCAGCACGGTGATGCCGTTCTGGTCGACGACCGGGACGATCGAGTTGGCGAAGTAGCCGCCCGCCCACGCCTTGGCTGCGCGCTGCTGCGACTCCACGGAGTATCCGTCGACGTCCTCGCGCGAGAAGCCCTCGATGGTGGCGATCAGGTCGGCGCCCACGCCCTGCGGCACGAAGTACGTGTCGTAGGCGGTGGCCGGGTCCATCGCCCACGCGCCGCCGTCGGAGCCCATGGATACCCGGGACATCGACTCGACGCCGCCGCCGATCACGACCTCGTCCCAGCCCGCGCGCACCTTCTGCGCGGCGATGTTGACCGCTTCGAGGCCTGAGGCGCAGAAGCGGTTGAGCTGCACGCCCCCGACGGTGTCGGGCAGCCCGGCCGCGATGGCGGCGGTCTTGGCGATGTCGCTGCCCTGGTCGCCGATGGGCGTCACGACGCCCAACAGCAGGTCGGAGACCCGGTCGACGTCCAGGGTGGGGTTGCGCTTGCGCAGCTCGTCGATGAGTCCCACGACAAGCGAGATCGGCTTGGTTCCGTGCAGGGATCCGTTCTTCTTGCCCCGACCGCGCGGGGTCCGGATCGCGTCATAGACGAAAGCTTCGGTAGGCACGTCAGGTCCTCTCGGGCATGCTAATCCTCATTAACATCGTGGCACCGGATCCGCGGTTGTCAACGGTCGGCACCCGAAATGGTGGTGTACCCCACGCCACACTCGACCCGACCGCGACGTGCGACCGGGTCCGGCCACTGGGACAAATCCCCGTTCACATATTAGCCCGAATTGGCCGTTTGCCAACAGCATCCGGCTGGTCTATCGTCGCTAGTGAGGATTCACGCCGGGAGGAACAGGGTGAGTAACCTTCTGTCAATCTCGGCAACCGTCACCTCAGGGGAACGTGACGCAAGCCAGCCACCAGTACGTGACCGGGCCGAACGCTCACTGTCCAACGCGACCAACACACTGAATCGCGGGGAGGCGGACCAGTGACCCAGACCGGACGCGCACCGGCCCGGCGGCCGCGCAACAGGAAGGCTCAGCTCGCCGAGTCGGCGGCGGAGCTTTTCCGCAAGCACGGCTACCACCAGGTGAGCGTCAACGACATCGCCGCGGCCGCGGGCGTCACCGGCCCCGCCGTGTACCGGCACTTCCGCGGCAAGCAGGACATCCTCGCCCACGTGCTGCTGTCCGGCATGGACACGTTCGGCCTGGTCACCGAGGAGGCCCTGGCCACCCAGGGCACCGCCGACGAGCAGCTGGCCGAGCTGCTGCGGGCGATGGCGGCGCTGGCCGTCGAGCGGCGCGAGGTCACCGCACTCTGGCGGTGGGAGGGCCGCCACCTCGACCGGGCCGACCAGACCAAGATCCGCCACCGCGGCGGTGAGCTGATGGCGCAGTGGGGCATCGCGCTGCGCGACGCCCGGCTCGGCCTGCCCAAGGCCGAGGCGGAGCTGCTGTGCTGGGCCGCGCTGTCGGTGTTCGGCAGCGTCTCGGTGCATCACGTGAGCACGCCGCGCAAGCGCTTCGAGACCCGCCTCGCCGAGCTCGCCCGCGCGGTGCTCGGCTGGGTGCCGCGGGCCGTCGCGCCCGAGGTGGCGCCCCGGCCGCCGGCCTGGCAGCCGGTGCCGGTGCTGCCGTCGACGTCGCGCCGCGAGGAGCTCCTGTCCGCCGCCATCAGGTTGTTCCGCGACCGCGGCTACCACGCGGTGAGCATGGAGGACATCGGCGCCGAGGCGGGCATCGCCGGGCCGAGCATCTACCGCTACTTCCCCGGCAAGTCGGCGATCCTGGTGGCCGCCGGGTACCGGATGGCCGACCGGCTCGACCGCACCGCCGGCATCGCGATCGACGAGGCCACCGACCCGCACGACGCCCTCGCCCGGCTCGCCGCGTCCTATGTGGACACAGTGTTGCGGTCGGACAACCTCATGGCCACGTTCGCCGGTGAGCTCGCCAACCTGCCCGACCGCGACCGCAAGGAGATGGTCCGGGTGCAGCGGGAGTACGTGGCGCAGTGGGTCAACCTGATGCGCACCGTCTCACCCGAACTGTCCGAACCGGACGCCCGGATCACCGTGCACGCCGCGCTGACCGTCGTCAACGACCTCGCCCGCACCCCCCGCATCGTCGCCCGACCGAGGATCGCCGCCGAGCTCGCGGAGCTGGCGTTCACCGTGCTCGTCAGGAGGTAGGTGCCCGTGTCAACCCCGCCGACGTCCAGTGAGGTCCGCGCTCCCTACACAACCGACAAGAACGCACTCGACCAGTGGCTGCTCCACAAGGAGTGGCCGCGCAAGGACCTCTCCGCGCCGCCGGCGGGCAGCTCGCTGAAGGCGGTCCAGGGCGACGCCGGGCTGCCCGTGCTCGGGCACAGCCTGGAGATGCTGCGGCTGGGGATCGACTACGCGATGCAGCGCTACCGCACGTACGGCCCGGTCTCGTGGGTGCGTGCGTTCGGCACCCGGGTGGTGTCGGCGACCGGGCCGGACGCCACCCAGGTCGTGCTGGCGAACAAGGACAAGGCGTACTCGCAGCAGGGGTGGGAGTACTTCATCGGGCCGTTCTTCCACCGCGGGCTGATGCTGCTGGACTTCGAGGAGCACCTCTACCACCGCAGGCTGATGCAGCTGGCGTTCACCGCGGACCGGCTGTCGGGGTACATGGGCCAGGTCGGCGCGGTCGTGCGGTCCCAGCTCGACCTCTGGGCAGCGCGGGACCGGTTCCTCGTGTACCCGGCGCTCAAGCAGCTGACGCTGGACGTGGCCACCAAGGTCTTCATGGCGTCGTCGATCGGCGGCGACAGCGACCGGCTGACCAGGGCGTTCGTCGACACGGTCCGGGCCGGGACGGCGCTGGTGCGGCTGCCGGTCGGGCGGTGGGGTGCGGGACTGCGCGGGCGCAAGGTGCTGGAGGACTACTTCCGGCGGAGCCTGCCGGCCAAGCGCGCGTCCGACTCCGACGACCTGTTCGCCGCCCTGTGCCACGCGAAGACCGACGACGGCGAGATGTTCACCGACGACGACGTCGTGAACCACATGATCTTCCTGATGATGGCGGCCCACGACACGTCCACGATCGCGACGTCGGCGGTCACGTACTACCTCGGCAAGCACCCCGACTGGCAGGCCAGGGTGCGCGAGGAGTCCCTCGCGCTCGGCGACGAGCCGCTCACCGTTGACGCCGCGTCCTCGCTGCCGGCGCTGGACCTGGTGCTCAAGGAGTCGATGCGGCTGGTGGCGCCGGTGCCGTGGATGGTGCGCAAGACCGTCAAGGACACCGAGCTGCTCGGCCACCACCTGCCGGCGGGCGTGTTCGTGACGACGCTGGCGTGGGTCAACCACCTGCTGCCGGAGTACTGGAGCGACCCGTACCAGTTCGACCCGGAGCGCTTCGCCGAGGGCCGCCGCGAGGACAAGTCGCACCGCTTCGCGTACATGCCTTTCGGCGGTGGCGTGCACAAGTGCATCGGCATGCACTTCGGGACCTACGAGGTGAAGACCCTGGTGCACGAGCTGGTCCGCCGCTTCGAGTGGTCCGTCGACGAGGACTACGAGGTCCGCTGGGACCCCACCGCACTGCCGGTCCCCAAGGACGGCCTCCCGATCACCCTGCGCCGCCGTCAGCCTCGGGGCTGACTACCTCGCCTCGAGGCCGTGCAGCGACGCCGGCAGGTCCTCGGTGTGGATCACGGCCAGGCGCTGGGTCGCCCTGGTGAGCGCCACGTAGAGGTCGGCCGCGCCCGACGGCTCGGCGGCCAGGATCCGGTGCGGCTCCACGATGACCACCGCGTCGTACTCCAGGCCCTTCGCCTCCCTCGGGGTCACCACGGGGTGGTCGACCTCGAGGGTCAGGCCCTCCGGGGCGATGACCGCCACCGTCCCGGTCGGGACCTGGGCGGCCTCGGCCCGCACCGCCTCGGCCACGGTGGACTCCAGGAGGTCGGGCGGGCAGCGCCGCGACCACGGCGCGACGCCGCCGTCCCGCACGGACTTCGGCGGCTGCAGCGACGGGTCCATCTCGGCGAGGACCTGGGCCGCCACCGCCATGATCTCCGCCGGCATCCGGTAGTTGATCGTCAGCCGGCGGTAGGTCCACCGGGACGGCACGTACTCCTCCAGCATCGACGCCCAGCTCTGGGCGCCCGCCGGGGACTCCCGCTGGGCGAGGTCGCCCACGATCGTCATCGAGCGGCTGGGGCAACGGCGCATCACGATCCGCCAGTCCATCGCGGACAGCTCCTGCGCCTCGTCGACGACCACGTGGCCGTAGGTCCACTCGCGGTCGGCCGAGGCGCGCTCGGCCAGCGAGCGGTGGTCGCGCTCCTCGTGCCGCTCGGCCAGCGACTCGGAGTCGATCAGGTCGACCGCGCGCAGCACCTCGCCGTCCGGGTCCTCCTCGGTGTCGAGGATGTCGAGGACCTCCCGCGCGTACCGCCGCTCCGCCCGGCGGATCCGCTCCGCCGCCCCGTCGTCGCGGGTCAGCGGGCCGAGCAGCTCCACCGACTCGTCCAGCAGCGGCACGTCCGACACCGTCCACTCCGAGCCGGCCTCGCGGTGGAGCGCGTCCCGCTCGTCGTCGGACAGGATGCCGTCGCACGCCACGGCCAGCCGGTCGGGCGAGCCGTACAGCTCCACCAGCAGGCCGTACGGGGTCAGTCGCGGCCACAGCTGGTTCACCGCCACCGACAGCGCCCGGCTGCGGGACAGCTCCGACCGCACGTCCACGACGAGGTCCGACCCCAGCTCCGGCACCTCCCGCGCGTCGAGCCAGTCGCCGCCGATGCGGTCCACGGCCTGCTCGGCGAGGTCCAGGATCAGCGAGTCACGGAACAGCGGCCGCGCCTGGTTGTGCCGCGCCCCCGACGCCCGTGCCCTCCCACGGGCCCGGCCGGCGATGTCCGCGTCGATCGACACGGTCACGTCGTCCAGCTCGACCTCGATGGGCGTCTCCGGGACCTCCTGGCGGTCGGCGACAGCGGCGGCCAGGACGTCGACCATCCGCAGGGCGCCCTTGACGCGCCGGGCCGCGGGCGGGTCGGTGGCCGTGGTCTCGAGGCCGACGTGCAGCTCCCCCGGCGTCGCGAACACGGCGTCGGTCTCGCCGAGCGACGGGAGCACGCCGCCGATGTAGCGCAGGAAGCCGGTGTTGGGCCCGATGATCAGCACGCCGCGCCGGGACATCCGCTCGCGGTGCGCGTAGAGCAGGTAGGCGACCCGGTGCAGCGCGACCACGGTCTTGCCGGTGCCCGGCCCGCCGTCGATCACGACCACGCCGGTGTGGCCGAGCCGGATGATCTCGTCCTGCTCGGCCTGGATGGTGGCCACGATGTCGCCCATGGTGTCGCCGCGCGGCGCGTTCAGGGCGGCCAGCAGGACCTCGTCGCTGTCGGCCACGCCGTGGTCGAGAACGTCGTCGTGGAAATCGAGGACGCGGCGCCCCTGGGTGCGGAAATGACGCCGCCGGGTGACCCCTTCGGGATTAGCGGCAGTGGCACAGTAAAATGGCCGCGCGACAGGGGCGCGCCAATCCGTCAGCAGCGGCCGGTAATCGTCTTCCTCGTCGAACAAACCGATTCGACCGATGTACAGGGCCTCGCCGGAAGTCTGGTCGAGCCGCCCGAAGCACAGCCCGCTGTCGGCCACCCGCAGCCGCCCCACCCGCGCGGACAGCGTGTTCGCGGCCACCTCACGTCGCCACATCGCGTCGGTCGAGTCCTCGGTGTGGTCGCGCAGCACCCCGGCCAGCTCACCCGCCGCAGCGGACCGCTCGGCGTCCAGCCAACCGTAGAGAAACGCGATGTGCTCGCGCTCGGCGGTCAGTTCGGTGTCGTACTGTGTTTTCGAGAACACTGCCTTTGACAAATGTGCCCCTCATCGTTATAATCAGCGCATTCGGTCAATTCCGTGTCATTCCGGAATGGCCGAACAATTGATTATCACCCGGATGTCAAGTCAGCGCAGTAGGCCTATCCCGGCAGCTGCCGAACGAAGCGGCCCGTCGAGCGGATCGACGTCGCTGCCCTCGCCGACCAGGTATCGGACGATTGCGAACAAGAGCGCGATCCGCCCGTCGCGGGTCCCGAACACCGGTCTCGCCCGGAGGTGTCGCGCGGTCGGCGGGTGGAGCAGATCCACTCCAGATCGGTGAACACCTCCGCAGGCAACTCGACACCGAAGTGCACGCGTACCCGTTGACCGTGTACCGCACGGCACCAAGCCGGATTCCGTTGACCCGTTTGCTGTTGGGGGTATACGGAGAGTGTGTTGGGGTGGGGTGGGGGTGGTCTGTGTGGGTGGGTTGGGCTGTTCGGCGGGTTTCTGGGGTTGCGGGTGTGGAGTTTGCTGTTTACGGATGTTCCTGCTTGTCGGTGGATTGCTCACGCCGGTTGAGGTGTGAGAGCTGGGGTTT
>NZ_WHTD01000239.1 GCF_009379765.1 Actinophytocola sp. | reverse complement strand
GGCGCGCTCGCCGGCGGCACGGCGTTCGGCCGCCCGGCTTCGGCGGGGCCATCGCTGCCGGTGGGCGGTGCGGCCGGCGGAGTGGGTGCCGCGGCTCGCGGAGCGTCTGCTGCCTCGGCAGGGTCTGGTGCCGACGCGGGGCTCGACGACATGGGCGCGGCCGGGGCCGCGGACGCAGCGGGCTTCGGTGGCTCGGGGGATGGGTCCTCGGTGGCCCGGAGAGCAGCCGCCGACCTCCCCGCCGCCGCTGCCGGGGCGGCGTGGGACGGGCGGCTCGTCGGGGGCAGCGACGGTGGCAGGGTGAACACCATCGGGCTGGTTTGCTCGGTCGGCGCGGGCGGCGGTACGGGCGTCGGGGTCGTCAGGAGGCCCGCCGGCTTCGGTGGCGTGGCCGGGCGCACCGGGTGGATGCGTTCGCGGCGGTCCAGCTCCTCGACGACCAGGTCGAGGAAGTCGTCGACCTGCTCCTCGTGGTAGCCGCGGCGGATGAGCGGGGCGCTGTCGAAGATCACTTCGCGGACCTCGTGCGCCGCGAGGGTGTCGGTGCCGGACAGGGTCGCTTGCACGCGGTCCAGGAAGTCGTCCACCTGGTCCTCGTGGTAGCCGCGGCGACCGAGGGGCGCGCGGTCGAACGTCACGCAGTCGACCACCATCGGTGTCAGCGGCACGTCGTCCTGCTGCTGCTGTTGCTGCATGTCCCGACCGCCTTCCGGTCAGCGGGTGTGGAAGAGGTTCTGCGCCGCTTCCACACCCTTGGCGACCAGCGCCTCCGTCGCGTCGGCGCAGCGGTCGATGTCGAGCGCCAGGTCGCGACGCTCCGTGGCGGAGAAGTCCCGGAGCACGAAGTCCGCCGGGTCCATCCGGCCCGGCGGCCGCCCGATGCCGAACCGCACCCGCAGATAGTCCCTGGTGCCGAGCGACTTCGTGACCGACCTGAGTCCGTTGTGGCCGTTCTCACCACCGCCGAGCTTCAGCCGGACCGTCCCGAAGGGGAGATCCAGCTCATCGTGCACCACGACGAGGTTCTCGGGGGGCACCTTGAAGAATCGGGCGATCCCGACGACCGGGCCGCCCGAGACGTTCATGTACGACCTGGGCTTCGCGAGCGTCACGCGCCGCCCGCCGAGCCGACCCTCGAGCACGTCGGCACCGCCCTTGTGGGACTTGAACCTACCGCCGATCCGGTCCGCCAGCTCATCGGCGACCAGGAAACCGATGTTGTGCCGGTTGGCCACGTATCGCGGCCCCGGGTTGCCGAGGCCGACGACCAGCATCGGCGCGTCGTCGTTCGGTGCAGACATCTCGGCGTCCTCGCAGAAAGCAGACCGGGCGGCCCCGGAGCAGGGACCGCCCGGGGCGACTCAGCCCTCGGTCGGCTCGTCGCCGGCCGACTCCTCCTCGGCCGGAGCCGCGGCGGCCTCGCCGGGCTCGGCACCGGCCTCCATGTCCTCGGCCGTCGGCGCCACGTTGATCGCGATGATCAGGGTGTCGGGGTCGGAGACGAGCTCGGCACCCTCGGCCAGCACAACCTCCGACGCCAGGATCTGGGTGCCGGCCAGGGCGCCGTCGATCGAGACCTCGAACTGCTCGGGGATGTGCAGCGCCTCGACGGCGACCTGCAGCGTCGACGCGTCCTGGGTGACCAGGGTGCCGGGGGAGGCCTCGCCGGTGATGACGACCGGGATCTCGACGGTGACCTTCTCGCCCTGCCGGACGAGCAGCAGGTCGACGTGCTCGATGTAGTTCTTGATCGGGTGCGTGGTGACCGTCTTGGTCAGCGCCAGCTCGCTG
This sequence comes from Actinophytocola sp., assembly GCF_009379765.1. GTDB lineage: Bacteria > Actinomycetota > Actinomycetes > Mycobacteriales > Pseudonocardiaceae > Actinophytocola. The sequence goes on along the minus strand of NZ_WHTD01000239.1, from coordinate 7,689 downwards.
GTGCTGTTGATCTCGATGGTCAGCACGGCGTTCTGGCCTTGCTCACGAACCACGCGGGCGAACTCGATGGCGGGCAGGGCCAGGTGCTTCGGGTCGGAACCGTGGCCGTACAGCACCGCGGGGATCTTGCCGTCGCGGCGGGTGCGGCGCGCAGCGCCTTTGCCGAACTCGGTACGTGGCTCGGCGGCGAGACGGACCTCGGACACGGTGGGGCTCTCCTTGCTGAAACTGAAACGCGGGTCTCGGGCGGCGGCGGCCAGCGGCGACGGACGTGCGCGCGGCAATCAAGCCGCCGCGTCGATCACGCCAGGCGTCCGTGACGCCTGCCCTCGCCGAGGCAACCTCAACAGTTTACGTGGCCCTTCCGCGCAATCGCATCGGGGGCTAAGGTGCGCACCCTCCGCATCGATCGAGAGAGGTCCGCAGGCACCCACGCCCATCCGGCGAGTCCCGCGTCCACCCGAGGCAGCGCCTCGGGACTTTTCCGACCTCGGAGAACATCGTGTTCAAGATCCAGCACATCACCGTCGACAGCCATGCCCCCTACGCGCTCGCGGAGTTCTGGAGCGTGGTCACCGGCTGGCCGGTCAGCGACCAGGACGAGCCGGGCTCGCCGGAGGTGGCCGTCGAGCCGCCCGACCGGGCCCTGCCGGAGCTGCTTTTCGTCACCGTGCCCGAGACCAAGACGGTCAAGAACCGGCTGCACCTGGACCTCGTGCCGCTCACCGGCACCCGCGACGAGGAGGTCGACCGGCTCCTCGCGGCGGGCGCCACGCTCGTCGACGACCGGCGCACCGCGAACGGCCGCGGCTGGGTCGTGCTCGCCGACCCGGAGGGCAACGAGTTCTGCGTGGAGGCGAGCCTGGCCGAGCGCGGTTAGGCCATGTCTCGTGGATCTTGGATCGTGGTATTCGCGCCCAAGCTGTCCCCTGGCCGCGTTGTCGGAAGGCCCGAATACAACCCGGTATGAGCGACCTTCCGCCGCCTTGCCAGGAGCCAGCTGGATCACGAATCCCATCGACCAAGATCCACGAGACACGCCTAGGCGTTGCCGTCGAAGAGGCTCGTGACCGAGCCGTCCTCGAAGACCTCCTGGACCGCGCGGGCCAGCAGCGGGGCGATCGAGAGCACGGTGAGCTTCGGGAAGCGCTTCTCGTCCGGGATCGGCAGCGTGTTGGTGAACACGATCTCGCGCGCGCCGCACTCGGACAGCCGCTGCGGGGCCGGGCCGGACAGCACCCCGTGCGAGGCGGCCACGACCACGTCGGTCGCGCCTTCCTTGACCAGCTGGTCGACCGCCTTGGCGATCGTGCCGCCGGTGTCGACCATGTCGTCGATCACCACGCACAGCCTGCCGCGGACCTCACCCACGACCCGCTTGGCGACGACGTCGTTGGGCAGCAACGGGTCGCGCGTCTTGTGGATGAACGCGATCGGCACGCCGCCGAGGTCGTCGGCCCACTTCTCGGCCAGCTTCGTGCGGCCCGCGTCCGGCGACACGACCGTCACGTTCTCGGTGCCGTAGGTGTCCTTGATGTACCGGGACAGGAGCGGCTGCGCGAACAGGTGGTCCACCGGGCCGTCGAAGAAGCCCTGGATCTGCGCGGTGTGCAGGTCGACGGTCATGATCCGGTCCGCGCCCGCGGTCTTGAACAGGTCCGCGATCAGCCGCGCCGAGATCGGCTCGCGGCCCTTGTGCTTCTTGTCCTGCCGCGCGTACGGGTAGAAGGGCATGATCACGGTGATCCGCTTGGCCGACGCCCGCTTGAGCGCGTCGACCATGATCAGCTGCTCCATCACCCACTGGTTGATCGGCTCGCAGTGGCTCTGGATGACGAACGCGTCGCAGCCGCGCACCGACTCCTCGAACCGCACGAAGATCTCGCCGTTGGCGAAGTCGTAGGCCGACTGCGGGGTGATGCTGATGTTGATGTGCTTGGCGACCTCTTCGGCGAGCTCGGGATGGGCCCGGCCGGAGAAGAGCATCATGTACTTCTTCGGCGTCCCGGACTTCGCGTTCATGACTCCTCCTCGGCGGCCGGGTCGAGGTCGGCGGCCGCGTCGAGGGCCTTGCGCGCCGCCTCGGCCGCGGGTGTCCCGGCCCGGCGCCGGAGCACCCACTCCTCGATGTTGCGCTGCGGGCCGCCGGACACCGCGAGCGCCCCCGGCGGGACGTCCTTGCGCAGCACCGTGCCGGCTCCGCTGTAGGCGCCGTCGCCGACGGTCACCGGGGCCACGAACATGTTGTCCGACCCCGTGCGCACGTGCGATCCGACGACCGTCCGGTGCTTGGCCACCCCGTCGTAGTTCACGAACACGCTGGCCGCGCCGATGTTGCTCTTCTCACCGATCGTCGCGTCGCCCACGTAGGACAGGTGCGGCACCTTCGACCCCGCGCCGATCTCGGAGTTCTTGACCTCGACGAACGTGCCGACCTTCGAGCTCACCCCGAGCCGCGTGCCGGGCCGCAGGTAGGCGAACGGGCCCACACTGGCGCCGTCGCCGATCTCGGACTCGCGGCCGTGCGTGCGCACGACGTTGGCGCCCGCGCCGACGGCCACGTCCGTGAGCGTGGTGTCCGGGCCGACCACCGCGCCCGCGCCGACCGAGGTGCCGCCGCGCAGCTGCACGCCGGGCTCGAGTACGACGTCGCGGCCCAGCTCCACGCCCGCGTCGAGCCACACGCTCGCCGGGTCGGTCACGGTGACGCCCGCGCGCATCCAGCCGTCGAGCAGGCGCCGGTTGAGCTCGGCGCCGAGCTCGGCCAGCTGCACGCGGTCGTTGACGCCCTCCACGAGCCACGGGTCGGCGCAGGCCCACGAGCCGACCCGGTGCCCGTCGCCGCGGGCGATCGAGAGCACGTCGGTGAGGTACTGCTCGCCCTGGGCGTTGTCGGTGGACAGCCGGCCGAGCGCGTCGGCGAGCACCGCGGCGTCGAAGGCGTAGACCCCGGAGTTGATCTCGCGGACCGCGGCCTGCCCGGGCGTGGCGTCCTTCTGCTCGACGATGGCCTCGACGGACCCGTCCGCGGCACGCACGATCCGGCCGTACCCGGTGGGGTCGGTGACCTCGGCGGTGAGCACGGTGACCGCGTTGCCCGCGGAGGCGTGCTCGGCGAGCAGCGCGGACAGCGTGGGCGTGTCGAGCAGCGGCACGTCGCCGTAGGTGACGAGGACCGTGCCGGTGAGGTCGTCGGGCAGCTCGTCGAGCCCGCAGCGCACCGCGTGCCCGGTGCCGTGCTGCTCGGCCTGCACCGCCACGGTGACCGTGGCGTCGATGACCTTGGCGAGCTCGTGCAGGTGCTCGGTGACGGCCTCCCGGCCGTGCCCGACCACGACCGCCATGCGTCGCGGCGCGAGCCCGGCGGCCGCCCGCACGGCGTGCTCGACCAGGGACCGGCCGGCCAGCCGGTGCAAGACCTTCGGCGTGGCGGAGCGCATCCGGGTGCCCTCGCCCGCGGCGAGGATGATCGCACTGACTTCGCCGAGCCCGGTGGAGCCCTCGAGCATCAGCTCTCTCCTTGGCGTGATCGGGTTTCCCGGCCGGGAGGTCGGTCCGGGAAATCGATCCTACGGGTGCGCCGGCTCGGGCCGCGCGGCCCGCTCACGTCGCGTCGGGGAGCACCCATGCCGGGTCGGGGTTGACGGTCTCGTCCGTGACGGCCGGGTCCGGGACGTCACTTTCCGTGGTCGCGATCGCAACGACGTCGTTGCCACCCTTGCGTTTCGCCTGGTACATGGCGGCGTCCGCACGGGCCAGCGCCCGAGCCGTGCCCTCCTCGGGACGCAGCGCGACGACGCCGACGGACAGCGTCACGCCGTGCGAGAGGTCGTTCGGCAGCTCGGAGACCGCCACCGCGGCGCGGCGCAGCGCAGCCGCGGCGGCGTGCAGCGGGGCGCCGGGCAGCAGCACGATGAACTCGTCGCCGCCGTAGCGGGCCACCATGTCGCTGCCGCGCAGCGTGTCGCGCACGGTGCTCGCGACGACCCTCAGCACGTCGTCGCCCTCGGCGTGGGACAACCGGTCGTTGACGCCCTTGAACCCGTCGAGGTCGACGAGCGCGATGGCCAGCGGCTTGCTGCCGGCTCCGTTGGCGTCCGCGGAGAGCTCCTCCAGCCGCTCGTCCAGCGCGCGCCGGTTCGGCAGGCCGGTGAGCGGGTCCTGCAGCGCCTGGCGGGAGACGGTGCCGTGCCGGCGGGCGAGCCGCTCGTGCTCGCGGCGGGTGGCGAGGGTGGCCGCACGCGACTCGCGCATGTCCCACAGCTGGCTCTCGAGCTCGGCGACGTAGAACTGCAGCGCGCTCGTGGTCCGGTCGCCGTCCTCGTCGCCGCCCGAGAGCCGGGCGTACTCGCGGATGAGGCACAGCAGCAGCGCAGGCTCGGACGCGGTGTTGTCCAGCTGCTTCTGCACGCCGGTCAGCACCTCGACGGCGTCCTCGACCCGCTGGTCGCGCTCGAGGCAGCGGGCGAGCGCGACCGCGACGAAGATCACCTCGCGCGGCGCGGCGGTGCCCAGCAGGGCGCTCAGCCGGTCGACGTGCCCGGGACCCGGCGCGGCGAGCGCGTGCGCCGCGCCGATCACGGCGAGCTGTTCGGCGGCCGGCAGGTCGGGGTGCCGGGGGAACAGCGACTCGCGGAACGGCGCCTCGACGTCACCGGCCATCGCGGCGGCCCTGGCGAACCGCTCGGCGGCCTGGTCGTCCTCGCCGATCCGCTCCAGGCGCAGGCCCCAGCCCAGCTGCATGCGGCAGCGGGTGATCAGGTGCACGGAGATGTCGTGCGGGCCCGCGCCGCCCCGGATGTGCCGGTGCGCGCGACGCATGACCTGGTCGCCGACCTCGTAGACGCCGAGCTCCATCAGCACGAGGCCGAGGTCCATCAGGGTGGACGCCATCAGCACGTCCCACACCCGGCCGCCGAACAGGGTGTCCGGCGCGACCTTCTCGTCGAGCATCGCGAGGCCGACCGCGGCCTCGGTGAGCGCGGCGTCCTCCGCGCCGGACAGCAGCAGCCGCTTGGCCCGCAAGGCATGCGCGTCGGCCTGCAGCACCAGCAGCCCGTGCCGTTGGGAGTGCTCGAGGAACTCGTCGACGATCGACTCCGACTCGGGGGAGACGGCCTGCTCGGCGTCGTTCACCCGGATGACGGCCGCGGCGCGCAGCAGCTGGGCGACCATCCGCGGCTCGCCGCGGTGCCGGGCCTCGGCCAGCAACCGGTCGACCTCGTCGGTGTAGCGGGTGCGGTTGTGGCGCTCGCTCGCCTGGGCGATCGCGAGCAGTTCCCGGGCGCGTCCCGCCAGCCACGCGTCAGATCTCTCGTCCAACGCCGGCAGGTCGACGTCCTCTCGTTCGCTGCCGCCATCCACGCCTGGCTGTCCACCTTCGTGCCGCAGTTGTCGTTGTCCTGGCCTCCGCCGGGCAGCTCCGCCGCCAGGGATCGAACCTGGACCTTCAGAACCAAAATCTGAGGTGCTGCCTTTACACCACGGCGGACCGTGGACGGGTGTGCCGCCCACGGTTGGACATCGTGGCATGCATGGATCGCCGGGGGCAGTGGTACCCGGCCAGGAAGCCAACAGTGCGGCCAATCGGGTGTGAGCTGGATCACTCTCGATGCTTTGTGTGCCTACCCTGGCGCAGCGGGTCCGGATGAACTTACGCTGTCGTAGGTTACGGCTGCGTAGGCGAGGCTGGCCTTACCGTTGAACCGGGCTCCAACCGGCTCGCCTGGAACTGACTCGACGACGAAGAGGTAGAGGATGACGACAACCCTCGAGGAGACTTCGAGCGGCGACGGGGCAGACGCGCGGGGCCCCAGGCCGATCACCGCGGGCCGGCGCGCGGGCTGGACCCAGTTCGCGGTGTACGTGTTCATCCTGGTGCCGTTCGCGGCGTTGGTCGCGGCGGTGCCGTTGGCCTGGGGCTGGGGGCTCACCTGGCTCGACGTAGGCCTGGCGGTGTTCTTCTTCTACCTGTCCGGGCTCGGCGTGACGATCGGCTACCACCGGCACTTCACGCACGGCTCGTTCAAGGCCAAGCGACCGATGCGGATCGGGCTCGCGATCGCGGGCTCGATGGCGGTGCAGGGCCCGCCGATCGTCTGGGTGGCCGACCACCGGCGCCACCACGCGTTCTCCGACCGCGAGGGCGACCCGCACTCGCCGTGGCTGTACGGGACGTCGCCGCTGGCGCTGGCCAAGGGTTTCTGGCACGCGCACATGGGTTGGATGTTCGACCGGAACCTCACCAACAAGGAGCGCTTCGCGCCGGACCTGCTGGCGGACGAGGACGTCGTGCGGGTGAACAACCTGTTCGTGGTGTGGACCGTGCTGACCTTCGTGCTGCCGGCGGCGCTCGGCGGGCTGATCACCTGGTCCTGGTGGGGCGCGCTGACCGCGTTCTTCTGGGCGGGCTTCGTGCGGGTGGCGATCCTGCACCACGTGACCTGGTCGACGAACTCGATCTGCCACATGATCGGCGAGCGGCCGTTCGTGAGCCGGGACAAGGCGGCGAACTTCTGGCCGCTGGCGATCCTGTCGTTCGGCGAGTCGTGGCACAACCTGCACCACGCCGACCCCACGTGCGCGCGGCACGGCGTGAAGCGCGGCCAGATCGACACGTCCGCGCGGCTGATCTGGCTGTTCGAGAAGTTCGGCTGGGTCCACAACGTGCGGTGGCCGACCCCGCAGCGCCTGGCCAAGATCACCGCGGGTGCCGAATGAGGTCGCGTTCGGCCTAGTCCGGCGTAATCGCGTCACGGCTGTCGGTGGGTGCCCGTAGGGTGGCACGAGTGGCGGCCAGGCGGCGAGAGCGTGTTCGGGCTCCGGCCGGTCGGGCTGGTGCACCGGTGCACCGCGTGCGGATGAGCGGGGAGGAGCGGCGCCAGCAGCTGTTGGACGTCGCCCGCTCGCTCTTCGCGGAGAAGGGCTTCGACGGCGCGTCGGTCGAGGAGATCGCGCACCGGGCCAACGTCTCGAAGCCGGTGGTCTACGAGCACTTCGGCGGGAAGGAAGGCGTCTACGCGGTCGTGGTCGACCGGGAGATGCACTACCTGCTCACGTCCATGACCACGGCGCTGGCCGAGGAGGCGCACCCACGGCTGCTGCTGGAGCGGGCGGCGGTGTCGTTGCTCGACTACGTGGAGGGCTCCGCGGACGGCTTCCGGATCCTGGTGCGCGCGTCGCCGGTGGCGTCGGCCACGGGCACCTTCTCGTCGCTGCTCAACGACATCGCGCGGCAGGTGGAGGACATCCTGGGCCGGCAGTTCAGCTCCCGCGGCTACGACCCGAAGCTGGCGGCGCTCTACAGCCAGGCGCTGGTGGGGATGGTCGCGCTGACCGGCCAGTGGTGGCTGGACTCGCGCAAGCCCAAGAAGGAGGAGGTGGCCGCGCATCTGGTCAACCTCTCCTGGAACGGCCTGCACCACCTGGAGAACAAGCCCGTCCTCCGCGAAGCCCACCCCTGACCAACCCGCGAGTCCAACACTGGGGACCCGCGAGTCCAACACTGGGGACTCGCGAGTCCGGAACGTTGGACTCGCGGGTGGGGTTAGGGCTCGTAGCGAATCAAGTCAGTGCGGCTCGGGCGTGTCGTGCGTCGGGTGCAGGGTGTAGTTCCAGTCGCCATGCCAGGGGTCGCGGGTGATCGGGAGTTCTTTCATTTCTTTGTTGCTGATCTCGATGCCGGTGGGG
>NZ_WHTD01000115.1 GCF_009379765.1 Actinophytocola sp. | reverse complement strand
GGCATCAAGATCACCGATCGTGAGATGAGAACACTCCTCGCGCGGTATCTGACCCCACACGAGTGGCACGGCGAATGGAACTACACCATCAGCCCGACCGACACACCCAGTTGAGCGTGTTGTTCATTTCCAAGCCCTAAGTTCCGATTCATGTCAGTGGTCCGGGTCACAGAGCCCGCAGACGGACACCGCTACCGCCCGGAGGACGGCGGTCACCGGGCGGCAATCATCGGAACCGGCTTCATGGCGCGCGTACACGCGCGCGCCGTGCGTGCGGCCGGCGGTCGCGTGGTCGGTGTCGTGGGCTCGAGCCTGCACCGAGCGGAGACCGCGTTGCCGGACGTCGGCGCGGAGCGAGCCTTCGCCGATCTCGCCGACCTGATGGACACCGTGGACGTCGACGTCGTGCATGTCTGCACGCCCAACCACCTGCACGCGCCCCTCGTCCACACGGCATTGGCGGCCGGCGCGCACGTGGTCTGCGAGAAGCCGCTGGCGACCGACTCGGCGACGGCGGCGGCCATGACCGAGGCCGCGCGGGCCACCGGCCGGGTCGCGGTCGTGCCGTTCGTGTACCGGTTCCACCCCATGGTTCGAGAGGCACGCGAGCGCGTGCGGCTGGGCGAGGTGGGGACCCTCTCGCTGGCCCACGGCAGCTACCTGCAGGACTGGCTGCTCCGGCCGGCCGACGACAACAGGCGGGTCGACCCGAGGCTGGGCGGCTCGACCCGGGCCTTCGGCGACATCGGCTCGCACTGGTGCGACCTGCTCGAGTTCGTCACCGGTGACCGCATCGTCCGCCTGTCCGCGCAGACGTCGACGGTGAACGCGCACCGCGGCGTGGCGACCGCGCGAGCCGTGCGGACCGAGGACATCGTCACCGTCCAGTTCGGCACCGCGGGCGGGGTCGTCGGAGCCGTGGTGGTCAGCCAGGTGTCCGCGGGCCGGAAGAACCGGCTGCTGCTCGAGGTGTCCGGCTCGGACGCGTCGCTCTGCTTCGACCAGGAGAACCCGGAGCTGCTGTGGTGGGGCGGCCGCGAGCGCAGCAGCCAACTGGTCCGCGACCCGGACACGCTCAGCCCGCCGGCGGCCCGGTACGCGCGGGTGCCGGCCGGCCATCCGCAGGGTTACCAGGACTGCTTCAACGCCTTCGTGGCCGACACGATCACCGCCATCGAGTCCGGTGCCGACGGCCTGATCCCCGACGGACTGCCGACCTTCGACGACGGGCTGCGCGGCGCCCGGCTGGCGGACGCCGTCGTCGCCTCGGCCAGGGAACAGGCATGGGTGGAGGTGGCGTCGTGACCACGACCGAGCCCCGCACGACGCTGCTGCACATGTGGGGTATCGAGAAGTCGTTCCTCGGGGTCCGCGTGCTGCACGGGGTGGACCTCGAGCTGCGCGCCGGCGAGGTGCACGCGCTCGTGGGGGAGAACGGCGCCGGCAAGTCGACGTTGATGAAGATCCTCGCCGGGGTGTACCAGGCCGACGCGGGCGGCATCGAGCTCGGCGGCCGGGCGGTCGCGTTCGAGCACCCGCTGCAGGCGCAGCAGGCCGGTGTGTCGACGGTGTTCCAGGAGTTCAACCTGCTACCCGAACGCACCGTCGCCGAGAACGTCTTCCTCGGCCGCGAGCCGCGCAGGCGCGGGCTGGTCGACGCCGCCCGGATGAACGCCGACACCACCGCCCTGCTCGCCGACCTCGGGCTCGACTGGCTGACGGCGACCCGCCGGGTGCGTACGCTTTCCGTTGCGGGGCAGCAGATCGTGGAGATCGTCAAGGCGCTGTCCTACGACGCCCGGATCATCTCCATGGACGAGCCGACCGCCGCGCTGGCCGACGAGGAGGTCGAGCTGCTGTACCGGTTGGTCGGCACGTTGCGCGACCGCGGCGTGACCATCCTGTACGTGTCGCACCGGCTCAAGGAGATCTTCGACCTCTGCGACCGCGTCACGATCCTCAAGGACGGTGCCGTCGTGGACACCGTCGACACGGCGCAAGTCAGCGCCGACGAGCTGGTCCGCAAGATGGTCGGCCGCCCCATCTCCAGCTTCTTCCCGGCCAGGGTCGGGAACGCGGCCACCGGCGACGTGCGGCTCAAGATCGCCGGTGGGGGGAACGACCAGCTCGACGGCATCGACCTGGAGGTGCGGGCCGGGGAGATCACGGCGCTGGCCGGGCTGCAGGGCAGCGGCCGCACCGAGATCGCGCACGCGCTGTTCGGCATCGCGCGGTTCACCCGCGGCCAGGTGTGGCTCGACGGCAGGCCGGTGCGACCGCGGTCGGCCCGCCAGGCCGTGCGCGCGGGGCTCGCCCTGGTCACCGAGGACCGCAAGGCCGAAGGGCTCGCGCTGAACCAGTCGGTGGTCGCGAACGCCCGGCTCGTGCTCGACGCGGTCCGGCCGCGGCAGTCCGGGCACCGCGCCAAGCGCATCCCGGGAATCCTCTCCTCGCTGGATCTCGTGTCCCGCGGCGGCGACCAGGAGGTGCGCTTCCTGTCCGGCGGCAACCAGCAGAAGGTCGTCCTGGCGAAGTGGCTGGCCACCGACCCCGCGGTGATCGTGCTGGACGAGCCGACCCGAGGCATCGACGTCGGCGCCAAGCAGAAGGTCTACACGCTCATGCGCGAGCTCACCGCGCGCGGGGTCGCGATCCTGATGATCTCCTCGGAGCTGCCGGAGGTCATCGGCATGGCCGACCGCATCGTCGTGCTCCGGGACGGCCGCGTCGCCGGCGAGCTGCCGGGCGGCGCGGACGAGGAGACCGTCATGGCGCTGGCGACCGGGCACCAGACCGGTGCGGGGACCGAGTCATGACCATGGAGACCGCCATGGCGCTGGCCACCGGCCACCGGGCACCAGACCGGTGCGGGGACCGAGTCATGACCGTGGAGACCGCCATGGCGCTGGCCACCGGCCACCGGGCACCACACCGGTGCGGGGACGGAGTCATGACCACGGTCGCCCGCGTGCTGAGCGCCAGACACCGCCTCGATACGACCGAGCTGGTCTACGTCGCCCTCCTGGGCGTCCTGCTGACCGGCGCGGTCCTGGTCGCCGTCGACGGCGGAAACCTGTTCAGCACGGCCAACACGGTGGACATGCTGACCCGCTCCAGCCTGCTCGGCTTCGTCGCGTTGGGACAGACCTTCGTCATCCTCTGCGGCTCGCTGGACCTGTCGGTCGGCTACGTCATGGCCCTGTGCAGCCTGATCGGGGCCACGACCATGGCCGGCGACCCGGCCAAGGTGCCGCTCGGCATCGCGGTGGTGCTGCTGGTCTCCGGCGTGATCGGCCTGGGCAACGGGATCGTCGTCGCGGTGCTGAAGGTCAACCCGTTCATCGCCACCCTCGGCATGGGGCTCATCATCAAGGGCTACCTCGACACCGAGTACAAAGGACCGGCCGGCGACGTGCCGTCGGTCTTCCAGCAGTTCGGCTACACCCGCATCGGCTTCCTGCCGGTCTCGACCGCGGTCATGCTCGGCGCCGCCGTCCTGGGCATCCTCTACCTGCGCAAGTCCCGGACCGGCTACCACATGTTCGCCGTCGGCGGCAGCCCGGAGGTGGCCCGGCTCTCCGGCATCCGGACCGGCCGGGTGATCGTCACCGCGCACGTGCTGTGCGCGATGGCGGCCGGCGTGGCCGGGCTGCTGATCGCGTCCCGGTTCGGCACCGGCAGCGCGCTGGTCTACGGCTCCGGCTACGAGCTCGACTCGATCGCCGCGGTCGTGCTCGGCGGCACGCTGCTGCTTGGCGGCCGGGGAGGCATCGCCGGAACGCTCGGCGGCGTGCTGATCCTGGCCGTGCTCGACACGGTGTTCAACATCCTCCAGGTCGACCCGTTCTTCAAGGACGTCCTGCGCGGCGTGATCATCGTCGCCGCCGTCGCGCTCTACGCCCGCCGCCAGATCGACCGCAAGGCCAGCCGAGCCCGGTTCGGCCGTGGCAACGGGGGCCAGGGTGGCAACCGCGAGCACGGGCCGCCGCCCGACCCGATGCCGGCCGACCCGGTCCCGGCGGCTCGAGGGGGCGACCGATGACCGTCACCGAAGGCAGCCAGCCCCGCCGGAGCACGCGCTCCCGGGCCGCCGAGGTCACCGGCCGGATCTTCGGCGGTGGCACCGGGACGGTGTTCGCACTCCTCATCGTGGTGTTCGCGGTCGTCTTCGCGCTCAACCCGAGCTTCGCCGAGCCGCCGTCGCTGATGGCGTTCGCGAAGAAGGCCGCACCACTGGTGATCCTCGCCGTCGGGCAGTACTTCGTGATGATCTGTGGCGAGCTGGACCTGTCGGTCGGCTCCCTCGTCGGCGCGCAGGTGGTCATCGCCGCGGCGCTGATCGACGGCGAGGAGAGCCGGACCGGCCCGGTGCTGCTGCTGATGCTTGCCTTCGGCATCGTCGTCGGGCTGGTCAACGGGCTGATCACCACCGTGCTCAAGGTGCATTCACTGATCACGACGCTCGGCATGATGCTCGTGCTGTACGGCGCCATCCGGTTGTGGACCGGCGGCGCGCCGACCGGTGCGCTGTCCGAGGCGTTCCGCGAGATGGGCCGCGCCGGCATCGACATGCCGCTGCTGCGCCAGCTGCCGTGGGCGCTGATCATCGCGGCCGTCATCGTGGTGGCCGCGGTCGTGCTGATGCGCAGCCCGTACGGGCGCACCCTTGTCGCGGCCGGCGACAACGAGAAGGTGGCCACGTTCGCCGGCGTGCGGGTCTGGCAGGTGCGGACCGCGGCGTTCGTGCTGTCCAGCGTGCTCGCCACGGTGGCCGGTCTGCTGATCGGCGGCTACGCCGGGGTGACCGCGCAAGTCGGTCAGGGGCTGGAGTTCACCGCCATCACCGCCGTGGTGCTCGGCGGTGTGGTGCTCGGCGGCGGTCGCGGGACCGTGGTGGCCGCCATGGCCGGCGCGCTGACCGTCGAGGCGCTGTTCACCCTGTTCAACCAGCTCAGCCTGCCGGCGACCATCCGGCCGACGATCCAGGGTCTGATCATCATCGCGGCGGTGGCCTACGCCGCCCGCGAACGGGCCCGCCCCCGCCAGTTCATCGACCCAGACCCCGAACCCGGACCCAGCTAGTTCGGTACCCGATAGGAGGCAACGATGCGGAGATCGCGTGCCCTGGTCGCCAGCGTCGCCGCGGCGGCGCTCGTACTCACGGCTTGTGCAACCGACACCCCGGACGAGACCGCGCCGGGAGGCGACGACGCGGCGCCGCAGGAGGAGACCCAGGACGGCGAGTGGTTCACCCGCGCCGACTACGAGCGGGAGCTCGCCCAGCGCGACATCGAGCCGGAAGGGTCGGCCGACGAGCCGTGGCTGCAGGCCATCGAACCGGAGATGGTCGACACGAAGGAGTACGCGCAGGACGGCAAGACGCTGTGCTTCTCCAACGCCTCGGTGAGCAACCCGTGGCGGGTCACCGGCTGGATCACGATGCAGCAGCAGGTGGAGGTGCTCAAGGCGAGCGGTGACATCGGCGACTTCCGTGTCTCCGACGCCGGCGACGACGACAACAAGCAGATCTCCGACATCCAGGCCTTCGTGGACGCGGGCGACTGCAACGCGATCATCATCTCCCCGTCCACGACCGCGACGCTCACCCCGGCCGTCGAGGCGGCGTGCGCGAGCGGCGTGCCGGTGATCGTGTTCGACCGCGGCGTCAACACCGACTGCATGGTCACCTTCATCCACCCCATCGGCGGCTACGCCTACGGCGCCGACGCCGCGGAGTTCCTCGTCGACAACCTCGAGCCGGGGTCGAAGGTCCTGGCCCTGCGCATCCTGCCCGGGGTGGACGTGCTCGAGCACCGCTGGGCCGCGGCCCAGGAGATCTTCGGCGCGAGCGAGGTCGAGCTGCTCGGCGACGAGTTCACCGGCGGCGACGGCGCCAAGATCAAGGACCTCGTCACCCAGTACCTGCAGCGCGGTGACGTGGACGGCATCTGGATGGACGCCGGGGACGGCGCCGTCGCGGCCGTCGAGGCGTTCGAGGACTCCGGCAAGGACTACCCCGTGATGGCCGGCGAGGACGAGCTGAGCTTCATGCGCAAGTGGAAGGACACCGGGATGACCGCGATCGCCCCGGTGTACTCGAACTTCCAGTGGCGCACGCCGATCCTGGCCGCCGTGCAGATCTGGAAGGGCGAGCAGGTGCCGTCGGAGTGGGTGCTGCCGCAGGAGCCGATCACCGAGTCGGATCGCGACGAGTTCCTGGAGCGCAACGCCGACATGCCGAGCCTGCACTACGCGAAGTTCGGCGGCGAGGACCTGCCCGGGTTCCCGGAGGCGTGGAAGGACCGGTGAGCGGAGCTTGCGGAGCGAACCATCAAATGAGCGGAGCTTGCGGAGCGAACCATCAAATGAGCGGAGCTTGCGGAGCGAACCATCAAATGAGCGGAGCTTGCGGAGCGAACCGTCAATGGGAAGGGCGGCACCGAGCATGCGAAGTGGCGCGGTGACGAGCGGAGCCTGCGGAGCGATCCGGCGCCACAGTGCGTGCAAGGGGGCGCTGTGAGTCGCGCGCTCGGGGTCAACACGTGGGTGTGGACCTCACCACTGACCGACGCCGGACTGTCCGAGCTGGCGCCGCGGATAGCCGGGTGGGGGTTCGACGTGGTCGAGCTCCCCGTCGAGAACGTCGGCGACTGGGACCCCGGGCACGCGGCATCGCTTCTGGACGATCTCGGCCTGGCACGCACCGTCACACTCGTGATGGGCGAGGGGCGCGAGCTGGTGGCGGCCGACCGCACCACGGTCGCCACCACTCGCGACTACCTGCGCCGCGTGGTCGACATCGCGGCGGCCGTCGGGTCCCCGGTGATCGCCGGTCCGGCCTACGCCTCGGTCGGGCGCGCCTGGCGGATGACCGAGGCCGAGCGCCGGTCCCGCTACGCGGAGCTGCGGGACGGGCTCGGCCCGGTCGTGGAGCACGCGCTGGCCTCCGGTGTGGTGGTGGGTGTCGAGCCGCTCAACCGGTACGAGACCAGCCTGCTCAACACCGTCGACCAGACCCTCGAGGCACTCGACGGGCTGCCGGCCGACGGCTGCGGGCTGGCCCTGGACATCTATCACATGAACATCGAGGAGACCGACATCCCGGCGGCCGTCCGCCGGGCCGCGGGCCGCGTCGCCCACGTCCAGGTCTGCGCGAACGACCGGGGCGCGCCGGGCGCGGACCACCTGGACTGGCCCGGTTTCCGCGACGCCCTCGACGACGCCGGGTACCGCGGGCCGCTGGTGATCGAGTCGTTCACCGCGGAGAACGCGACGATCGCGACGGCCGCCTCCATCTGGCGGCCGCTCGCCGCGAGCCAGGACGCGATCGCCGTCGACGGCCTGAAGTTCCTGCGGGAGGTGATGCGGTAGCGCTCCACCGCTCCACCGCTCCACCGCACCGCCCGACGGCGCCGGCACGCCGCACGGTCATGACAACAGCAGTAGTTCCTCGGTCCCATGGAGGTACCCACACTCATGAACGTGACTTGGCGTCCCCGCTGGGGACGGCTACTGGCGTTACCGACAGCCGGCGCGCTCGTGTTGTCGATGCTCGGTGCCACGCCGTCGGCGGCGCACCCGGGTGAGCACGGCGAGGCCCACGTGCTGATCTTCACCGAGACCACCCAGTTCCGGCACACCGAGGCGATCGAGCAGGGCGTCCCGGTGCTCCAGGCGGCCTTCGAAGAGGCCGGGATCACCTCCGAGCACACCGAGGACTCGTCGATCTTCAACGACGAGGACCTCGCGCACTTCGACGCGCTGGTGATGTTCCAGGCCTCGGGTGACCCGTGGACCGCCGAGGAGAAGGCGGCCATGGAGCGCTACATGCAGGCCGGTGGCGGCATCGTCGCCATCCACAACGCGACCGACATGCGCGGGAGCTACCAGTGGTGGGACGACATGATCGGCGCGCTGATGCCCGGTCACGCCACCACCGGCAGCAGCCCGGGACTCCCCGGCACGGTCCGGGTCGAGGACCAGGTGCACCCGTCGACCGCGCACCTGCCGCAGCGCTGGGACCGGGCCGACGAGTGGTACAACTACTCGGCCAACGTCCGCGGCGAGGCGCACGTCCTCGCGACGATGGACGAGACCACCTACGACCCCGGCGGCAACGCCATGGGCTACGACCACCCGATCTCCTGGTGCAAGCCCTATGACGGTGGCCGCGCCTGGATGACCGGCATGGGCCACTTCGGCGCCCACTACACCGGCGAGCCGTGGCTGGTGCAGCACATCGTCGGCGGGGTGAAGTGGGCCGCCGGGATGGTCGGGGGCGACTGCGGCGGCACCACGTGGGACAAGTTCGAGCGGGTCCCGCTGGACCAGAACACCAGCGCGCCGTACGCGATCGACATCGCGCCCGACGGCCGGGTCTTCTTCACCGAGCTCGTGCGCGGCCAGATCCGCGTGTACGACCCGGAGACCCGGACGACCTCGACCGCGGTCACCATCCCGGTGTACTCCGGCGGCGAGGACGGCCTGCTCGGCATCGCGCTCGACCCGGACTTCGCCGACAACGGCCACCTGTTCGTCTACTACTCACCGGCGAGCGAGGACGACGCCGACCCGGCGAACTTCGTCAACCGGCTCTCCCGGTTCACCGTCGGCGAGGGGTCCCAGATCGACCCGGCCTCGGAGGTGGCCGTCCTCGACGTGCCGGCGCGCCGGCTGCCCGACGAGCCGGGGCACACCGGCGGCGGGCTCGACTTCGGGCCGGACGGCAACCTGTTCCTGTCCGTCGGCGATGACGTGAACCCGCACTCCGAGCCGTCCGGCGGCTACGCGCCACTGTCCGAACGGGACGGCACGTTCCATGACGCCCGGGCGACCGCGGCCAACACCAACGACCTGCGCGGCAAGCTGCTGCGGATCACCCCGCAGGCGGACGGCACCTACACGATCCCGGCGGGCAACCTGTTCCCACCAGGGACGGAGAAGACCCGCCCGGAGATCTACGCGATGGGCTTCCGCAACCCGTTCCGGTTCGCCATCGACCCGAAGACCGGGTACGTCGGCCTGGCGGACTACGCGCCGGACAACGGCACCGACAACCCGAACCGGGGGCCGGCCGGCATCGTCGAGTGGAACCTGATCACCGAGCCGGGCTTCTACGGCTGGCCGCTGTGCATGGGCAACAACGAGCCGTTCCGGGACGTGGACTACACGACGGACCCGGTGACCGTCGGCCCCGCCTTCGACTGCGCCAACCCGGTCAACGACTCCGTGCGCAACACCGGGCTGACCGAGCTGCCGCCGGTCCAGCCGGCCAAGATGTGGTACGGCTACCAGCGTTCCTCGGTGCCGTCGGTGATCCCGCAGGGTGGCGGCCTGGCCCCGATGGGTGGGCCGTTCTACGACTACGACCCGGATCTGCAGTCCGACACCAAGTTCCCGGAGTACTACGACGGCAAGGCCTTCTTCTACGAGTGGGCCCGCAACAAGATGTACTCGATCATCCCCGACGGGAACGGCGCGGTCGAGAAGGTCAACCCGTTCCTGCCGGAGGAACAGTTCCTCGCGCCGATCGACTCCAAGTTCGGGCCGGAGGGCTCGATGTACGTCCTGGACTGGGGCGGCGGCTTCGGCCGCGACAACCCGGACTCGGGCCTGTACCGGATCGACTACATCTCCGGCTCGCGCTCACCCGAGGCGAAGGCCACGGCCACCCCGGACTCCGGCCACGCGCCGCTGGAGGTGGGCTTCGACGGCGCGGCGAGCACGGACCCGGAGGGCGAGGATCTCCAGTACGCGTGGGACTTCACCGGCGACGGGGCCACCGACTCCACCGAGGTGGCGCCGAGCCACACCTACACCGAGAACGGCGTCTACGACGCCCGGCTGACGGTCACCGACCCGCACGGCAAGACCGGCACCACCACGGTGCCGATCACGGTCGGCAACACCCGGCCGGAGGTGGCCTTCGGGCTGCCACCGAACGGAGCCTTCTTCGACTTCGGTGACGAGGTCAGCTGGGACCTGTCGGTCAGCGACGCCGAGGACGCGCAGATCGACGACGCCGACGTGGTCATCCAGCCGGCACTCGGCCACGACGAGCACGCCCACCCGGCGGACCCGCTGCACGGGCGCACCGGCTCGGTCACCACGTCGCTGGGCGGCGGGCACGGCGAGGACATGAACGTCTTCTACGCGCTCGACGGCCGCTACACCGACTCGGGCGGCGAGGGCGGCATCCCGCGGCTGACCGGATCGGACACGACGCTGCTGTTCCCGAAGGTGCGCGAGGCGGAGTTCTTCGCCGACGCCGAGAACGTCACCGTCGGTCCGGCCCGCGACGCCGAGGGCCACGCGAACGCGATCGCCGGCCAGAACGGCGCGTGGGCCTCGTACGAACCGGTCAACCTGCGGGGCATCGACGCGCTGAACCTGCGCGTGGCCGCGGGCGGCGAGGGCGTGGTCGAGCTGCGCCGGGACGCGCCGGACGGCGAGCTGCTCGGCACCGCGCAGGTGCCGGCGACCGGCCCCACGACCTATGTGGACGTTCCGGTGAGCGTGGCCGACCCCGGCGAGACGTTCACCCTCTACGCGGTCTTCCCGGGTGCCGGCGAGCGGCGGGTGAACTTCATCGAGGCCGACGGCAAGGGCATCTCGCCGACCTCCAAGCCGAAGGTCGCCGTCACCGCGCCGACTCCCGACGACGACCTCGAGCCGGGCACCATCGAGGTGACCGCCGACGCGAGCGACGCGGAGAACACGGTCACCCAGGTCGAGTTCTTCGTCGACGGCGCGTCGATCGGCGTGGACGACGCGGCCCCGTACACGGCGGCGTGGGACGTGGCGCAGGAGAAGCGCTACCAGCTGACCGCCGTGGCGACCAACGACAAGGGCGCCAGCACGACCTCCCGCATCGTGGTGGTCGAGGTGGGTGACCTGTACGGCGACTGGCAGACCTTCAGCAACACCGGCGCCACCTTCGACCGGCCGGACACCGACACGTGGATCGTCGAGTCCGGCGGCGAGAACATGTGGCAGGGCACCGACCAGTACGGCGCGGTGTACCTGCCGGCCGCCGCGGGCGAGCGGTGGACGGCCACGGTGAAGGTCGAACGGCAGGGCAACTCCAACGCCTCGGCCAAGGCGGGCCTCATCGTCCGCAACGACGTCACCCAGCCCGGCACGTCGCCCGGGTACGGGGCCATGACGATGCGGGCCGGGCTGGGCTTCGAATGGCTGCGCGACACCGACGGCAACGGCACCCTCGACGCCAGCACCGGCGCCAGCACGACGAGCTACCCGGCGTGGGTGCGCCTCGTGCGGGACGGGGACCAGTACTACTCGTACTGGAGCAAGGACGGCGAGAGCTTCACCGCCGTCGGCGACCCGGTCTCGCTGCCCGGTGCGGCGAGCGCGCAGGACATCGGGCTGGTGGTCACCGCGCACAGCGCCACGGCCACCAGCGAGGTGGAGTTCAGCGGGTTCAGCCTCGTCGACGAGGTCATCCACCCGGATCCCGAGCCGGAGCCGGAACCCGGTCCCGGCTGCGCGATCCAGGGCTCGGACTCCTTCGACGGCGAGGCGCTGAACACCACCCGGTGGGCGACCGTGCGCAACGCGCCGGACCTGCCGGTGCGGGTCGCCGACGGCAAGCTCGTGCTGCCGGTGACCAACGGCGACATCAACGAGGGTGCCGCCGGCCCGATCAGCTACGTCGGTCAGCCGGTGCGGCCGGGGGCGTGGACGGCCGACACCCAGGTGTCGATCGCGCACACCCGCGAGTGGCAGCACGCGGGTCTGCTGGTGCACGGCGGCGACGACGACTACGTGAAGCTGGCGTTCACCCGCAACGACTCCGGTGGCCGGTTGCTGGAGTTCCAGACCGAGGCAGGCGGGACGCGAACCTGGCACGCCAACGTGGCGTTGCCGGCGGACTTCCCGGCGACCGCGCACCTGCGCCTGGCGAGCGACGGTGAGCGGCTCACCGCCGCGTACTCGGCGAACGGCGTGACGTGGACCGACCTCGACGGCTCCGCCGCGGTCATCGACGGCGCCACGATCGGGCCGATGGCCGCCGGTGACACCGCACCGGCCGCGGTCGACGCCGTGTTCGAGCACTTCACCGTCACGCCGGACACCACCGACGACGGCGTGCGCGAGCCCGGCGACGAGTTCGACGGGGACGCGCTCGACGGCTGCCGGTGGGACACCGTGGTGCGCTACGACTCGTCGAAGGTCGCGATGACCGAAGGTGAGTTGCGCATCGAGACCCAGCCGGGCGACATCAACGGCGACAACCCGGTCTCGCCGCGCAACTTCGTTCTGCAGGAGCTGCCCGACGGCGACTGGACGATCGAGACCAGGCTGACGCCCACGATGCTGCACCAGTGGCAGCTCGCCGGGTTCCTGGTCCACGCCGACGACGACAACTACGTGAAGTTCGACGTCGTCGCCGGCAACGTCGCCGGATCGCCGACCAACCTGCGCGCCGAGCTGGTCTCCGAACGCGACGGGGAGTTCGGCAACGGCGGCAACCGAAGCATCGACATCGCGGACGCCACCGAGAGCGGCTGGTACCACCTGCGGCTGACCCGGACCGGCAACACCTACGCGGCCGAGATCAGCGACGGCGGGGTCAACTGGACCTCGCTCGGGGACCCGGTGACCAACGACGCCGCGATGACGTCGTTCGGCCTGATGGCGCTCGGCCCGGACCAGACCCAGCCGGTGACCGTCGCGTTCGACTACTTCCGGGTGGCCGGCGGCGACACGACGGCGCCGACCGTGGCCGTGTCGGTCGACCCGGCCGAGCCGGACGGGGCGAACGGCTGGTACGTCTCACCGGTGACGGTCTCGGCGGCGGCCACCGACGGCGGCGGCGGCCCGGTCCGCATCGAGCTCGCCGGGCCGGACGGCGAGTGGGTGGACTACGTCGGGCCGGTCGTGGTGGACGAAGGCCTGCGGGAGCTGCGGTTCCGGGCGACCGACGAGGCCGGCAACCGCTCCGCGCCTGCGGTGGCGTCGGTCAAGGTCGACGTCTCCGCGCCGACGGTGGCGGTGACCGGCGTCGAGAGCGGCGGCGAGTACGACGTCGGCGCGGCGCTGCCGGTCGCGGCGGTGGCCGACGACCTGGTGTCCGGGGTGGCGGCGGTGCACCTCACGCTGGACGGCCGACCGGTCGCGGCCGGCGTCGAGCCCACCGCGGGCGGCCACCAGCTGGCCGCGGAGGCGACCGACAACGCGGGCAACGTCAGGACGGTCGAGATCTCGTTCGCGGTCGTCGCCACCTACGACACCGCAGCGGACCTGGTCGAGCGGTACCGCGAGGAGCGCCGGGTCAACGGGGTCACGGCCATCGTGCTGCGCGCGCATCTCCTGGTGGCCGAGAGCATGGACCGCCACGGGCACGACCGGCTCGCGAAGGCCGCGCTGGACCGGTTCGCCGCCGTGGCCCGCCAGGTCCGCGACGACGAGGCACGCACCCAACTGGTCGCGGTCGCCACATACCTGCGAGCGCAGGTGTGAGCTGAATGGGTCGAGGAGCCGGTGCCGGCCGGTTCCCGTCCCCGGTGCCGGAGCGCAACCTCGCTCCGGCACCGGGGAGCCGGACCAGACTTCGGAGCGGACCGCAGAGGGCTGTGGTGGAGCGCCGCGGGGTCCATGGGCTGCCGTCGCGGGTCAGTGGTCGGCCGCGAGGGACTCGACGTGCGCGAGCACCGCGGTCAGCGAGTCACGGGGCGGCTCGATGCGGTGGGGCGTCGGGGTGAGGAGCATGCCGCCATACATGGCGCCGAGAAGGGCGCGGGCCAGGGCCTCGGGGTCGGCGCGGGGACTCGAAGCCGTCGAGGTGCCCGGGCGCGGACGGTGTGGCTGTCCAATGTGGCCTGTGCCGGCCAGGCGGTGACCCCGGTACCTGCCATGCACCGGCCAGACGCTCACCCTCGACGGTGGCCACGTGGCCGGCTGGCCCCCGTTCCCCGCCGCGTGACCCTTTCGGCGGGCGGGCAGGTCCGGATGACGAGCAGGCGCGGTCGCCCGGAGTTACGCTGCAGCGCCGCGGTGGACCCCCTTGCGATCCGCCTGACGCCACTCGAGAGGAACCGCGCATGACCGTCCGACGGATGGGGCTCGTGGTGCACCGGGGCCGGCCGGAAGCCTTGCGGGCGGCCGCCGACGTACGGGCCTGGTGCGCACGCAACGACGTCGGGTGCACGGAGGTCGACGTCTGGCAGGAGGACCGCCCGCGCCGTCGCGGCCACGAGGAGGAGGCCGCCGCAGGGCATCCCGACCTCGTCGTCACGCTCGGCGGGGACGGCACCTTCCTGCGCGGCGCCCGGATCGCCGCGAAGGGCAGTGCCGCGGTGCTGGGGGTCGACCTCGGCCGGGTGGGTTTCCTCACCGAGGTGCCCGCCGAGGACATGGTGACCGCGCTCGACGCCGTGCACCAGGGTCACGCCCTCGTCGAGACGCGGATGACGCTCGCGATGCGGGCCTCCCGGCCGCTCACGGTGCCCTCGCGGATGGAGGCGCTGCTGCGCTACGGGCGCCGCCCGGCCCTTCCGCCTCCCGAGCTGCGTGACACGACCCGTGCGGACGACTGGGGTGTCGCGCTGGACATCATGGCGCTCAACGACATCGTCGTCGAGAAGCTGGCCCGGGACCGGCAGGTCAGCCTGGGCGTCTACCTGGCGGGGCGGCTGCTCGCCTCGTACTCGGCCGACGGCGCCATCGTGGCCACGCCGACGGGGTCGACGGCGTACAGCTTCGCCGCGGGCGGGCCGGTGCTGTCCCCGCACATGGACGCCGTGGTGTTCACGCCGGTCGCCCCGCACATGACGTTCGACCGCACGATCGTGGCCGCGCCCGACGAACCGGTCGGGTTGCGGGTGCTGCCGCATTCCGGGCCCGTGGTGGTGAGTGTCGACGGGCAGCTGCGCGGGGTGCTGGAGCCGGGGGACTGGCTCGGTGTGTACGCCGCCAGGTACCGGCTGCCCCTGATCAGGCTAGCCCCCACCGACTTCTACACCAGGTTGCGCGAGCGCTTCCGGCTGACCGACGCCCCCGCCACGGCGGCGGACGGCCCGGTCGACCCGCTGGCGAGACCACCGGGCCCCGTGCCGGAAGACATGGCCCATCTGCGCTTTCCCCCTGAACGCAAGACTCCGTGGTTCCCGGACCCGCGGGGTTAGCGTTGATCTTGCGCGCGACTGTCGGGGTTGGTCGTGGTTTTGTTGGTGTGGCTGGGTTCGATTGAAAATGTTGTGTGGGCAGGATTGTGGGCCGGCTGTTGTGTCGGCGGGGGTCCAGGGGTCCTTGGTTGTAGGGGCCCAGATGGTCTGCGTCAGCCGGGAAGTCGCCCTCCAGGTTCGTGGTGACCAGGTGCGCGTCCTCGCCGACCGGCGACGAGTCGAGCACCTCGACCGTGACGTGTACGCCACGGCGGCGGTCTCCCGCCACGCGCGGATCGCGGCGCGCCCCAGGAGTTGATCGCCGAGATCGGTGTGGATATGACTCGGGTTGCCACCGCGGGCCATCTGGTGTCCTGAGTTCGCCCCCATCGACAAGAAATCAGCCGGCAAGGGCAAGGGCGGTTCGACAGGACAGGGCAATCCGTGGCTGGCCGCCGGCCTGGGTGACGTCGTCGCAGCGCTCGCCCGCACCGACACCTTCCTAGCGGGAGCTTCCTGGCTAGTTTGGTCTTGAGGTGTTCGCGTAAGTGGTGGGTGCGTGTTGAGCTGCGGGTTTGTGGCGTGTCGGCTTGATGTGGATCGTGAAGTGGTCGATGACCTAAAGTATGGCGAGTCTGGATAAGAAGGTGATCAACGGTAGGCCGTACTGGTACCTGCGCGAGATGGTGTGGGTTGACGGCAAGCCGAAGTTGGCCTCAGAGCGTTACCTGGGCACCGCCGCGGAGATCGAGGCACTGCTCGATACCCGGGAGGAAGCCATCGTCTCGGAGCGGACCCAGCACCGGGGGTTCGAGGACGTGGCCGCAGTGTGGGGACTGCTGCAGTGCCTGGATGTACCCGGCGTCGTCGACTCGGTGGTCGGGTCACGGGCGGATGCGGGCGCCAGCGTCGGCACTTATGTGGCGATGGCGGCACTCAATCGTGTGGTGGCACCCTGTTCGAAGCTGGCGTTCGCGGACTGGTGGCGCACCACTGCCGCCGAACGGTTCACCAAGATCCCGGCCCGGGTGCTCGATCATCGGAAGTTCTGGGACGCTATGCACACGGTGAGCCCCGAGCAGCTCGCCGAGGTCGAGCAGCGACTGGCGGTAGGCATCATCGGCGAGTTCGGTGTCGACATCGGCTCGCTGGCACTGGATATGACCAACTTCGCTACCTTCATCGACTCCACCAACCCGAAGGCACCCATCGCGCGGCGGGGCAAAGCCAAGCAGAAACGACTTTGCGCAGCGCCCTGGTCGGACTCGGGCTGGTCGTGTCCCGCGACGGCGGCATTCCCTTGGTGTCCCACGCCTATGCGGGCAACAAACCCGACGTCACCCAGTTCGCCACCATGATCGACAAACTGCGGCGACGGCACACCGCCGTCGCCGAACAAGCCTGCGCGAACGTGCCGGCGGAGATGACAGTGGTGTTCGACGCCGGTCAGAACTCGCAGGCGAACGTCGACCATGTCGCTGAACTCGAACTGCACCACGTCGGTTCGGTGCCGCCCTCCGACGTGCCTGATCTTCTTGCTCTGCCGAAAAAACGACGCAGGATCGTCGACACCGACCGCTTCGAGGGACTCACCGCGCTGCAGACCCGACGTGTCATCTACGGCACCGAGCGGCGAGTGGTGCTCACCCATTCATCAACCCTGCACGCCAAACAGCAAGCCGGGTTCGACCAGACCCTGGGCAAAGCCACCCGCCAGCTCACCGAGCTGGCCGCGACCCTGGCCCGCGGCAAGACACGGCGGGACCGTGCACGCGTGGAACGTGAGATCGACACCATCTGCCACGACAGCTGGGTCAAGCGTGTCCTCATCACCACCCTCACCGGCGATACCCCCGCCGCGCACCGGCTGACCTTCACCGTCGACAACACCGCCCGCGCCGCGCTGGAAGCCGAGGTGTTCGGCAAACGGGTCCTCATCACCGACCGCGAGGACTGGCCGGTGGCCGAGGTCGTCGCCGGTTACCGCTCCCAATCCGATGCCGAGTTTTCCTTCCGCCAGCTCAAAGACCGCCGCGTCGTGTCGTTCTCCCCGATGCGCCGCTGGACCGACCACAACATCCGGGTGCACCTGTTCACCTGCGTGCTCGCCCTGCAACTCGCCCATCTGATGCGCCGCGAAGCCCGCCGTGGCGGCCTGCACCTGTCCGTGCGCGAGCTCCTGGGCCAACTGGCCGGCATCGAAGAAAGTGTCCTGATCTACCCTTCCACCGGCGGCCGACCCAAGGCCCGGCGCATGCTCACCGAAACCACCCCAGAACAGGACCAGCTCGCCACGATCTTCGACCTCGATCACTGGGCTCCGCATACTTAGGTCATAGGAAAAAAGAAGATCAACATGCTGCATGACCTGCACCGATACCGATAAAGATCAACTTAGCCGGGAAACTCAGGCTCGGGGAGTGGTGACGGTCTGAGTTCCGCCTGCGGACACGGTGGGTGTGTGTCGACCCGATGGGGTGAAACCGTTGCCGTACAACGGAAATTGCTCACCTCCTTCGGTAGAATCGACCATATGTGCGAGCCGATTGTCGATCTGCCCGAGGATGCTTTCCCGGGGGCGGTGCCGTTGGCGACGGCGCGCGGGTTCGCGCGGGCGGCGTGGCAGAACGAGGGACACTCGCTGGAACAACTCGCCGTGTTCGCGGCGGCCAGTGGTGGCGAGTTCGATGCTTTGGAGGTCGCGGCGCTGCTGGTGATCTCACCTCGTGCCGCGCAGCACCGCCTCGATCTCGCGGTCACCCTGGCCACCCGGTTGCCGCGCACGTTGGCGGCGGTCAAGGCGGGTCGTCTCGACACGTATCGGGCGTCGAAGATCGCCGACGCCACCCTGCCGTTGTCACTTGAGGCTGCGGCGATCGTGGAAGAGGAGATCCTGGACCGGGTCGAGGACATGCCGCCCGTCAAGCTCAGCCGCGCACTACGACGGATCGTCGCGCGAGTGAACGCCGACGCCCTGCAGGCGCTGCACGAGCAGCGGATGGCGCAGCGGCGGGTCGACAACTATCCGACCGAGGACGGGTGTTCCGTGTTGACCGTCCACGGGTCGGCGGCGCGGGTTCAGGTCGCTGCCGGGCGGGTTGATGCGATCGCCCACCAGCTCCGCGACACCGGCGGTGCTGATGGGCGGACGATGGATCAACTCCGCTCGGATGTGGCACTGGACTTGTTGGCCGGTAAGGACTTCGAACACGCCAAGGTGATAGTGCAGGTCACCCTGCCCGCCCGCGCCGCGCTCGGGGTGGACAACACCCCCGGGCACCTGGTCGGCTACGGCGACATCGCCGCCCAACACGCCGTCGACCTCGCCTACCAGACGGACGCGACGTGGCGGCGGATCCTGACCGAACCGGCCACCGGCCGGGTGCTGGATGTGGGACGGCGCCGCTACACCCCGCCAGCGGCGTTGCGTGACCACATCCAGGCCAGCATGCCGACTTGTACGGGGCCGGGTTGTGTCCGGCCCGCCGCGCACTGCGATTTGGATCATCGCGAGCCGTTCCCGGTGGGGTCGACCGACGAACACAACGTGCACCCGGCGTGTCGCAGCCACCACCGGGGTAAGACCTTCGGCGGCTGGAAGATCATCAAACGCGCAGGGATCCTGGAATGGATCTCACCGTGCGGGTTCCACTATCCGCACACGCCAGAGCCCATCACCCACCCCGAACCCGCAGACGCTGAACCAGCACCCCCGTTCTGATCTGCAACGATCATGCGCAGGAGGCGCCCAGGGCTGAGGCAAAGTCGAGTTCCAACGGTTTGACCTGCTGGTTTCCGTTGCGACACGCCGAAGATCGAAGGTTCGGAGCAGGCACGGCGGGACCATTGATCATGAAGGTTCCTAGGCCATCGTGACCTTCGGAGCCTCGCCGTGCCTGCTGTGTCATCGTCTCCCATCGCTGCCTTGTCGCGCCACCTCGCCCCGCTGGGCGAGGTGGACCGGAGGCGCGCCTGGGTCTGCTCGAGGTGTAGGAGTCGGTGCCGGACCCACGCAAGAAGCGAGGTGTGCGTCACCGGTTCTCGGCGATCCTGTTCGTGTCGGTGTGCGCGGTGGTCTCGGGTGCGCGCTCGTTCGCCACGATCGCCGAATGGGCTGCCGACGCGGTCGAGGACACCCTGCGCGGGATGGGGATCGGCGCACCGAACGCGTCAACGGTCCGGCGGGCGCTCTCGACAAGATCGACGATCTCGCCGACGTTGTCGGGCACCGCGGGACCGACAACAGCCCCGGCCGCACGGTCACCCGCACCTACAAGGTCATCACCATCGCCGCCGGGATCCTGTTCCCGCACGCCGCCCAACCCGTCCAGTCACCCGCACCCGCAAGCACAAGCGCGGCTCCCAACCCGCCAAGCGCGAGACCGTGTACGCGATCACCTCACTGACCGCCGAACAAGCCCAGATCAGCCTGCTCCGCCTGGCCGGTCACACCAACATCGAAAAAGCACTGCGCCACAACGCACGAAAGCCGAAACGAGCCGTCAAACTGATCTTGACCAGCTGAGATCAGACTTTGCCTCAGCCCTGAGGAGGCGCCCCTGACCTACCCCCGGGCCAGCAGCCCTCGGCGCCACCGACCGTGTTTCTGGTGCGCCATGACCACACCCCGGCGTCGGCGAACTCGCGTGCGGTCATTCGAGCAGAGCGGCGCGGCCGCGACACCCGTCGCGCACCGCGCCACCGCCACCGAGTCCGCCACCGCCACTGAATCCGTCACCCCCCACCGGGATCGAACTCTTCGACCGGCACAAATGTCCTAAATAGACTGTCGCGGGTCGATTCCGAGACAGGACGCGCTCTCGATCAGAACCCTGGCTCCGAGACCCAGCGCCATGATCCACAGGACGCGCTCTAACCGCCGAGCCGCCAGGTCGTCCAGCTCGTCGCGTCGTGGGCAGTCTCCCCGACGTAGGCGATGCCGGCGACGGGGGTCTCCGCGCCGACGGTGAGTACCAGGCAGGCGGTGGCCGACTCGCCGGGCGGCACCTGTTGCCCGGGCGGGCAGTTGACCAGCTTCGCCGGGGTCAGGCGCTCCTCCGGCACGAGCAGCCCGCGATCGTCGAGCAGGCGGACGAGCGTGAAGTCCTCGGCCCGGAACTCCGTGTCGCCGCTGGGGGTCACGGTCATGCGCACGACGACGTAACGGCCGCCGTTCATCGGCCTGCTGTCCTCCGTCAGGTACGGGGACGGCTTCTCGATGACCTCGTCGACGCGCACGCCGAACCGGCCTCGGCCCAGGTCGACCTCGCGGTCCGGCTCGCCGACCTCGCCGACGACGCCGGGCAGCTCGGTCGGGCCGGTCGCCGGCAGCTCGGCGCTGACCACGAACCCGCCGCGGTTGACCTCGGTCCCGGCGAAGTCGTCGTACATCACGCCCGTGATCGGCGTGGCGTCCGGCACCAGGAACAGCTGGCACTCCGTGCGGGACTCGCCGATCGCGACCGTCGGCAGCGGCGCGGTGCATCCGTCCTGCCCGGCCGGGCCCGCCCGCACCGGCAGGATCCGCTGCCCCCGATCGTCCACCAACCGCATCGGCGTCGCCTCGGTCAGGTCGTGGTCGCCCGACACCAGTGTCACCGTCACCTCCGCCCGTACCCAGCGGTACCCCTGGGCCGCCGGGCTCGCGGTGATGCCGTTCACCCGCACCTCGAGGTCCAGCTGCTGGGTGCCGAACCGCCCTGACTGTCCACTCGGGACGATCTGCGGCGGCAGCGACGGTCCGGTCACCTCCGCGCCTTCCGCGGACGACTCGGCCGGCCGGCGCGACCCGGCCGGACTCCCGGTGATGTCCGCACCCCACGGCACCGACCACACCACGATCACGACCGCGATCAGCAGGACGGCCAGCGCCGCCGGCCCCGGCCCGCCGGCGGAGCGGCCGCTGGCACCGGGACCCGGACCGGCGCGGACGCGACCGGGGCGGACGCGGCGAGCGCGACGGGATGCGCCGCCGTCGGTTCCGTCGAGCCGGTCACGGCGAGCGCGCCGAACGCCGCCATCGGTTCCGGCTCCCGCGCGTTGGTCACCGGAACATCCAGCCGGTCGCGCGGCAGCTCGCCAAGCGCCGGGATCCGGCTGGACCCGCCGACCAGCAGCACCTCGTCGACCGGGACGCCCGCGGTGTCGAGGACACCGGCGAGGAGTGTGGCCGCCCGCTCCAGGTCCGCGGCGACGATCCGCTCGAAGTCCGCGCGGCGCACCACGACCGGCTCGTCGAGGCCGGGAACCGCCACCCGGGCCAGGTCGTGGCGGGACAGCAGCTCCTTGGCCGTCCGCGCGTCCTCGCGGAGCAGCAACCGGTCCCGCAGCACCTTGATGTCCTGTGTGGACACTATGCCGGCCAGCCGGCCGGCGGCCGAAGGGGACCGGCCCAGCACGAAGTCCACGATCCGCTGGTCGAGGTCGTCGCCGCCCAGGTCGGACAGCCCGGCGCAGGCCAGCACCGAGTTGCCCGGCGCCGCGTCCGGCCCGGCGGCGCGAACGACGGCCGCGTCGCAGGTACCGCCGCCGAAGTCGAGCACGGCGCGCGTCCCGCCCGCGGGGAGACCGGCCGCCGCCGCCGCGACCGGCTCCGGCACCAGGCTCGTCCTGGCCGCCAGACCCGTTGCCGCGCGGGCGAGCCGGACCGCGCCCCAGTCGGCCGGGTGGGTCAGCACGAGATGCTCGACCGGCGTCCCGGCCTGGTTCGCGACCTCGCCGCACAGCCGGGCCAGCACCGCGCGCACCGCGTCGAGCACGTCCACGGTGCGGTCGCCGAGCAGGACGGCGTCCTCGTCCAGCCGGGACTTCGGCCGCGGCTCCAGCCGCGCGGCCGCCGCCCGGCCCAGCCGCAGCGCGTCCTGCCCCACGATCAGCGAGCCGTCGTGTCCCAACAGGACGGCCGACGGCATGCTCGGCGCACCGTCCACGACGACCTGGCTCGGCCGTCGGTGTCCCCACCGCGCCACACCGACGGTGTTGGTGGTGCCGAAGTCCACGGCGAGCACCACGGGACTGCCCCGCGCCGCGGTCACGGCAGGCGCCAGA
Organism: Actinophytocola sp.; assembly: GCF_009379765.1. Lineage (GTDB taxonomy): Bacteria > Actinomycetota > Actinomycetes > Mycobacteriales > Pseudonocardiaceae > Actinophytocola. The sequence goes on along the minus strand of NZ_WHTD01000115.1, from coordinate 3,955 downwards.
CCGCGAGATCCGCGCCGGGGCCGGCTTGCACGATGGCAGCCCGGGGGGACGCCTCGGTGGGCACCGCGAACAGCACGCACAGCGTGACGGTGCCGGAGACCTCGTCCTCGGACAGCGTGTTCACGCACTCGTTGGTCCTCAGCCGGACGGCCGGGTCGATCGGCGCGCCGCGGTCGTCCACCAGCGCCGCGGAGATGTCGGCGAGCGCGCCCGCCTTCGTCGGCTCGGTGGGCCGCACCGCGATCCGCAGGACCACCGCCGTGCTGCCGCCGAGGATGATCGTCGTGTCCTAGGACGGGGGGTCGCTGTGAACGCCATTCGAGGTCTTCTCGCCCCGCAGCATCTGGTACCGCTGGTTCGCCGACCCCACGACCCGGCGCGGCGCCGGTGATCACCTTGCCAAGAACTTACGAACAATCACCAACAGTGGTCAAGCCGTCCCGCGCGGACCGGCTCCGCCTCCGTAGCCGGTCGCCTCCCGGGCGGTCTGCCCGATCCCGTTGGCGCCGTTGAAGATCCGTTGGCCCCACGGGGTGAGCGCGGCCGGGTCGAAGCCCGTGACCATGTCCAGGTACTCGACGCCGCCGCCGTTGCCGCTCCATGACCAGCCCAGGTACCCGATGCGCCGTGCCTCGGTGGTGGCCAGGATGGCGTCCTCGTCGGGGTTGCCGTCGGAGTGCTCGTGGCCGAACTCGCCGACCGCGATCGGTAGCCCGGCGGCGGTGAACCGGCCGAGGTAGTCGTCGATCTCGGCCGCGGTGTCGAACACGCCGTACATGTGGATCGAGAACATCGTGTTCCGCTGGGGATCCGAGGCGAACACCGACGGGGCGTTGTCCCGCATGGTGAAGGACCAGTCCTGGCCCCAGTTCGGCGCGTCCACCATCAGGGTGTGGGTGAGCCCGCCGTCGCGCAGCCGCTGGATCGCGCTGATCGTGTCCTGGGTCCAGCCGGCGTATCCGGTGTTGCCGTACGGCTCGTTGCCGACGTTCACGATGACGTACCGCTCCTGCCCGATCAGCGCGCCTCGGACCCGCAGCCAGTAGTCGGCGGCCTGGTCGAGCGACACCGCCGCGCCCTGCTCGCCGTACCCGGTCGTGTCGTGCACCTCCAGCACGCAGATCAGCCGGCTCTGCTTGCACAAGGCGATCACGTTCGTCACGTCCGCGGTGTCGTTCTCCGCCCACTGGTGACCGGAGGACAGCACCACCCGCACGGTGTTGGCGTCGAGCGCCTTGATGTCGGCGAAGGAGCCGGTCTCGCCGCGGTACCACGTGTGCGCGTGGTTCACCCCGCGCATGACGAACTCCGCGCCGTTCGCCTCGTACAGCCGGCCGCCGCTGATGTGAAAGCCTTGGGCGAGCGCCGGTTCGGCGGTGGCGACCGCCGGGGAGCACAGTGCCGCCGGGGAGCACAGTACGGCGAGCGCGACGACCACCAGGGCCAGGGTCTTTCTCATGTCCGAACCTCGCTCCTTCTTTCCGCGACACAACGATGTGGGCGATTTGGGAGCGCTCCCAGATAGAGGCACCATAGCGCGCCGGGCGCGGTCGGGGAAGACCCCTCACGCACGTGCGACGGTTCGCGCGGGCCCGTACCGCGGTCAGGCGGACGCGCGGAAGATGAGCTCGGTCGGCAGGATCACCGGGCCGAGCGCGGTGTCCGGCTCACGCAGCTGGGCGATCACGAGCTCGGCCAGCTTGCGGCCCATCTGATGGGTCGGCTGGCTGACGCTGGTGAGCTGCGGCTCGGTGTTCCTGGCCAGCTCCGAGTCGTCGAACCCGATCACGGCGACGTCGTCGGGAACGCGCCGACCGGCTGCCCGCAGCACGCGCAGCGTGCCCGCGGCCATCGGATCACTGGCCGCGAACACCGCGTCGAGCGCGGGATCCTTCGCCAGCAGCTCGCGCATCGCCGCCTCGCCACTCGCCTGACCGAAGTCGCCGTGCGCCACGAGCCTCGTGACCCCGCGCCGGCCGCGCAGCGCCGAGCGATAACCGCTGAGCCGGTCGAGCCCGGCGGCCATGTCCCGCGATCCGGTGATGGTCGCGATCCGGCGCCGGCCCTGCCGGTAGAGGTACTCCGTCGCGGTCCGCGCGCCGGACTCGTTGTCGGCGTCGACGTAGGGCACCGCGCCGACCTCGGACATCGGCCTGCCGATGACCGCCACCGGCGCGCCGGCGTCGACCAGGTTCCTCGGCAGGGGATCGTCGCCGTGCAGCGAGATCAGCATGACGCCGTCGACGTGCCCGTTCCGCACCAGCTGCTCGACCCGGTCGTGCTGGCGGGTCGAGCTGGCCATCATCAGGTTGAGCTGCAGGGCGGTGGGGGAGAGCTCCTGGCTGACCCCGCGCACGATGCTGGCGAAGAACGGCTCGCTGAACACGCGGTCCTCGGACTCGGAGGCCACCAGCAGGACGGTGTCGCTGCGGCGGGTGACCAGGCTGCGGGCGGCGTGGTTGGGCACGTAGCCGAGCTTGCGGATCGCCTCCCGGACCGCCTTGAGCGCGTACGGGCTCACCTCGAGGGACCCGTTCACCACCCGGGAGGCCGTGCCGCGGGACACGTTGGCCTCCACCGCGACCTGCTCGAGAGTGGGGCGCCCGCTCGACCGGGGTCGACCGTTGTCCGCCATGCCGTGCTCCCGCCCTCCGCGTACCCCGACGCCGTCCCAATGATACTGGGAGCCCTCCCAGGAACACGCCGACCTTGACGGTGGGTAATGACTCGGGCACACTGGGACGGCGATTTGGGAACGCTCCCATCCGGCTTTCGATTCTTCTTTCGGAGGTATGGATGGAGCTCAAGATGTGGATTTCCGCCGTAGCCGCGTTGGCGTGCGCGTGGTCGGTGGCCGTCTCCGGGCCCGCGGCCGCCGCGCCGGCGGCGTCGGTGTTCTATGTGGACCCGCAGACCAACGGCGCCCGCTGGGTCGCCGCCAACCCGGGCGACCCCCGCGCGGCCGTGATCGGGGACCTGATCGCGAGCGTCCCGCAGGCACGGTGGTTCACGACCACCAACACCGACGCGGTTCGGTCCCAGGTGGACTCACTGGTGTCCGCGGCCGCGGCGGCGGACAGCGTCCCGATCCTCGTGGTCTACAACATCCCCAACCGGGACTGCGGCGGCGCCAGCGGTGGCGGTGCGCCGTCGCACGAGGCCTATCGCGCGTGGGTCGACGAGGTCGCCGCGGGCCTGGCCGGCCGTGCGGCGTATGTCGTGCTCGAACCCGACGTCCTGCCGTTGATGACGAACTGTCAGAGCCCTGAGGAGCAGGCGCGGACCACGAGCTCGATGGCGTACGCGGGCAAGCGGTTGAAGGCAGGCTCGGCGCAGGCGAAGGTGTTCTTCGACATCGGCCACTCGGCGTGGCTCACGCCGGACGAGGCCGCCACGAGGCTGGCGGCCGCGGACGTCGTCAACAGCGCGGACGGGATCTCGACCAATGTCTCGAACTACCGGGACACCACCGCCGAGGTCTCCTTCGCGAAGGCGGTTCTCACCGACGTCGGGGACCCGCGGCTGAGCGCGGTGATCGACACGAGCCGGAACGGGAACGGTCCCGCGGGCGGCGAATGGTGTGACCCGCCGGGTCGAGCCATCGGCACGCCGAGCACCACCCAGACCGGCGACGCCAAGATCGCCGCCTTCCTCTGGGTGAAGCTGCCCGGTGAGGCGGACGGCTGCATCGCCCCGGCGGGGCAGTTCGTGCCGCAGCGCGCCTACGAGCTCGCGACCTCCTGATCGGGAGCCAAACCCTCGTCGCGCCCAAATTTGGGAGCGGTACCAAATTACTCCACGAGGAGAAAGTCATGGGGTGTAGTTCGTTTGGAGTGAGTTGGTTATGCGACCAGGACGTAGTCGTTGTGGCGGTGGGCGTAGCGGGTTTCGTGGCGGCGGTGGTGTTCTTTGAGCAGGTGGTAGGCCCAGTACTCGGCGAAGTCGCCGTTGATGG
>NZ_WHTD01000125.1 GCF_009379765.1 Actinophytocola sp. | reverse complement strand
TCGCGCTCCATGTCGACGTCGAGCACCTCGACGGTGACCTCCTGTCCCACCTCGACGACCTCGGACGGGTGGTCGATGTGCTTCCAGGACAGCTCCGAGACGTGCACAGACCGTCGACGCCGCCGAGGTCCACGAACGCACCGAAGTTGACGATGGAGGAGACGACACCCTTGCGGACCTGGCCGCGCTGCAGCTGGTTGAGGAACTCGCTGCGCACCTCGGACTGGGTCTGCTCGAGCCATGCCCGGCGGGACAGGACCACGTTGTTGCGGTTCTTGTCCAGCTCGATGATCTTCGCCTCGAGCTCGCGGCCCACGTACGGCTGCAGGTCGCGCACCCGGCGCATCTCGACCAGCGACGCCGGAAGGAAGCCACGCAGCCCGATGTCCAGGATGAGACCACCCTTGACGACCTCGATGACCGTGCCCTTGACCGGCTCGTCGGACTCCTTGAGCGCCTCGATCGTGCCCCACGCGCGCTCGTACTGCGCACGCTTCTTGGACAGGATCAGCCGGCCCTCCTTGTCCTCCTTCTGGAGAACGAGAGCCTCGACCTCATCACCGACCTTGACGACCTCGTTGGGATCGACGTCATGCTTGATCGACAACTCACGGGAGGGAATGACCCCCTCGGTCTTGTAGCCGATGTCGAGCAGGACCTCGTCCCGATCGACCTTCACGATGGTGCCCTCGACGATGTCACCATCGTTGAAGTACTTGATGGTCTTGTCGATGGCGGCGAGGAAGTCCTCACCCGTCCCGACGTCGTTGACGGCGATCTGCTGCTGTGGCGCGGTGTCAGCCGGGACAATGGTGGTGTCGGTGGACATTGGCTAGGTGGCTCCGGTACGGATTGATTGAGAGTGGGCAACGGATTTGCAGTTTTTGGCACGCGGCGGGATAGTTCGCCGACGGAACGGACAGGTGCGTTCGACACCGCCAACGCCGCGCAACCGGATCTGATTCCCGCAAGATGACAGACGGCAGCGCGAAACCACTGCGCGGCGGTATCCTACGCGGCTCGACGACGGCCGGGCAAACGTGGGTGGGTCATCCGCGCACGTGAGCACCCGTGCGAGAGCATCATTGACACAGCGCACGCGAGGGGGCGCCCGAGGGGGAACGCATGTCGATGCCGCCAACCGGTGACGCGGACACGGGTCCGGACCCGGCGGGAACATCCGCCCGCACGGCCGAACGCCTGCTCGGCACGGTCGGCAGCGAGCGCAGGCCGGCCACCTCCGCCGAGTCGGTCGCGGCCAACAGTTCCTGGTGGGACGCCGATGCCGACGACTACCACGTCGAGCACGGCGAGTTCCTCGGCGTCGCGGACTTCGTGTGGTGCCCGGAACGGCTGCGCGAGGCCGACGCGGGTCTGCTCGGCGACGTCGCGGGCCGGGACGTGCTCGAGGTCGGCTGCGGGTCCGCGCCGTGCGCGCGATGGCTTTCCGCGCAGGGCGCGCGGGTGGTCGGGCTCGACCTGTCGGCCGGCATGCTGCGCTATGCGGCCGCGGCCAACGAGGCCACCGGGATCGACGTGCCGCTCGTGCGGGCCAACGCGGAGCGCCTGCCGTTCGCGACCGGCTCGTTCGCCATCGCCTGCTCGGCGTTCGGCGCGGTGCCGTTCGTGGCCGACCTGGACGCGGTGTTCCGCGAGGTGGCCCGGGTGCTGCGGCCGGGCGGCGCGTGGGTCTTCGCGGTCACCCACCCGATGCGGTGGATCTTTCCCGACGACCCGGGCCCGAACGGGCTGCGGGTCACCGGCTCGTACTTCGACCGCACCCCGTACGTGGAGGTCGACGCGGGGGGCAACGCCACCTACGTCGAGCACCACCGCACGCTCGGCGACTTCGTGCGCGCGCTCACCGGCGCCGGGCTGACGCTGGTGGACCTCGTCGAGCCCACCTGGCCGGACGGGCTCACCGAGGAGTGGGGCCAGTGGAGCCCGATGCGGGGCGCGCTGTTCCCCGGCACGGCGATCTTCCGGTGCCGGCGGGCGGCGAGCGACCAGTCCCCGTCATGAGCGTGGCGGGCGCCCTGCTGCAGGCTCAGACCACCCGGTTCGAGCAGGTCGACCCGCTCCTGCCGGCCGCGGCCGCGCCGCCGGACGGCGACGTGCTCACCGCGGCGCTGCCGGACGGCGAGCGGGTGGCCGGGGTGGTCGTGCGCAACCGGTACGAGGCCGGCACCGCGCCGACGCTGTGGTCGTCGCGCGAGGCGTGGGAGCTGCACCCGCTGCTCGGCGCGACGGGCGGAGCGGGGATGGAGGCGCTGCTGCGCGAGCTCCACCGGGTGCTGGAGCGGGGCGCGCCCGGCGCGGACTCGGCGTGCCTGGTGACGTGGCCCAGCCGCGACGCGGAGGCGAGCAAGCCGTTGCTGGCGCACGGTTTCGCCCCGCTGTCGAGCATGGCCGTATGCGTCGGCCGGCCGACCCCCGGGGCGGGCGCGGAACTCGCGGTCCGGCTGGCGAGCGAGCGGGACCTGGACGTCGCTCTGGAGCTGGAGCTCGCCGAGCTCGCGTACTCGGCGCTGGTCGGCGCCGCGGTGGCCCGGCCGGACGCGCGTGCGGTCAAGCGCGCGGCGTTGGCCAGGCACCTCGAGCAGGGCGACCCGGTGTGGGTCGCCGAGCGGGAGGGCGTGCCGGTCGGGCTCGCGCACTGCCGGCTCGTCGATGCCGACCCCGGCTCGGTGACCGCCACCCGGCTGCCGGCCGGCCGGTGGGGCTACGTGAACTGCGTGTCGGTGCGCCCCGAGGCCCGCGGCACCGGCGTCGGCCGGAGCCTCATGGCCGTGGCGCACCGCGAGCTCGCCCGGCTCGGCGCCATCGGCACGTTCCTGTACTACAACCCGCCGAACCCGCTGGCCTCGGTGTTCTGGCCACGGCAGGGCTACCGTCCACTGTGGACCATCTGGGAGGTCCGGCCGGCCGGCGCGCTGCGCTGACCCCGGTGGTCGTGGGCAGAAACTCGCGCTGGAACCTGGCGCCGGGCTCGTGACTCTTGCACGGTAAGTAAGCAGGACAGGAGCGATCAGTGACCAATGGGGAATGGTTCGCGCAGCTGTACCAGGAGAGCTACCGCAGCCTGGTGCTGACCGCCTACGCGCTGCTCAGAGACCTCGGCGAGGCCGAGGAGGTCACCCAGGAGGCGTTCGCGGTCGCCTACGGGCGCCGGGCGCGGGTCGCCCGGGCGGACAGCCCGGAGGCATGGATCCGCACGGTCGTCGTCAACCTGGCCCGCCGGCGGTGGCGCAGGCGGGCGATGCTGGACCGGATCCTGCGCAGGGAGGGCGACGAGGAACCCGGCCCGCCCGCGGCGTTCGGCGAGCACCTCGACCTGCACGCGGCGATCCGCACGCTGAGCCACGAGTACCAGGCTGCCGTCGTGCTGCACTACCTGGCCGACCTGCCGGTCGACGAGGTGGCGTCCATCTTGGACGTTCCGGTAGGGACGGTGAAGTCCCGCCTTTCCCGAGCCAGGGCGGCATTGGCCGCGCAGCTGCACACCGAGGAGATGGACCATGCCTGATCTCGACCTGGACACCGAGCTGGGGCGGCTGCGGGACGGCATCCGGCAGTCGGTGCCCGTGCCGGACTTCGACCGGGTGCTCGAGCGCTCCCGGCAGCGGGTGGTGCGCGGGCGGATGCAGATCGCCGCGGCGGCGGCCGTGCTGCTGGTGAGCGTGGCGGTCCCGCTGCTGCGCGCCGGCATGGCCCCGGACCCCGTGGAGCCGGCGACCCCGCCGGCGCCGGCGACACCGTCCCAGCAGATGATGCCGACCGAGCCGTTCATCTTCGACGGGAACTTCGCCGACGAGGACCATGGCTACGCGATGCGCGCCGACTGCGACGAGGGACCGGCGCCACAGGACTGCGCCGAGATCCTGCTGGCCACCGACGACGGCGGGGATCGCTGGACGACCCGGGCGCTCCCGAAGCCGGAGAATCTCCCCAACGGCGCCCTCGGCCGCCTGTGGGTTCTCGGCGAGGACGAGGTCGCGGTGGACTGGAACGGAAGCCTCGCGGCCCAAGCGCGCCGCGTGCACAGCACCGACGGCGGGCAAACCTGGCATCCGGTCGAGGTTCCGCTGGTCGTCACCGACACCGTTCCGGCCATCCCGGACGGCGGGGTGCTGGTCGTGGGCTGCCCGAAGCTCGTCGGCGTCGGCTGGCAGTGCGACGAGACGGGCGTCGACGTGGTGCTACCGGGCTCTGGTGAGCCCGCGCGACTGGCCAACCCGCCGCGGTTGGACGAGCCGCAGCCGGGACCGATCACGACCCGCGACGGCCGGTGGTGGGTGGTCGGCCGCCAGCCGGGCACCCGGCAGTGGGCGGCAGCCGTGAGCGATGACGAGGGCCGCACCTGGGTGATCAGCCCGCTCGGCTTCGCGGGGACACCCGCCCAGGAAGGCTGGTCGGTGGTCTCGGCCGGCGACACTCTGTACGCCTCGGCCGTGGGGATGCAGATCGCCGACAGGTACGGCATGCTCGCGGTTCTCCGCAGCGACGACGGTGGGCGGTCCTGGGAGCGGACCTGGCAGTGGGACGAGGACGCGATGCCACGGGACACCCTCGGCCAGCCGGTCGGACTGCCGGACGGCTCCTTGATGATCAATGCGAAGGGCGGCAAGGGTCGCACGTTCGTGAGCGAGGACGGCGGCCGCACGTTCACCGAGGTGAAGCGGCGCTACAACGGCGGGGCCTTCTGGACCCGGGCCGGTTACGCGGCGTGGCCCGCGGACATGCCGAACGACAAGTTCCAGTTCTCGGCCGATGGCGAGCACTGGCGGGACATGACGATCAAGTAGTCGGGGGGTCAGCGGTGCACCGGGCGGAACTCGCCGACCTGGTGCACCGCCGGCGGTTTGCCGGCTAGCGCCCGGCGGACCCCGTCCAGCACGCCGGTCGAGATCTCCTGGTGGGTGAGCCACCGGGTGCGGCCGGCGTGCCGGAGGAAGCCGAGCACGATCTGCTGGGTGGGGTGGCCGGCGAGGACCGGCTCCGGGCAGCCGCCGACGGGGTTGGCCGACGCGCTCCCGTGCACCTCGACGACCGGCGCCCCGGCCGCGAGCAGCGGGGCGACCGCGCGGAGCACGGAGACCCGCTCGGTGCCGTGCACCCAGGCGACGAGCAGGTCGGCCGGCCCGCCGAGCGCGCGAGCGGCGCCCGCGGCGAGGGCCTTGGGCTCGGACCAGCTGGCCTGGACCCAGAGGGCCTTGCGGTGACCGTTGCCGGTCCCGTTGTGGTCCACGGCCGGGATCGGGGCATAGCGGCGGCTCGGCAGCACGACATGCCAACCGTCGGCGACGAGTGCTTCGGCGCAGCCGGCCAGCATGCCGGTGCCGCCGAGGACGAGGGCCCGCTTCCCGGTCATCCAGCCTCCGCAGCTCGGATTCGCCCGCCACGTTACCGGAGCTTGGGGCTGTTGACCGATTTGCTCAGCCGCGCGGCTCGGTGAGGCTGAACCAGTTGCCGGAGTCGTCCCGGAACACGGCCTCGACGCCGTACGGCCGCTCGGCCGGCTCCTGGACGAACACGACCCCACGCTCGGACAGCTCCCGGAAGGTCTTGTGGCAGTCGTCGGTGGCGAACACGCCGTTGCCGATCGCCCCCTTGGCCACCAGCGCGCGGACCTCCTCCGCGGTCTGCGGCGAGTGACCCATCCGGGCGTCGGCCAGGATGATCGTCACGTCCGGCTGGTCGAGCGGGCCCACGGTCAGCCAGCGGAAGCCCTGCCCCGCGCCCTCGAAATCCTCCCCCATCACGATGTCGTTGCGTACCTCGAAGCCCAGCTTCTGGGTGTAGAACTCCTTGGCGGAGTCCTGGTCGAGCACGGACACGCTGACGTGCGAGATCTTCCTGATCATTGCTTTCGTCTCCCTGGGTCGTTCCTGTGGACCCGACGCTATGACCCGGGCTCCTCGGGTTGCTTATCCGCGATTGCTGGGGGCGCGCTCCTCGGCAGCGGGCGGGCCCAGGCCATGATGTAGCACCCCGGGATCGGCGGCAGGCCTCCCCTGGCGACCATCCGCCGGCGGTACTCGGTGGGCGCGCAGCCGACCAGCTCGGTGAACCGCCGCGAGAACGAGCCGAGGCTGGTGAACCCGACGACCATGCAGATCTCGGTGACGGTGAGGTTGGCGGCGGCCAGGAGGTTCTTGGCCCGCTCGACCCGCCGACGGCTGAGGTATCCGCCGGGCGTCTCCCCGAACGCCGCGCGGAACTCCCGGGCGAAGTGGTAGCGGGAGAAGCCGGCCTCGGCAGCCATGGCATCGAGGTCGAGCGGCTCGGCGTAGCGAGCGTCCATGAGGTCCCGCGCCCGCCGCAGGTGGATGACGGTCTCCACGAAAGCAGGCTACCGCCGCCCACCGACAACCGCGATGACGCACGCGCCACCGCCGTCCACCAACAGGCGCTGGTGCGGAACACCCCGCTCCGAGCCACGAGGCGAGGAGCCCGCACCGTGCGGGTCTGGGGGCCGGCCCCCAGAGCACACCGCGACCGACACCCCGGCGAACGCGTCCCGCGAGCACCCGCCGGTCATCACCCACCGTGTCGAGGAGCGGCCGGCGCTGGTGGGAAACCAACCCGCCCCGAGGCCCCAAGGTGAGGAGCCAGCACCGTGGGGGTCTGGGGGGTCGCCCCCCAGAAGCCACCGTGACCGGCGCCCCGGCGAACGCGTCCCGCGAGCACACCCCGACCACCCCCCACCGACGAGCGCTGGTCACCCGACCAAGCCCACCCCTACCAACGGTGAGGAGCACGCACCGTGGGGGTCTGGGGGGTCGCCCCCCAGAAGCCACCGTGACCGGCGCCCCGGCGAACGCGTCCCGCGAGCACCCGCCGGTCATCACCCACCGTGTCGAGGAGCGGCCGGCGCTGGTGGGAACCCAACCCGCCCCGAGGCCCCGAGGTGAGGAGCCAGCACCGTGGGGGTCTGGGGGGTCGCCCCCCAGAAGACACCGTGACCGGCGCCCCGGCGAGCGCGTTCCGCGAGCACACCCCCGCCCAAAACGCGCCGGTCAGTGAGCGGCGTCGTTCCAGGAGCGCCCGAACCCGACCGAAACATCGAGCGGCACGTCCAGCTTGTAGGCGCTGCCCATTCCCTTGCGCACCAACGACTCGGCGGTGTCCCGCTCTCCCTCGGCCACCTCGAGCACCAGCTCGTCGTGCACCTGCAGCAACATCCTCGTGCGCAGGCTGGCCGAGCGCAGCTCCCGGTCGACGTTGAGCATCGCCACCTTGATGATGTCGGCCGCGCTGCCCTGGATGGGCGCGTTCAACGCCATCCGCTCGGCCATCTCGCGCCGCTGGCGGTTGTCGCTCGTGAGGTCGGGCAAGTAGCGGCGGCGGCCGAAGATGGTCTCCGTGTAGCCGTCCTTGCGTGCCTTGGCCACGATCTCCTGGAGGTAGTCGCGCACGCCGCCGAACCGGTCGAAGTACTCGTCCATCAGCCCGTGCGCCTCGTCCGTGGAGATCCGCAGCTGCTGGGACAGCCCGTAGGCCGACAGGCCGTACGCCAGGCCGTAGTTCATCGCGTTGATCTTGGCGCGCTGGCCGCCGGTGACGTCCGCCGGCTCGACCGAGAAGACGCGCGCGGCCGTGGCGGCGTGGAAGTCGAAGCCGGACTGGAAGGCCTCGATCAGCGCTGCGTCACCCGACAGGTGAGCCATGATCCGCATCTCGATCTGGCTGTAGTCCGCCGTCATCAGGTCCGCGTAGCCGGGTCCGACGATGAACGTGTCGCGGATCGTGCGGCCCTCGTCCGTGCGGATCGGCACGTTCTGCAGGTTCGGCTCGGTCGAGGACAGGCGGCCGGTCGCCGCGATCGTCTGGCTGTAGGTGGTGTGGATGCGGTCGTCGTCGGACACCGACTTGATCAGGCCCTCGACGGTGACCTTGAGCCGGCTGGCGTCGCGGTGCTCCAGCAGGTGCGCCAGGAACGGGTGCTCGGTCTGCTCGTGCAGGCTCATCAGCGCGTCGGCGTCGGTGGTGTAGCCGGTCTTGGTGCGCTTGGTCTTGGGCATCTGCAGCTCGTCGAACAGCACCACCTGCAGCTGCTTGGGAGAGCCGAGGTTGATCTCCTTGCCGATGACCGCGAACGCCTCCTGCTCGGCGTGCTTGACCCGGCTGGCGAAGTGCGCCTCGAGCGACGCGAGCAGCGCGGTGTCGACCGCGATCCCGACGGCCTCCAGGTCGGCCAGGACGTGCAGCAGCGGCAGCTCGATCTCGGCCAGCAGGCTCACCCCGCCGGTTTCCTCCAGCGCGACGTCGAGCGCGTCGGCCAGCTCGGCGATGGCCCTGGCCCGGACGATCTCGCCCTCGGCGACCTTGGCCGCGTCGCCCTCCTCGCCGTCCAGCAACGACAGCTGCCGCTCCTCCGGCTGCTGCTCGACCCGCAGCTCGCGCTTGAGGTAGCGCAGCACGAGATCATCCAGCGCGAACGAGCGTTGGCCCGGCCGCACGAGGTAGGCCGCGAGCTGGGTGTCGGTGGCCAGCCCGCGCATGGTCCAGCCGCGGTGCCGGACGGCGTGCAGCGAACGCTTGACGTCGTAGGCCAGCTTGGCCACCGACGGGTCGGCGAGCCACGCCGTGAGCGCGCGCTCGTCGTCCTCGGCGAGCTGGGTGACGTCGACGTACGCGCCGGTGCCGTCGGCCAGGGCGACGGCGACGGAGCGCAGCTCGACGGCCTCGCCGGACACACCCGTGGACGTGTCGCGGAACGACAGCCCGACCCGGGTGCCGGCCGGTGCGTGCGACGACAGCCAGCCCGCCACCCCGCCCGGCTCGAGCTCGCCGCCGGTGACCTCGAAACCGTGCTCGGCCTCGGGCTCGGCGGTGCTCAGCTCGGCGAACAGCCGGTCACGGAGCACCCGGAACTCCAGCTCGTCGAACAACCGGTGGACGGCGTCGCGGTCCCACGGCTTGGCGGCGAGGTCGTCGGGCCGCACGCCCAGCTGAACGTCCCGGACCAGCTCGGTGAGCCGGCGGTTCATCATGACGTTGGACAGGTTGTCGCGGAGCGCGTCGCCGGCCTTGCCCGTGACCTCGTCGACCCGGTCGACGATGTCGTTGAGCGAGCCGAACTGATTGATCCACTTGGCCACGGTCTTCTCGCCGACGCCCGGGATCTTGGGCAGGTTGTCCGACGGGTCGCCGCGCAGCGCGGCGAAGTCGGCGTACTGGCCGGCCGTGACGCCGGTCTTGGTGTGCACCGCGTCGGGTGTCATCCGGGCCATCTCGGACACGCCGCGCGACGGGTAGAGCACCGTGACGTGCTCGTTGACCAGCTGGAACGCGTCGCGGTCACCGGTACAGATGGCGACCGCGAAGCCCTCGGCGGTGGCCATGGTGGTGAGCGTGGCGATGAGGTCGTCGGCCTCGAAGCCCTCCTTGGACAGCGACGGGATGACGAGCGCGCGCAGGACCTCCTCGATGAGGCTGACCTGGCCCTTGAACTCGTCGGGCGTGGCGGAGCGGTTGGCCTTGTACTCGGCGTACTGCTCGCTGCGGAAGGTCTTGCGGGACACGTCGAAGCAGACCGCGACGTGGGTGGGCTTCTCGTCGCGCAGCAGGTTGATCAGCATCGAGGTGAAGCCGTAGACGGCGTTGGTGTGCTGACCCGTGCCGGTGGAGAAGTTCTCCTTGGGCAGCGCGAAGAACGCCCGGTAGGCCATCGAGTGGCCGTCGATGAGCAGTAGCCGCTGCTCCTGGCCGGCTTTCGAGGTGGTCGGGGCGGGACTTGTGGCGGGCGTCTCAGGCACAGGGCGAGTCTAGGGTGGTGCACCGACACTGGTGACGACCCCACCAGCGAGGAGAGAGCGTGTCGAGCACCCCTGCCAGCAACGTCCCGCCGAACCTGCCGGGAGTTCGGTACGACCTGGTCGACCAGTTGCTGCCGACGAAGATGGGCATCGAGATCACCGAGTGGGACCCGAAGCGCGTCGTCGGCACCATGCCGGTGGCGGGGAACCTGCAGCCCTACGGCCTGTTGCACGGGGGTGCGAACGCGACGCTGGCCGAGACCATCGGGTCGGCGGCGGCGGCGCTGAACGCGGGCACCGAGCGGGTCGCGCTCGGGCTGGAGCTGTCCTGCACGCACCACCGGGCCGCCAAGTCCGGGATCGTGACCGGGGTGGCCACGCCGCTGCACGTGGGGCGCAGCACGTCGACCTTCGAGATCGTGATCACCGACGACGAGGGCCGCCGGACCTGCACGGCCCGGCTCACCTGCATCGTCCGCGAACGGCCGCCGGGCTCATGACCGCGCTCGGGGTCGTGTTCCGGCCGCAGCTCCCACCCGAGCGGCTGCGCGGCGCGGTCCGCGCGGCCGAGGAGTCGGGCCTGGAAGAGCTGTGGCTGTGGGAGGACTGCTTCTTCGAGAGCGGCATCGCCAGCATGGCCGCGGCGCTGGCCTGGACCGAGAGGCTGCGGGTCGGCATCGGCATCCTGCCCCTGCCGTTGCGGAACGTCGCGATGACCGCCATGGAGGCGGCGACCCTGCTCCGCCTGTTCCCCGACCGGGTGATCCTGGGCGTCGGGCACGGCGCGCAGGAATGGATGGGCCAGGCCGGCGTGCGGGCGCCCTCCCCGCTGACGCTGATGCGCGAGCACCTCACCGCGCTGAAGGCGCTGCTGCGCGGCGAGCGGGTCACCACCTCCGGCAGCCACGTGCGGCTGGCCGACGTGGCCCTCGACTGGCCCCCACCCACCCCGCCGGGCATCTACGTCGGGGCGACCCGGCCACGCTCGCTGCGACTGTCCGGTGAGCTGGCCGACGGCACGATCCTCGACGCGAGCCACCCGGCCGCCGCCGTCCGCGAGGCCCGCGCGCTCATCGACGAGGGCCGCGCGAAGGCGGGGCGCACCGACCACCACCGCATGGTCGTCTACCTCCAGGCCACGACCGGGCCGGACGCCGCCGCGCGGCTGCGCACCGAGTTCGAGTACTGGGGCAACGAGTCGATCCCGGACCTCGGCGCCGCCGGGGACGCCGAGACGGTCGCCGCGGCCGTGCGCAAGCTGGTCGACGCCGGCGCCGACTCGGTGATCCTGGTGCACACCGCCGACGAGCCGGACCTGGAGGGCTACGTCAGGTTCGTGGCCGAGGAGGTCCGCCCACTGGTCCCCTGACCAGGAATCCCCGCCGGATGCACCACCGGCACGAGCGGCCTGCCAGAATCACGCCATGCGGGTCCCCAACGGCCTCCGGCGCGCCGCCGGCGTCATGCTCGCCGCGGCGGCGCTGACCAGTTGCACGGCCACCGGCGACACCCCCGAACAAGACGCCTCCGAGCAGCGAGCCCCGGCCTCGACCACTTACGAGCTGGCCCCTCGGCCGGTTCGGCCGGACGAGGTCGCGCTGAACGGCCGTGCGGTCGTCGACGGCGACACGTCGTTCTCGCTGATCGGGCTCAGCGCGCACATGAAGACCCTCGTCGGCAGCCACGTCGAGTTCGAGGCCAAGGGCGAGTTCGCCCGCATCCGGCTGGTCGTGGTCAACGTCGGCCGCAGCGGCGTCCTGTTCGACACGGGCCGGCAGCTGCTCGTGCTCGCGGACGGCAGCACGCGGGCCCCGGACCGGCCGACGATGATGGTCAAGCGCCAGCCCGACAAGTTCGACCTCGGCGCCGCGGTCCGGGTGGAGTTCGACCTGTACTACGACGTGCCGGAGAACGCCGAGCCCGCCGCGCTCCGGGCGTTCGGCGGCGCGACGCTGACCGACATGAAGGACGCCGAGGGCACCGACATCCCGTTCGAGCCGGTGCCCTAAGTGGTCGCGGCGACCACTAAGCCCGCCCGCCTCAGCCGATGTACTCGCCGGTCTCGACGGCGTCCCACTTGCCGGCGGTCACCCGGTAGACGGTGAGGACGTGGTTCCCGGTGTCCCCGTACTCGTCGAAGGAGACCTTGCCGGTGGCGCCGTCGCCCTTGTACCTGCCGGCGTTGGCGACCAGCTCGTCGCGCATCGAGTCGGACCACCGGCCGTCGCCGACGGTCGCCGTCAGCGAGCCGATGATCGCGTTGGCGGCGTCGTAGGCGAACGCGCCGTAGGCGCCGAAACTCTCGGGGTAGCCGGCCGACTGGTAGGCCTTGGCGAACTCCTGCGCGCTGTCCAGGTCCTCGGTCGGTGCGCCGACCGAGGTGGCCAGGTCGCCTTCCCTGCCACCCAGGGTCATGAAGGAGTTGTTGAAGATCCCGTCGCCGCCCATCACCGGGCCCTTCTGCCCCCCGGCCGCGAGCTGCGCGGACAGCGGGGCCGCCTCCGGATACTGGCCGCCGAAGTAGACCGCGTCGGGGCTGAACGGCTTGAGCGCGGCGATGACCTTGGCGAAGTCGGTGACACCGTCGCCGATCCGCTGGCGGGTGACGATCGTCGCGCCCTTCTCCTGTGCCTGCGTGGTGAACGAGTCGGCAAGACCCTCGCCGTAGGTCAGCCCGTCGGTGACGATCGCGATGTTCCGCTTCTTCGCCTTCTCCACCAGGTAGTCCGCCGCGAACGGGCCCTGCAGCGAGTCGACCGTGCAGGTGCGGAAGTAGGTCGGGAACGGCCGTTTCGGGTTGGTGGCGAAGTCCTTGCCCTTGGACAGCGAGTCGGCGGTGTTGGCCGGTGAGATCTGCAGGATCCCGGCCCCGTCCAGGACGGGCTGGACCTTCTCGGACACCGAGGAGTTCAGTGTGGACACCACCCCGACGATGTTCTTCGTGGCGGCCAGCTTCGTCGCGACCTGGACGCCGAGCTTCGGGTTCATCCCGTCGTCCTCGGCCTGCACGACGAGCTTGTAGCCATTGACGGCGCATCTCTTGTTGGCCTGGTCGACGGCGAGGCGGGTCGCGTTCTCGATGCCCTTGCCCTGCGCGACCAGCTCGCCGCTCAGCGGCGCGATGACGCCGACCACCAGGGGGCCCTTGCTGGCGTCGCACGCGGCCGGGTCGGTCCGGTCAGGCGGCACGTCGTCGCCGCCGGACGAGCACGAACCCAACAGCATGGCAGCCGTCGCAACGACGGCCATGACCGTCACCGACCGGTTTCGCACGGGCAGTCCTTTCCACGAGCTCATCAGGCGACGCCGAGATCACCGCCAAGATATGCTGCCCGCACCTCCGGGTCGTGCAGCAGGTCGCTCGCGCCGGCGGTCTTGAACACCCGGCCGGTCTCCAGCACATACGCCCGGTCGGCCAGCTGCAGCGCCTGGTGGGCGTTCTGCTCCACCAGCAGGACCGTGGTCCCGCGCTCGTTGATCTCCCGGATGATCGCGAAGATCTGGGTGACGAGCATCGGCGCGAGGCCCATCGACGGCTCGTCGAGCAACAGCACCTTCGGGTCGGTCATCAGCGCCCGTCCGATGGTGAGCATCTGCTGCTCGCCACCGGACATCGTGCCGCCGTACTGCGACCTGCGCTCGGCGAGCCGGGGGAAGATGTCGAAGACGTCGGCCAGGTCGCCGCTCACGTCACCGCGGCGCCCGTAGGCACCCATCAGGAGGTTCTCCTGCACCGTCATGCCGGGAAAGATCCCCCGCCCTTCGGGAGCCTGGCCGATGCCGAGCTTGACCCGCTTGTGGGCGGGCAGCTTCGAGATGTCCTCCCCCTGGAACCTGACGTACCCGCTGGAGAGCGGCCGCAGGCCGGAGATCGTCTTCAGCGTCGTGGTCTTGCCCGCGCCGTTTGCCCCGATGAGCGCCACGACCTCGCCTTCGGCGACCTCGAGGGTGACTCCCCGCAGCGCCGCGACCTTCCCGTAATGGACGTGGATGTCGTTGACCTCAAGAAGCATCGGCTTCTGCTCCCAGGTATGCCTCGATGACTTTGGCGTTGTTCTGTACCTCTCGGGGCGCGCCCTCGGCGATGAGCTGGCCGAAGTCGAGCACGGCGACCCGGTCGCTGATGTGCATCACCAGGCCCATGTCGTGCTCGATCAGCAGCACCGTGCGGCCGTCGTCCCGGATCCGGCGGATCAGCTCCTGCAGGGACTGCTTCTCGGCCGGGTTCATCCCCGCCGCCGGCTCGTCGAGCAGCAGCAGCCGGGGGTTGGTGCCCAGCGCCCTGGCGATCTCCAGCCGGCGCTGGTCGCCGTAAGGCAGGTTCTTCGCCGTGTCCTCCGTGCGACCGCTGATGCCGACGAAGTCCAGCAGCTCCATGGCCCGCTCACGGCCCTCGCGTTCCTCGCGGTAGTGCCACGGCATGCCGAACGCGGCGCCGAGGGCGCCGGTCCGGTGGTGCGCGTCCAACCCCACCATGACGTTCTCCAGCGCGGACATGTTGTGGAAGAGCCGGATGTTCTGGAAGGTCCTGGCGATCCCGCCCTTGGCCACCTTGTACCGCTTCATCCCGTCGATCCGGCTGCCCGCGAACCGCACCTCGCCCGAGGAGGGCTTGTAGACACCGGTGACCACGTTGAAGGCGGTGGTCTTGCCCGCGCCGTTGGGGCCGATCAGGGCGAAGATCTCGCCCTCCCGGATCGCCAGGTCGACGTCGCGGAGCGCGACGACGCCGCCGAAGGCCATGGTGAGGTTCGTGAGCTCCAGCAGGTTCGTCGGCTCGGCCGTGTCGGTCGGCTCGGTCACTTGGAAACCTCCACAGACGTGTCCGCGGTGGGTCCGCCGACTTCCGCGCCCATCGAGCCCATGCCGCCGGTCCCCTCGGCGAGCTCCGCACGCCTGCGCCTGGACGGCAGCAGTCCCTCCGGCCGCAGCGCCATCAGCAGCACCAGGGCCGCTCCGAAGAACAGGATCCGGTACTCGGCCAGCCCGCGGAACCGCTCGGGAAGCCAGGCGATGAGGAACGCGCCGAGTAGCACCCCGGGCATGTTGCCGGAGCCACCGAGCACGACGGCGACGAGGATGGTCGCGGACAGGATGAACGGGAAGCTGGTGGGCGCGATGAAGTTGGCCTGGCTGGCCCAGACCGAGCCGGCCATGCCCCCGATGATCGCGCCGACCGCGAACGCCAGCAGCTTGAACTTGAACGTCGGCACGCCCATCAGCTCGGCCGCGTCCTCGTCCTCCCGGATCGCCGCCCAGGACCGGCCGACCCTGCTCGTCTCCAGCCTGCGGGAGAAGATGATCACCAGGACGATGGCGCCCAGGATGAGGTAGTAGTAGGGCGCCGGGTCGAACAGGAACTTGGTGCCGAACATCGGCGGCGGGTGCGGGATGTTGGTGATGCCTCGGGCGCCGCCGATCTCGGTGGTGTTGTTGGCGGTGATCCGGACGATCTCGCCGAAACCGAGGGTGACGATGGCCAGGTAGTCACCGCGCAGGCGCAGCGTCGGCGCACCGAGGATCACACCGGACACCGCGGTGATCCCGACACCCAGCGCCAGGGTGTACCAGAAGTTCCAGCCGTACGCGGTGCCGAAGTAGGCCAGCGAGTAGCTGCCGATGGCGAAGAACGCCACGTAGCCGAGGTCCAGCAGCCCGGCGAGGCCGACCACGACGTTCAGCCCGACCGCCATCAGGATGTACGTGCCGACCGGGAAGATCAGGACCGTGGTCCAGTCGGAGTAGGGCGACATGAAGGAGCCGACCCACGGCGCCGGCAGGATGAGCGCACCCACGATCAGTCCGATGTAGACTATCCAGCGCTGCCACTGCGGTGCGTGGGTCCACCAGTCGCGAACCCTGTCGAGCCGCCCGCTCATGGCGTCGGCCGACCGCCGGAACGTGTTGCTGCCGTTGGTCACGTGGTCGCCCTTCATGCGCGTGCTCGCTGCAGGGACTCGCCCAGGATTCCGGTCGGCCGGAACATCAGCACGACCACCAGGACGATGAACGCGATGACGTCCTTCCACTCGGAGCCGAGGAAGATCGCCCCCCAGTTCTCGATCAGGCCGAGGGCGAACCCGCCGAGCAGGGCGCCCCGAATGTTGCCGATGCCCCCGAGCACCGCGGCGGTGAACGCCTTGATGCCCAGCACGAAACCCTCGTTGTACTGGGTGACCTCGAACTCCATCACGTACAGCAGTCCGGCGACGCCGGCCATCGCCCCGCCGAGCAGGAACGTCATCCGCACGACGTTGTCGATGTTGACCCCCATCAGCACGGCGGCCTCGGGATCCTGTGCGGTGGCCCGGATCCCCCGACCCATCTTGGTCCGGTTCACCACCTGGTCCAGCAGGACCATCATGGCCACCGCCGCCACGATGACGATGACGTGGTCGGTGCGGATGTCCGCGTTGCCGATGGAGAACACGGTGTCCCGGTCGACGAACCGGGGCACGCCCGTGGTGTTGCGGCCCGGCTTGTCGAACACCTCGGGGATGATCACCAGCGCGAAGAGCTCCTGTAGGAACAGGGACGCGCCGATCGCCGAGATCAGCGCGGCCAGCCGGGACGCGCCCTTCTTGCGCAGCGGCCGGTAGGCGACCTGCTCCAGGACGACCGCCGCGCCACCGGCCGCGGCCGCCGACACCACCATCATCAACAGGATCAGGCCGATGAGCGCGAACCCGGTCAGCGGCGCGGAGATGCCCATGGTGACCAGCACGAACAGAGAGGCGAACGTGCCGATCATGAAGATTTCGGAGTGCGCGAAGTTGATCAGGCGCAGGACACCGTAGACCATCGTGTAACCGAGGGCGAGCAGCGCGAAGATGGCACCGACCGCCAGCCCGCCCAGGGTGCTGGGCAGGAACTGATCACGCAGATCATCGAGCATGCTGGGTTGCTGCCTTGCTGCTCAGGGCGAGGGAGTTCGCCACAGTAGGGGTTTCGCCACAGTGGCGAGGGCGGGAACGCCGTGCAACGCTCCCGCCCTCAGCGTCTGAATGTGTTCGCTCCGCTCAGCCCTCGAGCTTCGCCTCTTCGGACGGTCCGAGAAGCTTGACCGCCCCGTTCTGGACCTGGTAGATGAAGATCGCGTTGGTCTCCGGCTCGCCGTTGTCCTGGAACTTGATCGGCTTGGACACGCCCTCGAAGTCCTCCGTCTTGATGAAGTCGTTGATCTTCTCGGGCGTGGTGTTGCCGGCCTCGATCGCCTTGATGAAGGTGGTGGCCGCGTCGTAGCCCTCGGTCGCGTAGATGGCGGGGTCGACGTTGAACGCGCTCTTGTAGTTGTCGTAGAACTCCTTGAGCGGGCCGGTGACGTCGGCGCTCGGGATGTTGCACGGGCAGCCGAGAATCGCGCCCTCGGCGGACGCCGCACCCGCGGTGGACACCAGCTGCGCGTCCAGCGAACCGTCGCCGGAGACGAACGGCGCCGTCACTCCGCCGTCCCGCAGCTGCTTGAGCAGCGGGCCGGCCTGGGCGTAGTAGCCGCCGTAGAACACCACGTCGGCGTTGGACGCCTTCACCTTGGACACCGTGGACGAGTAGTCCGATGCGGTCTGGGCGAACTTGTCGGTCTCGGTGGTGACACCGGCCTCCTTGAACGCCGCGTCGACGGTCGCGGCGAGGCCGACGCTGTACTCCTGGTCGTCGCTGACGACGTAGGCCTTCTTCGGGCTCAGCGCCTTGACGAGGAAGTTGGCGATCCCGGGTCCCTGGTCGTTGTCGTTGGCGACCACGCGGTGCCAGAAGGTCCACCCGTTCTTGGCGAGGTCCGGGTTGGTGGCCGACGCGGAGACGCTCGGAATCTTCGCCTCGTTGAGCTGGGCGCCGACCGCCTTGGACTCACCGGAGAACGCCGGTCCGATCAGCCCGACGATCTTGTCCTGGCTGACCGCCTGCGGAACAAGGACCGTGGCCTGCTCGGGCTTGCCCTGGCTGTCGTACTCGACCATCTCGATCTTGACGTCCGGGTTGGTGGCGTTGTACTCGTCGAACGCCATCTTCGCGCCGTTGCGCGGCGGGATCACGATCGCCGAGTTCTCACCGGTCAGGTCACCCATGAAACCGATCTTGACGGTGGTGGCGCCGCCGCCGTCGCCGCTTCCCGAGCTGTCGTCACCAGAGCCGGCACATGCGGAAAGTGTGAGAGTGAGCGCCATGCCGGCGGCCAGCAAGCCAGCGCGGCTAACCATCTTCGGGCCCAACGTGTCGTCCTTTCATAGTGCCGTGGCCTCATGCACGGCTCAGCTTGGCCGAGAAGGCTACCCGACGTCATCGCGTGCCCCACCTCGCGGTACGGCAGGTATTCACCCTGCTCGGCGGCACGGGCTGGAGCGGAACGTAGTAACCAACTCCGGACTAGTCACGCGCCAAGGCCCCTCGTGACCAGACTGCAACGAAACTGCCCTTGGGTGTCCGCTCATCGGACGAACCCGCCGTAAACGGTCATCCACGTAACACCATCTCAACTTCACAACGCCCCGCCGCCGGGTGGTCGGCGACTTCTAGTGTTCTTCCCGTGCCCACACGGAAGCGGCTGCTGGCGTGGCTGGCCGCAGTTGTGCTCGTGGTCGGCGCGGTGGTCGTCCTGCGCACCACCGAGGAAAGCCCGGACCGGCCGGACGCCGGGCCCCAACCCGTGCACGTCGACCGGTTCGCCTCGGACATCGTGGTGCTGCCGAGCCCGGGCGACCCGCCGCCCGCGCCGGACCGGATCGTGGTCACACCGGACACAGACCAGCTGCGACTGTCGTGGGCGGACGGTCTGGCCGGCGGCGGCCCGCCGGAGGGCGTGGTCGGCTACGAGGTGCGCTGGCACCGGGACGGCGGTCCGGTCGCGAGCCGGTTGGTCGCCACGCCGGACGTGCAGCTCGACGGGCTGCGCAACGGTCAGCGGTACCGGGTCGAGGTGCGCGGCATCGACGCGTTCGGCCAGCGGTCGGCGCCGACCGAGGTGATCGGCGTGCCGCAGCGGGCGAGCCGGCCCTGGCTCGCGGGGCTCACCGGGCTGTACGACGACTTCGGCGATCCGGCGACCGCGCTGGGAGGCTCGCCGACCTCGCGATGGCACATGTCCGGCTACCGCGGGTGCGTCGGCCTGGGCCCGGGGCGGGTCACCGGGCGCGGGCTCCCGATCGACCTCGGGTGTGGCGCGGACATGGCGGTGCTGCGGGCCCGCGAGCCGTTGCGGCTGACCGCGCCGGAAGGCACCGACGGTGTGCTCGGCCGGGTCATGGTGCGGACCGACACCGCGGGGCCGGGCGGCGAGCTGACCGTGGACCTGGTGCCGGGGCGGGCGGACCGGGTCGGTGTCGGGGTGCGGCGGGCGAGCCGGACCGAGGAGGTGGACCCCGCACTGCCCGGCGGGACGATCCGGGTGGTGGTGGCCGACGTCGGGGTGCAGGTCGCCGCGGCCCCGGACGTGCCCTCCACCGGGCGGACGATCGAGATGCACGCGTCGCCGCGGCGCGGGCCGGGCGTGGTGCACCTGTTCGAGGTCGTCCTGACGACGTCCGGGGTGCGGGTGTACCAGGACGGGCTCGCGGTGGCGGCCCGCGGGGTGGTGCCGACCTGGGACACCGCGTGGGTGCTGCTGGGGTTCCGCGGGCCGGACGGGCGGCGGTCCCGGGTGCACGTCGCGGGCGCCGGGTTCACCGGCCCGCCGGTCGCGGCGCCGGGCGTGGTCGAGGCGTCGGTGACCGCGGCGACCCGGCAGGTCCTGGGGCTCACCGACCAGGAACCGGGGATCGGGATCGCGCGCACGCCGTTGCGGTCGGCGCGGTCGGCACGCGTGGTGGCGACGATGGCCGTGACGCCGGACCTGGACCCGAACGGGGTGGTGGTGCAGCTGGGCGGGATGCGGGTGCCGGCACGGCCGGCGGTCGCGGTGCCGCCCCGGGTGCAGGGCGCGGCGCTGACCGTGGTGGCGGACGTGCCCGCGGCGCTGCTCGGTCCGCGCGGGCCGGACACGATCACGCCGTTCGTGCTGCGCGCGCCGGGGGCGAGCCCGCAGGTGTCGCTGCTGGAGACGTACCTGGAGATCACGCCGACGCCGTCCTGGTCGCCGACCGACCCGCCGTCGATCAACCAGCCGGAGCTGCCGGACGGGCTGCCCACGTGGCCGCGGCGCTGGGCAACGCCGCCGGGGAGCCGCTCTCCAGCACGACCGTGCCGCGGCGCGGGCAGCTCGTGCTGGGGGTGACGCTGGACGCGGCGACCGCGCAGTGGGACACGGGTGCGGTCGGTGGCGTGCAAGGCATGCAGGTGCGGCTGGACGGCGCGCTGATCGCCGGCGTGCCGACGGCCATGGACGGTCCCGGCGTCGGCGGCAGCTACGCGGTGTCGGTCGCCGTCGGCGGGCTGGCCGTCGGCGCGCACACCATCGAGGTGCGCGAGTACGGCATGGACAGCCGCGAGCGACCGCGGTCGGCGTTGCTGAACTTCGTGGTCAGGTGATGTTCTCGACCACGGCCTCGGCGACGGCCTTCATCGTGGTGCGCCGGTCCATGGCGGTGCGCTGGATCCAGCGGAACGCCTCGGGCTCGGACAGGCCCTGCTTGGTCATGAGCAGGCCCTTGGCGCGCTCGATGAGCTTGCGGGTCTCCATCCGGTCGGTGAGCGTGGCGACCTCGGTCTCGAGGGCGGCGAACTCGGCGAAGCGGCTCACTGCCAGCTCGATGGCCGGCACGAGGTCGTGCTTGGCGAACGGCTTGACCAGGTAGGCCATGGCGCCGGCCTCCCGGGCACGCTCGACCAGGTCGCGCTGGCTGAAGGCGGTGAGGATGACGACGGGTGCGATGCGCTTGCCCGCGATGGCCGCCGCCGCGTCGATGCCGTCGAGCTTGGGCATCTTCACGTCGAGGATCACGAGGTCGGGCCGCAGCTCCGTGGCCAACGCGACGGCCTGCTCGCCGTCGGCCGCCTCACCCGCGACGTGATAGCCCTCTTCCTTGAGCATCTCGACGAGATCGAGCCGGATCAGTGCCTCGTCTTCGGCTACCAGGACGCTTCGCTGCACGGCCGGGCCGGACTGGGCCTCGGCAGCCTGCTCGGTCACCGGGGTCCTCCTGTTTCTCGGGTACCGCTCTGAAACCCCAGCCTACCGGCGTCTCGGACCGGCGACCGGACTCCGAGACAGTGATCACCATAACGTAACGAACTGGCAACATCGCCCGTGACCTGGCTCACCGCTCAGGCCCGCCCCACACCACCGCCAGCCCCAGGTTGACCACCGCGACAGCGGCGAACGCGACGCCGAGCCAGGCCCCGCCGGCCGCGGCGAGTGCCAGGGCCGCCACCCCGAACACGACGACTTTGGCGACGACGAGCCAAGGCATCGGAAGCCGGCGCCGGGCTTTGGGCGCGAGCAGCAGCCCCCAGGTCCCGATCAGCGCGGCGGGCGCCCCGATGCCGAGCAGGATCCGGACGACCACCGGCCCATCGAACGCGAACCCCCACCACGCCAGCGCCGCGACGGCGAGCACTTCGAGCAGGAACGCCACCAGGTCGTTGACCGTCTTGAGCGCGGCCACGTCAGAGGGTTCGTTCGAGCCGTGTCGCCACCAGCTTCACGAACCGGCCCGGGTCGGCCAGGTCGCCACCCTCCGCGAGCAGGGCCATCCCGTACAGGAGCTCGGCCGTCTCGGCGAGGCCGGCCTTGTCGTCGCGCTCGGCGTGGGCGGTGCGCAGCCCGGTGACCAGCGGGTGGTTCGGGTTGAGCTCGAGGATTCGCTTGATCCGCGGCAGCTCCTGGCCCGACGCGCGATACATCTTCTCCAGCGTCGGCGACACGTCGTGGGTGTCGCCGACCACGCAGGCGGGTGACGTGGTGAGCCGCGAGGACAGCCGCACCTCCTTGACGTCGTCCGCCAGGGCGGTCGTCAACCAGCCGAGCAGCGGGGCGAAGTCCTCCCGCTGCTGCTCGCGCTCGGTGCTCTCCTCGGGGTCGAGGTCGACCTGCCCCTTGGCGATCGACTGGAACCGCCGCCCGTCGAACTCGGTGACGGTGTCGACCCACATCTCGTCGATGGGGTCGGTGAGCACCAGCACCTCGAAGCCCCGGTCCCGGAACGCCTCCATGTGCGGCGAGTTCTCGATGGCCGTGCGGGACTCGCCGGTGAGGTAGTAGATGTGCTGCTGGCCGTCCTTCATGCGCTCCGCGTACCGGCGCAGCGTGACCTGCTCGTCCGGGTCACGCGTGGTGCCGAACGAGCAGATCTCGAGGATCGCCTCGCGGTTCTCCTGGTCGACGAGGAGGCCTTCCTTGACCACGCCGCCGAAGGCCTCCCAGAACTTCGGGTAGCCGTCGGCGTTGTCGGCCAACATCGTCTTGACCGACGAGAGGACCTTCTTGACGAGGCGACGGCGGATCAGCTGGATCTGGCGGTCCTGCTGGAGGATCTCGCGCGACACGTTCAGCGAGAGGTCCTGCGCGTCGACCACGCCCTTGACGAAGCGCAGGTACTCGGGGACCAGCGCCTCGCAGTCGTCCATGATGAACACGCGCTTGACATAGAGCTGGACGCCGCGCTTGCGCTCCCGCACGAACAGGTCGAACGGCGGCTGGGACGGGATGAACAGCAGCGCCTGGTACTCGAAGGTGCCCTCGGCCTGGAGCCGGATGGTCTCGAGCGGGTCGGCCCAGTCGTGGCTGACGTGCTTGTAGAACTCGTGGTACTCGGCCTCGGTGACCTCGTTCTTCGGGCGCGCCCACAGCGCCTTCATCGAGTTCACGGTCTCGGGCTCGCTCTCGCCCGCCATCCGGATGGGCCAGGTGATGAAGTCGGAGTACCGCTTGACGATCTCCCGGAGCTTCGCCGGGTCGGTGTAGTCGAACAGCCGGTCCTCGGTGTCCACGGGCTTGAGGTGCAGGGTGACCGCGGTGCCCTGCGAGACGTCGTCCGCGGGCTCGACCGTGTAGGTCCCCTCGCCGGTCGACTCCCAGCGGACCCCCTCGCCCGTCCCCGCGCGCCGGCTCACGAGCGTGACCTTGTCGGCGACCATGAAGCTGGCGTAGAAGCCGACGCCGAACTGCCCGATGAGCTCGGCGTCCTTCGACTCCTTCAGCTCGCGCAGCAGCTCGGCCGTCCCGGACTTGGCGATCGTGCCGATGAGGCTCACGACCTCGTCCCGCGTCATCCCGATGCCGTTGTCCCGAACGGTCAGGGTGCGCTGCTCCGCGTCCGTCGAGATCTCGATGTGCGGATCGTCGGTGTCCGCGTCGAGCTCCTTGTCGCGGAACGCCTCCAGCCGCACCTTGTCCAGCGCGTCGGAGGCGTTCGAGACGAGCTCCCGCAGGAAGATGTCCTTGTTCGAGTAGATCGAATGGATCATCAGCTGCAGGAGCTGCCGTGCCTCGGACTGGAACTCGAGCGTCTCGGTGGTCACGTGTTTCCCTTCCCCGGTAGCCGTCGCTTTGGCCGTCGCTTTGGCCGTCGCCGCAGCCATCGCTTTGGCCGTCGCGACGAACTCGGATGCTATCGAGCGCCGCGGGCCCGCCGGCACGGTGGACCACGCCCGCCCGACCCGGTGATCGGAAACCCTCGCGAGCCGCCCACCAGCGATCCCGTAGAGTCGCCACGCACCAGCCCCCGTAGCCCAATCGGCAGAGGCAACGGACTCAAAACCCGTCCAGTGTGCGTTCGAATCGCACCGGGGGCACCCTCTCCCGCCAGCTCTGAACAGGCCTTTCATCTGCAAAGACACCTTCAGTGATGATCATGGTGTATCCGGCTCTGTCCGGCTGGGACCGGCCGAATCCGGCTGATCACTCCCCCCACGCTCCCCCGTTTCGGCGCTCCATCCGAGTGCGCGTTCGATGCGCTCGCGGGCAGCGGCCTCCAGGCCGGCGACCACCTTCGCGTAAATCTGGTGGAGAACTGCCACCGAGTGACCGGCCCATTCCGCGCACTGGGTCGAGGGCACCCCGGCAATGAGCCACGTCGACACGCACGCATGCCGGAGGTCGTACGGCCGCCGAGTGAGTGGGGACGAGTACTCCTCCTCGGTGAGCGCCGCCTTGCGCGCCTTCTCCCAGACGCGGGCGATGGTCGACTCGACGAGGTCACCGTCCGTGAGGCTTCGGAACAGCCCACTGCGTGGTGCAGCAGACTGGTGTTGATCTTGAAAAGTTGGAGCAGGTCGTGCACCTGGACGGCGACACGCCCAAGGTCAGTCTCGCCGGAATCAAACTCGGCAAGAACAACGCGGAACGTACGCGTGTTGTCGCGCAGATTCTGGTCATGACACGCGGCTTCGGCTTCGAGGAGAATGAGACCCCGCTGGAGGTTGTCCGCGCCGAATGCGATCGCCTCAAGGTCTATGACTCGGCCAACTTCTCCAGCACCATGAAGGCACTTAATGGCTACGTCATCACCGGCACCGGGCAGAGCCGACGCCTGCGCGCGAAGAGCGCGGGCGTCACCGCGTTCCCCGGCGTCGTGGACCGTCTCCTGGGCGACTCGTGACCGCCCTCGACGTTCGCGTCCAGCAAGGTTTCACCGCCGCTGGCATTCCGGCCGAGTTGGTGCATGAGCTGCTGGACGCGTTCGCCGAGGCGAAGCGACGATTCTATCGGGATGACCTCAGACCGTCGGAAAACGAGGGCGGGAGGTTCTCAGAAGCTGTCTTTCGTGTCCATTCACGGGTGTCTGCGTGGAATGAACTCAGGCTGTCGTGGGGAGCCAGGGTCGGCCGGTGAGCGCTGTGTGGATGGCGTCGATGGCGCGAATGCCGTGGCCGCGGGCGCTGGCGAGGTAGGAGCGGATGCGTGAGGATTATTCAAGTGTGCCACGAACGATGAGGGGAGTTGCCTTAGGGGATCTTTCTGATGCGGTGCTGTGCAGGAGATGAAGGGGTAGTGGCCCTTCGGCATCGCCCTACGGGGGGAGATGTCAAATCACCTCAAGC
>NZ_WHTD01000129.1 GCF_009379765.1 Actinophytocola sp. | reverse complement strand
GCGCTCCCACGGCAGCCTGTCGATGAACCGCTCGCTGATGGCCGCTGGCCTAGTCGACCGCGTCCAGGTGACGCTTTTCCCTGTGCTCACCGGTCAGACCGGAGTGGACCCGATCTTCCAGGATGCGGCCGACGTCGACCTCGAGCTGATCGAGAGCCGAACGCTCGACGGCCACACCCAAGAACTCATCTACCGGCCCACCCTGCATGTCTGAGTCCATCCATGCCCCCCGTCAAGCAGCCGAACCTGACCCGGAAGTTCCCTGTGCCCGACATACCGACCGGTCTCATGGCCGCCCTGGTCACGCGCCTTGCTGATCACCTCCTGATTCGTCGGGTCGTTCGACGAGCTGGCCGTTCTCGAACCTCGCGCCGGCGCGGACCAGGGCGACCAGGTGGGGTGCGTTGACCGCGCGCCAGCGGTGCCGGGCGGACTCGACGAGCTTGAAGGCCATCGCGACGCCGGCGGCGCGGGAACCGGGGCCCTTGGTGACTCGTGTGCGGAGCCGGACGGTGGCGAAGGTGGATTCGATCGGGGTTGGTGGTGCGCAGGTGGACCCAGTGTCGGCGGGGTAGTCGTAGAACGCCAGCAACTCGTCCAGGTCGTCGGTGATCTTGGCGACGGCCTTGCCGAACTTGGCGCCGTAGGCGGCCTCGAACTTCTTGACGGCGAGGGCGTGTTGCTTGTCCTCGGCGTTCCAGATCTCGGCGAGGGCCTTCTTCGCGCCCGGGTGCGCGGACTTGGGCAGCGTGGTTTCGTCCGCGTGTTGTGACCGCGGTTGTTGGTTGGTGCTGACCGCACCTGGTGCGGCCAGGATGTTTGGTGTTCGTGGCATTTGACCGCAGGTGAACCCTTGCGGCGGGCGGCTGCGTGTGTTCGGGCGGTGGGAGCACCGATGCCACCGACGTCGAAGTGGAGTAGAGCTACTTGACGACCAGGAAACGGAGCGAGGCGACCTCCCCGACCTCCTGCACACCGACCTTTTTGAGAGCGACTCCCTCCAGATCCGGGTCGTCAAACAGCCGCAGCCCGGCGCCCAGCAACACCGGTGCCACATCGACGTGCAGTTCGTCGGCGAGCCCAGCCCGCAGGACCTGCTGGACCACGCTGGCGCCGAGCACCTGGACCACCCGTTGCCCGGCGGCCGCCTTCGCCTTGGCGATCGCCGAGGCGATCCCGTCGGTCACGAACGTGAAGGTCAGATGCTCGTCCTGTTTGGGCATGGCCGGCGCCGGCGTGTGGGTGAGCACGAAGATGGGGACCTGGAACTCGTAGTTGCCGACAAACCAGTCCGGATCCTCAGCCATCGCAAACGACCGCTTGCCCATGACGACCGCACCGGTTGCCTGGATCAGCGCGGTCATGTACTCACTGCCGCTGGAGGCGGCAGGATCGGACAGCCGCGCCGTGCTGCCCCTGCGATCAGCGACGAAGCCGTCCAACGACATAGTCATACCTGTGTGCACCGTTGCCATGAGCTGCTCTCCAAGAGGTAGTTGTGCTGTTGCTGGGATAGACCGCGCGGGCAGCGAGAACTCATCGCCCCGCGTTGTTTTCGATGGCGAAGGACACCGGGTGAGCCCACAGCAGCTTCACGAGGACAGGACACTTGCGGCCTCGGCGTCAACCCACCGCGGTCACTTCACACCCCAACATTGATCATGAACTTGATGCGCAAGTGCGGTCGCACACACGAACATCCGCGGTCACTTCACACCGTCACAATCAGCAGCGCCGCCAGGACGTTGGCGGTCTTGTGGAACCAGCGGTGCTGCTCGCGGGTTTCGCCGAACACTTTCGCGCAGCGCGCCCCAGAACCCGAGCGCTCCATCGCCGACGGCCAGCACCGGGGGCGCGCATGCCGCGGCGGCGGCAGTCGCGCAGCAGGTCCGCCCACGACTCGGTCGATTCGCGGTAGCCGTCGGCCAGGGCGACGAGTTCTTTGCGGCCGTCAGCGCGCACCCCGATCATCACGAGCAGGCAGAGTTGGTGCCCTTCGAGGCGGATGTTGCCGTCAGCCCACAGAAACACGAAGTCCACCTCGGACAGGTCCCGCTCGGCGAAGGTCCGCCGGTCGGTCTTCCACTGCCCAGTCAGCTTCGTGATCACCGCCGGCGACAACCCCTTGGCCGAGCCGAGGAACTGTCCCAGCGCAGGCACGAAATCCCCGGACGAGAGGCCGTGCAGGTACAGCAGCAGCGGCAGCACCTCGGTGATCTTCGGGTCTTGCGTGCCCACGACGGCAGGATCGCCGAGGAAACCGCTGCCGCTGCCCGGTGTCGGCGTCGACGCGCTTGTCGTTGACCCGCGGCGCGCGAACCCTGCACCGCGCCCGCGCTGGTCAGCACCTCGCGCGGCTGATGCGAGCCGTTGCGCACCACCAGCCGGTAGCCGTGTTCGTCGCGCTCGTCGGCGAACGGCGCGACGTAGGTGTCAACCTCGGCTTGCAGTGCTTCGGCCAGCATTCGCCGGGCGCCTTCGCGCACGATCTCATCGATCAACGACGAGCCACCCGGCTGGCGGTCGTCGCCAGAAGCAGGTTCAGGAACTACGGCGAGCATGGGCATACCTTCCCGACCGACGCGGCAACGTCGGCCTTGATCAAAACTTGTTACGGCTTCCAGATCTTCCTCGGGAAGGTGCGCCCCTTCACGTCACCTCGCTGAGGACCATCCACAGGTTCTGATCATTGCTCCCGGGCAAGCCACGTTTGGTCAGGCGCGGTGACGACGATCTCGCAAGCATCAGGTTCCGGCATCCCGTTTCAGCTCCTCGATTACGGCGCGGGCGTCCTCCTCGGACTTGCCCACGGCGCCCCAGCCGGTCTGGATCTTGCCGTCGTAGCTAAGACCAACCCATCGCCCCCGCATGTTGACGCCGTGCGGATGGAGGACGAAGTACATGGTGCCCTTGGATCGGACGCCCCCTTCCGCCGCGGCGTACCAGCCCATGAGGAGCTCGTTGTCCCAGAGCCGCAATTCGCCGCGCCAGTGGTAGCCACCGTCTTCGACATCGATGCCGCGGGTCGTCGTCTGCACCTCGATATGGTCGGCGCGCTGGGTCATCCGGACTTCCAACGCCGTGATGACCTCCTCGCCATCCTTGGACGTCTGCCATGACGCCCACCAGTCACCGGCGAGATCGACGCGCCGTGGCCCGGCCTCGCCAGCAAGCTCATCGAGCGTGAGATCTAGCGCGCGTGCGATGGCTGGCGCGACCGAAAGCGTTGGTTGGACCTCGCCTACCTCGTATCGCCTGATCTGGCGTTTGTCGACGCCGGCTTGGGCTGCCAGGTCAGCCTGGGTCAGTCCTCGCTCTGTTCGGCGCGTCTTGATCAACTCCGCGATGTTCATCGCGTGGGTGACCCCTTACCGACCAGAGGGGACAAAAAGTCCCACAGAGGACAAGTTGCGGAACATCCCAGTTGAGCTGTCCGGGCACAAGGTGCTGGTCACCGAGGCTCCGACGCTCAAGATGCGTGAGGGCGAGAACGGCGAGCGGGAGGTCGTGACGGACTACAACGGTGCGTCGCAGTACGTGGTGGTGTTGTTCGTGAAGCCGCGGCCGAACGAGCAGGGACCCGGACAACCTCCGCAAGCAGCTCCGCGCGGCAGTCGAAGACACGGCCTGGGTTGGCCTGCATCCGCACACCTTCCGGCACTTTGTGTCGACGCGCCTCGACACGGCCGGTTGGACCGCACGGCAGATCGCCGATTATCTGGGTCACGATCGCATTTCTACGACTCAGGACGAGTACATGGACCGGCACGTGGCGGGGGAGGGCAGCACCGAAGCGATGCCCATGATCGAACCGAAAAGGACGGGTAAAGGTCATGTTGATCAGGACAGTCTGTCTTGATCAACGCCGTGACCAGGTCAGAGAGAGTGCCCCCGGCAGGACTCGAACCTGCGACCCAGAGCTTAGAAGGCTCCTGCTCTTTCCGCTGAGCTACGAGGGCATGGCGGGCCGCACCTGCCGAACGGCAGGATGCTGCCCCTGGGTCTGATCGCTCCGAACCGCTCGGTCGTTTCCGAATCGGCTCAGATCGGGGGTGTGATGTTGGCCCGGCTCAGTTGGGCACGGGGCCCGTCGAGCCCCGGACCTGCAGTTCCACCCCGATGGTGATCGGTCTGCCCGGTCTCGCGCCGTCGAGCACCCGCAGCGCCAGCTCGCCGGCCTGTCTGCCCTTCTCGACGAGGTCCTGGCGCACGGTGGTCAGCGGCGGATCGCACCAGCTCGCGGCGGGAGTGTCATCGAAACCCACGATGGACACCTCCCCGGGCACGGACAGCCTCAGGTCGTCGGCCGCCCGCATGGCGCCGAGGGCGAGCTCGTCGGACATGCACAGCACCGCGGTCGGCCTCGGCCGCAGCCCGAACAGCCACCTGGCGCCCTCCCTGCCCAACTCCCGGACACTGCCCGGCGCCTCCCAGAGCGGCACCTCATCGGCGACGATACCCTGTTCAGCCAGCCCTTTCAGGTATCCGGCGATCCTGTCGAGGGTCACCCGGAAGTGTGCCGATCCGGTCCTTTGTGGACTTCCTGGACCCCGGTAGCCGTCGGCGCTCACGGCGAAGCCCAGGATCGCCACCCGGCGGTGCCCCAACGCCGCTACGTGCCGGGCGGCGAGGAACGCGCCCTCGAAGTCGTCCACCTGCACCCGTGCCGAGCCGGGCAGAACCGGCTGGTCGACGACCACCAGCGGCAGGTTCCGCTCCCGCACCGCCCGCAGCGCGGGAGCGTCGTCGGGCAGCGAGTAGGCCACCACCACGTCGGTCTGCGCGCGGATGACGCTCTCTGCCCGCGGGCCGCCGTCGCCGATGCCCGGGAGCAGCAGCAACGCCCGGTCCCCGCTGTCCACAGTAGACGCGAGGGCGTCGAGCATGATGCACAGCGCCGGATCGGAGAACGCCGAGGACAGGCCGTCGCACAGCATGAACGCCACCGAGCCGGCCCGTTGTGTGGCCAGCGACCGCGCCACCGGGTCCGGACCGGCGTACCCCAGCTCCTTGGCGGTGGCGATGATCCGCTCCCGCAGCGTCGCGGACAGCTGGTCCGGCCGGTTGTACGCGTTCGACACCGTCGCCCTGGACACCCCGACCTGACGGGCGATGGTGTCCAGGGTGGGTCGGCGTACCCGGTCCTGGCTCACCGGTCAAGCCTAAGTCCCGTTCGCGTCCGAAAAGCGTAGCGATCACTGAAGCGCTTCAGCTAGCCTCGACCCGGATGGCTACGGAGGGGAGACCGGGGTGGGGTCGGGACGCTGGGCGGTGTTCGTCACCTTCGCGCTCAACGGCGCGGTCGTCGGCTCGTGGGCGCCACGCATGCCCACGGTCGCCGAGCAGATCGGCGCGAACCCCGGGCAGCTCGGGCTGGCCCTGCTCGGGGCCAGCCTCGGCATGATCGCGGCCGCGTCGATGACCGGCCGCTGGTGTGCCCGCTTCGGCGCCCGCGCGCTCGTGGCGGTGTCCGCGCTGGCCACGGTGGTCGTGCTGCCGCTGATGGCCACGGTCGGCTCGCCGCTGCAGCTCGGGCTCGCCCTGATCCTTCTCGGCGCGAGTGTCGGCATGCTCGACGTCGCCATGAACGTCGCCGCGGTCACCGTCGTGCGGCGCACCGAGCGCCCGCTCATGCCGGTCTTCCACGCCGGGTTCAGCTTCGGCGCGCTCGGCGGCTCGGTGGGTGCCGCGTTCGCCGCCGGCCACGAGATCTCGCTGCTCAGCCACTTCCTCGTCGTGTCCGTGCTCACGATCGCCGTGACCGCGGCGGTCGTCCGGTACGTCCCGCGCGAGGAGCAGGCCGCCGACCCTGCGGAGCACGGAAGCACCGACCGCCGCATGCTGCGCCGCCCGGTGCTGTGGCTGCTCGGCATGATCGCGCTGTGCTCGGCCATCGTCGAGGGCGCGAGCGGCGACTGGTCGGCCCTGTTCGCGGTCCGCGAGCGGGGTATGGACGAGGCCGCCGCGGCGGTCACCTTCTCCGTCTTCTGCGTCGCGATGGGGCTCGTCCGGCTCTTCGGTGAGCAGGCCGAACGCCGCTGGGGCGCGGACCGGATACTGGTCGGCGGCGCGCTCGTCGCGGGCGTCGGGTTGCTGGCCACCGCGATCATCCCGTCGAGCGCGGTCGCCTACGTCGGGTTCGCGCTGGCCGGCGGTGGGCTCGCGTTCGCGTTCCCGGTGGCGCTCAACCTGGCCGGCGCGGTCGGCAGGCGCGGCGACGGGACCGGCGGCGAGCGCGAGATCGGCTTCGTCACCACCATCGCCTACAGCGGCTTCCTCATCGGCCCGCCGATGATCGGCGGCGTCGCGCAGCTCACCAACCTCGAGGTCGCGATCGGCTTCGCCGGCATCATCGCCGCGCTGATCGCGCCGGTGGCACTGGCCGCGGCCGCCGCACGCCGGCGCGCGGCCGAAGCAGCCGAGCGGGAGCCGGCGCTCAACCATCGGTGACTACCCTCTAGACGTGTCCGTCGACAGTTCGCCGAAGAAGGCGACCGCGCCCGCCCGAACCGGCGCCACGGCCGGCGTTCTGCCACTGATCGTCATCGGCGCGCTGCTCGCGGTCCTCACCGCGGTCGCGCTCCTCTCGGTCACCGCGGGTGACTCCGGTCCGGTCAACCTCTACGGCCTCACCGTGGTCCGGGTGCTGGCCGAGATCGGCAGCGTGCTGACCGTCGGGTCGCTGCTGTTCGCCGCGTTCATGGTGGCGCCGCAGAAGTCCGGGATCCTCGATGTCGGCGGCTACGCGGCGCTGCGCACTGCCTCCTGGGCGGCGGTGCTGTGGTTCTTCGCGGCGCTGGTCGCGGTGCCGTTCAACGAGGCGGACTCCATCGCCAAGCCCGTGTCGGACGTGCTGAAGAACAACATGCTGCTGAGCCTGCTCGGCGACCTCGAACAACCCAAGGCATGGCTGGTCACCGCCGTGGTCGCGCTGCTGGTCGCGGTCGGCTGCCGGTTCGCCCTGTCCTGGCGATCGATCGCGGCGCTGTTCGTCCTCGCCGTGTTCGGCCTCCTGCCGGTGCCGGTCACCGGGCACTCGTCGAGCGGCGGCCAGCACGACCTGGCGAGCAACAGCATGCTGTTCCACATCGTCGCCGCCGCACTGTGGGTCGGCGGGCTGGTGGCGTTGCTGGTGTTCGGCCGACGGGTCACGAGCGGGCCCGCGCTGCGCCTGGCCGCGGTCCGGTTCTCGGCCACCGCGCTCGTCTGCTGGATCGTCATGGCCGCGTCGGGCGTGCTCAACGTGTGGGTGCGGATCCCCCTCGCGGACCTGTTCACCACCGACTACGGCCTGCTCGTGGTCGCCAAGACCGCCGCGCTGATCCTGCTCGGCGGCTTCGGCCTGATGCAGCGGCTGAAGGGCGTGCGTGCGATCGAGGAGGGCGGGACGAGCCGCGCGCTGGTCCGCCTGGCCGCGGTCGAGGTGCTGGTCATGTGCCTCACCATCGGCATCGCCTCGGCACTCGCCCGGACGCCACCGCCGGGTCTGCCCTACAGCCCGGACCGGGTGGAGCTGCAGCTCGGCTACCCGCTCGACGGGCCGCCGACGCTCGGCGCGCTGCTCACCGACTGGCGGTTCGACCTCATCTACGGCACGTTGGCGATCGCTCTGGCGGTGCTGTACCTGCTCGGCGTGCGCAGGCTGCTGGCCAGGGGAGACGCGTGGCCGGTCGGCCGGACGATCGCATGGCTGCTCGGCTGCGCCACGATCCTCGTCGCCACGTCGTCCGGGTTCGGCCGCTACGCGCCGGCGATGTTCAGCATCCACATGGAAACCCACATGATGCTGTCCATGCTCGCGCCGGTGCTGCTGGTGTTGGGCGGGCCGGTGACCCTTGCGCTGCGCGCGTTACCCGTGGCCGGCAAGGACGGGGCGCCCGGCCCGCGGGAGTGGCTGCTCGCCGTGGTCCGCTCACCGGTGTCGCGGGTGCTCACCCATCCGGTGGTCGCGCTGGTTCTGTTCGTCGGCTCGTTCTACGTGCTGTACTTCTCCGGCCTGTTCGACTCCGTCCTGGAGAAGCACTGGGCACACCTTCTGATGAATGCCCACTTCCTGATGGTGGGCTACGTCTTCTACTGGCCGGTGATCGGGATCGACCCGGCGCCGCGGCGCCTGCCGCATCTCGCCCGGCTCGGCATGGTGTTCGCCTCGCTGCCGTTCCACGCGTTCTTCGGCGTGATCCTGATGAGCCAGCAGACGATCATCGGCGAGCAGTTCTACCAGAGCCTCGGCCTGCCGTGGGCCGCCGATCTGCTGGCCGACCAGCGGCTCGGCGGCGGTATCGCGTGGGCCGCGGGTGAGGTGCCCCTGCTGATCGTGCTGGTGGCGCTCCTCGTCCAGTGGGCAAGGGCCGACGACCGGGAGGCCCGCCGGCAGGACCGCAAGGCCGACGCCGAGGGCGACGCCGACCGTGCGGCCTACAACGCGATGCTCCGCAAGCTCTCC
Source organism: Actinophytocola sp. (assembly GCF_009379765.1). Classification (GTDB taxonomy): domain Bacteria; phylum Actinomycetota; class Actinomycetes; order Mycobacteriales; family Pseudonocardiaceae; genus Actinophytocola. The sequence goes on along the minus strand of NZ_WHTD01000129.1, from coordinate 14,952 downwards.
GAGGACAATCGTTGAGCCCCGGTCAGGCCACCGGCGGCCGCCGGAACCCGCGCACCGCCGCGACGAACCCGACGATCAACAGCCCGCCGCTCGCGGCGAGCGCGCCCAGCACACCGGTGCCCACCGGCACGCCCAACGCCAGGTCACGTGAGGCGTCGACCGCGTAGGTCAGCGGGTTGACCGTCGCGATCACCCGCAGCCACGCCGGCAGCCCGTCCACCGGCACGAACGCGCTGGAGGCGAACATCAGCGGGAACATCGCCAGGAAGCCGACCGTCTGCATGGTCTCCGCGTTGCGCAGCCACGCCCCGATGGCCAGGAAGACCCAGCTCAGCGACCAGCTGACGGCCAGCGCCAGCAGGAACGCCGGCAGCACGCCCAGCACGCCGCCCGCGGGGGAGAAGCCGAACAGCACGACCGCGGCGACCAGCAGGATCACCAGCTGGATGGCGGTGCGGATGAGGTCGGCGAGGCTTCGCGCGACGAGCACCGAGCTGTGGTTGATCGGGAGCGACCGCAGCCGCCCGAGCACGCCGTTCTTCATGTCGGTCACGAGGCCGATGCCGGACTGCAGCGCCGCGCCGACGCCGGTGGTGACCAGGATCGCCGGCATCAGGTAGTCGATGTAGCTGACGCCGGGCGGGAAGCCCGCGGTGCCGGCGATGCCGCTGAAGACCTGGCTGAACAGCAGCAGCATGATCAGCGGCTGCAGGACACTGAAGATCACGAGCTTGGGGTCGCCGAGCAGCGCGCGCATCGACCGGCCGGTGAGGATGCCGATCTGGTTGGCGAGCCCGGTGCCCTGCCAGCGTCCGGTGTCGAGTGTCATCGTGGTCATGGTCGGGTCCCCTCAGGCTGCGATCTTGTTCTTGGCCAGGGCGAGGTACACGTCGTCCAGGCTCGGTTCGGTCAGGGCCAGCTCGGCGACCTCGATGCCGACCTCGTCGAGCGCGCGGACCACGACCGCGAGGTCGGTGGAGGCGTTCACGGAGGTGCTGACGGCGTTGTTGGGCTCGTCGTGCACCGGCTGCAGGCCGGCCTTCTCGAGCGTGCCCATGGCGGCGGGCGCGTCGGCGGCCGTAGCCAGCGTGACGTGCACGGCGCGCCGTCCGACCTGCGCCTTGAGCTCGGCGGCGGTGCCGGCGGCGACGACCCGGCCGTCGGCCAGCACGGTGATCGCGTCGGCCAGCCGGTCGGCCTCGTCCAGGTACTGGGTGGTCAGCAGCACCGTGGTGCCGTCGCCGACCAGGTTCTCGACGATCTCCCACAGGCCGATCCGGCTCACCGGGTCCAGGCCCGTGGTCGGCTCGTCGAGGAAGATCACGTCCGGCCGGCCGACCAGGCTTGCGGCGAGGTCGAGTCGGCGTCGCATGCCACCGGAGTAGGTGCGGGCCGGCCGCCCGGCGGCGTCGGTGAGGTCGAACAGGGCCAGCAGCTCGTCCGCGCGGGCCTTGGCGTCGCGCCTGCTCGCGCCGAGCAGGCGGGCGATCAGCACCAGGTTGTCGGTGCCGGACAGGCCCTCGTCGACGGCCGCGAACTGGCCGGTGAGGCCGATCCGGCTGCGGACCTCGTGCGCCTGGCCGACGACGTCGTAGCCGGCCACCCTGGCGCGGCCGCTGGTGGGCGGCAGCATCGTGGTGAGCACGTTGACCAGCGTGGTCTTGCCGGCGCCGTTGTGGCCGAGCAGGCCGAGCACGCTGCCGCGCGGCACGGCCAGGCTCACGCCGTCCAGCGCGGTCACGGCGTCGAAGGTCTTGCTGACGTCCTCGACCTCGATCATCGCCTCGGTCATGATGGTTCCCCTCTGTGGTCCGTTCTGATGGCTCCGTGCAGGAACAGGTCGACCAGCTCGGCGGGCTCGGAGACCGACGTGCCGAAGTTGGTGCCCATCCGGTTGGTGAGTACGAGGCCGAGCAGCAGGCGGGCGGAATGCGCCGGGGGGAGACGCAGGTCGTCGGGGCCGAACAGGCCCGACATGGCGTCGTTGACCCGCAGCATCTCCCGCGGCGGACCGTTCTCCGGGCTCTTCGCCCGCCCTTCGTCGCCGTGCATGCGGTCGTGCATGGCCTCGCGGCTGATGCCGGCCGCCTGCAGGGCTTGGCCGACCTGCCAGATGCGGTCGAGGTAGCCGCTGATCGCGCGCACCGCCTCGGTCAGCCGGTCGGCAAGGGGCAGGGCCCGCTCGATGCCCTCGATGTGGGCGACCTCCTCGTCGGAGTTCAGCCCGGCCCGCATGCACGCGACCAGCAGTTCCTGCTTGTCCTTGAACGCACGGAACACCGTGCCCTCGGCGATGCCGGCCGCTGCCGCGATCTGGCTCGTCGTCACCGCGCCGCCGTGCTCGACGAGCAACGGCACGGTGCTCGCCACGATCGCCTCGCGTCGCTGCTCCAGCGTCATCGCGGGAGCCCGGCGCCTCTTCTCGTCCTCGACCATGGCACCCACTGTATGAGTGAGTCCTCACTCATGTCAATGAGTGAGGACTCACTCATCTATGTGGCGCTCGCCACATAGCACGACCCACCGACATCTCCGCTCGTCGACGCCGCCTTCGCGACCCACTTGTCCACACCGAGCCGGTAGTCCACAGCCGGCGGCCTCGCCGCCCCACCCGTCGGTTCTTCGCGGCACTGTGGGTTCTGACAGCGGCGCCCCGACCCGCCGCCCCCACCGAAAGGAACGAGACGATGTTCGAGACCCACCTGACCGTGGCCGGCAAGGTCCTCAGCGAGCTCACCCGGCACACCTTCCCGAGCGGGGAGGAGAAGATGAGCTTCCGGCTGGGCGCCCGCGAGCGCCGGTTCGACCGCGACCGGCAGGAGTGGGGCGACGGCGACCAGGTCGTCCTCACCGTCAACTGCTGGCGCCGGGTCGCCGAGGGCGTCCGCCTGTCGCTGGCCAAGGGCGACAGCGTGGTGGTCATGGGCCGCTACTTCGTGCGGGAGTACACCGCGTCCAACGGCGAGCGGCGCATCAGCAACGAGCTCGACGCCCGCGCGATCGGGCCCGATCTGGCCTGGTGCTCGGTCGTCGTGGAGCGACGAGGCAGCCTCGCCGCGGTCAGTACCGGCACATCGGCGGAGGAGGTGGTCGCCGCCGCCTGACGCGGCCGGACGCACTCGATCGACGGGTATCCCCGCGGTAACGGCGATCAGGGGAAGATCGTCAGCGCCGTTGCGCCACTCCGCGGTCACGGCCGTGTGCGGACCGCTCTACGATCGCGGCCATGGCCGAGTTCATCTACACCATGAAAAAGGTGCGCAAGGCGCACGGGGGCAAGGTCATCCTCGATGACGTGACCATCGCGTTCTACCCCGGCGCGAAGATCGGCGTGGTCGGTCCCAACGGTGCCGGTAAGTCCAGCGTGCTCAAGATCATGGCCGGGTTGGACCAGCCCAACAACGGCGAGGCGTTCCTGTCCCCCGGGTACACCGTCGGCATCCTGCAGCAGGAGCCGTCACTCACCGAAGACAAGACCGTCCTCGGCAACGTCGAGGAAGGTGTCGGCGAGATCAAGCAGAAGCTCGACCGCTTCAACGAGATCGCCGAGAAGATGGCCACCGAGTACTCCGACGAGCTCATGGAGGAGATGGGCAAACTTCAGGAAGACCTCGACCACGCCGACGCCTGGGACCTGGACTCCCAGCTGGAGCAGGCGATGGACGCCCTGCGGTGCCCGCCGCCGGACGCCGACGTCAAGGTGCTCTCCGGTGGTGAGCGCCGCCGGGTGGCGCTGTGCAAGCTCCTGCTGTCCAAGCCGGACCTGCTGCTGCTCGACGAGCCCACCAACCACCTGGACGCCGAGAGCGTGCTGTGGCTGGAGCAGCACCTGGCCCAGTACCCGGGTGCCGTCCTGGCGGTCACCCACGACCGGTACTTCCTCGACAACCTCTCGCAGTGGATCATGGAGCTCGACCGCGGGCGGGCCCATCCCTACGAGGGCAACTACTCCACCTACCTGGAGAAGAAGGCCGAGCGGCTGGCGGTCCAGGGCAAGAAGGACCAGAAGCTGCAGAAGCGGTTGACGGACGAGCTGGCGTGGGTGCGGTCCAACGCCAAGGCGCGGCAGACCAAGTCCCGGGCCCGGCTGGACCGCTACGAGGAGATGGCCGCGGAGGCCGAACGCACCCGCAAGCTCGACTTCGAGGAGATCCAGATCCCGCCGGGGCCCCGGCTGGGCAGCGTGGTCGTCGACGTCGACAAGCTGCGCAAGGGTTTCGGCGACCGGGTGCTCATCGACGGGCTGTCGTTCAGCCTGCCGCGCAACGGGATCATCGGCGTCATCGGGCCCAACGGCGTCGGCAAGACGACGCTGTTCAAGACCATCGTCGGTTTGGAGCAGCCGGACGACGGCGAGGTCAAGATCGGCGAGACGGTCAAGCTGTCCTACGTCGACCAGGAACGGGCCGGCATCGACCCCAAGAAGAACGTGTGGGAGGTGGTATCCGAAGGGCTGGACTACATCCACGTCGGGCAGGTCGAGATGCCCTCCCGGGCCTATGTCAGCGCGTTCGGGTTCAAGGGTGCCGACCAGCAGAAGCCGGCGGGCGTGCTGTCCGGTGGCGAGCGCAACCGGCTCAACCTGGCGATGACCCTCAAACAGGGTGGCAACCTGATCCTGCTGGACGAGCCGACCAACGACCTGGACGTCGAGACGCTCGGCTCGCTCGAGAACGCGTTGGAGCAGTTCCCGGGCTGTGCCGTGGTCATCTCCCACGACCGGTGGTTCCTTGATCGGGTCGCGACGCATATCCTCGCGTGGGAAGGCACCGACGAGAACCCCGCCAAGTGGTTCTGGTTCGAGGGCAACTTCGAAGGCTACGAGAAGAACAAGATCGAACGCCTTGGCGAGGAAGCCGCGCGTCCGCACCGGGTCACCTACCGCAAGCTGACCCGGGACTAGGTTGGGGGCTCCGAGTGGTGGCGGCCTGGGACGAACAACCGGCGGCCGGCGGGATGGGCGAGTGCTCGGCACTCGTCCGCTCGTCGGAGGCGCTGCGCTTCAGCGCGCCGGAGGTGGCCGTTCAGCTGGCCCGTCGCGCGCTGATCGTCGGCGCCGCCGAGCAGTCCGGCACCTGTGACGTCGACCAGGCCAAGGGGCTGTCCATGCGGGCGCAGGCGGTGCTCGCCGCCGGGCTCGTGCGGATCAGCAACTACGTCGATGCGGTCGAGCCCGCGTTCGCGGCGCTCGCCCTCGCCGAGGGCGCCGGCGTGGCCGAGGTCGCCATGTCGGTCCGGCTCGATCTCGCGGCGTGCTCGCGGGAGGTCGGCGAGCCGTTGCTGGGCTGCGCGTTCCTGCGGCCGGTACTCGAGGACGCGGAGCCGCGGCCGTCGGTGCGGGCCATCGCGCTCGGCCGGCTGGTCGGCTGCATCACGCACGTCGGCCGCCGCGACGACATCGAGGACGCGCTCGCCGAGGCCGACCGCCTCCTCGGGGCCGATGACGGCCTGAGCCCGGACGCGCGGCGGCTGGAACGGGCCAGGCTGTCGGTGCGTACGGCCGCGTACCACCGCTGGTACGGCGACACCGAGGACGCGGTGAACGCCGCCCGCGAGGGTCTCGCCCAGCTGAGCCGCCTGCGCGGCCTGCGGGCAGAGAGCGACCGGCTGCGCGCGCAGCTGGCGCTCGAACTGGTGTGCGCGCTGCTGGACGAAGGCGAGCTCGCCGAGGCCGTGTCGGCGTCCGAGGACGTGCTGGCCGGTCCGGTCCGCGCGACGTCGGCGGCCGCGGTCGGGGCGCTGATGCTCGCCGTCTCGACGCGCGTGCATCTGCCGGCCGGTCGGGTCGACCGTGGTCGCGGGCTGCTCGACCAGGCCGTGTGGGTGGCCGATCGGCACGGGTTGGACGGGCTGCTCGCCGACGCGCTCACCGAGGTGTCCCGGTTGGACGAGTCCGCAGGGCACCCGACGGAGGCGCTGGAGTCGCTGCGCTCGGCCCGTGCGGCCGAGCAGCGCCGCCTGCACGCGATCGCGCGGGCGAGCCGCCAGGTGCTCACCGGGGTGGGCGCCACCGACTGGGACGCCAAGGCGGTCAACGCCTTGCTGCGCCACGTGGTTCACCCCGCGGGCGGCCCGATCACGGCGGCGCCGGCCATCCCGGCCCAGCCGGCGGCAGGCACGACGGCGGGCACGACGGCGAGCACGGCGAGCACGGCGACGCCAGCCACGAGCGACGCCATCTTCGCGGTACCGGCACAACAGCCGAGCTGGCAGAGCCACCGCTCTGCGGCGGCGGATGCCGAGCCGAGCGTGGGCGAGTTGGCCTCCGCGGCGGCGGACGGCGTGCCGCGGTCCGACACCACCGACGAGGCGACCGGGCTGCTCAACAAGGAAGGCCTGATCCGCCGCCTGCGCTCGGTCCGCAACGGCGAGCGCCCGGTCGCGCTCACCCTGGTCCGCCTCGAGAACAACGGTAAGGCCGCGAACGCCGGCGACCCGGCCAAGACCTCCGGCACGACGGCCGACTTCGAGCTGAGCGAGCTGGTCGGCCGGGTCCGCAACATAGCTCCGGACAACGCCGAACTGGCCCGCTCGGACGGCACCGAGCTGGCGGTCCTCCTCCCGCACACCACGCGCGACCAGGCCGAGAAGTTCGCGGCCGCCATCGAGTCCGCGTGGATGGGCGAGGCGAACGGCCAGAGCATCAGCACCGGCGTGGTCCAGTCGAACCCGGACGCCCCCGCGGTGGACGCGAGAGCCCTCCTCACGGCCGCACGGCACGCCCTCACCCCGGCGGCGGAACCGAAGAAGCGCCCGGGCGAACGCACCCAGCCCCTGAGCCACCCCCTCCGCACCGTCGAAGCGCTGGCGGAGCTGGAGGACGTGGGCGACACCCTTCGCATCGGCCGAGCGATCATCAGCTCCCTGAGCATCCCCACCGGCAGCGGCGGCAAACGCCGCGCCGATCCGAGCGAGCGTCCGGCCAAGCCCACCCGACCAGTCGGCGAGACGGGCGGCTACCGCTCCGCGAGCACTCTCCGCCCGGTCCCCGACGACGCCGCGCCGGGACACCGCTCCGCGAGCTCTCTGCGTCCCGTCACCGACACCCCGACGCCCGACGCGGTCGCGAGCACACCGGCGGGCCACCGCTCGTTCAGCTCCCTGCGCCCGGTCACGGACGAGCCCGCCCCGACGGGCAGCTCCGCCGCACAGCCCGATCCGAGCCAGAGCTCCGCGGCCACCGGGGAAACCAGCGGCAGCCGCTTCGCGAGCGCCTACGAACCACCCGGGACCACCCCCGGCGACCGCGCCACGCCGGCGGCCCAGTCACCCGGCGACGCCCCCGGCGCACCCGAGCCGGCCGCGTCCCACACCCCGGGCGCGGCGGCGCCCCCGACCTCCGACGCGGCGAGCGGACGAGCGGACGGTGCCGCCGACTACGGCTCCTCGACCTACGAACAGACCAGGACCGAGCTGGCGCGCATGATGTCGGCCCTGAACGCGGGCGGCCTCCCACCCATCTCCGACTCGAGGTCGACGCCGCTGCCCGCCCCGGCCCGCCCCGCGGACGACCACATGACCAACGGCTCGGCGCTTCTCCGCCAGTCGATCCCCACCCCACCCGACCCGGACGAGATCCCGGAGCCGCCGACCCGCCCGGACGTCCCCGACCCCGACGGGCCGGAGCCCGCCCCGCGCACGCCACCGGACCCCGCACCGCCCAGCCCCGCCGAGCCGGCCCCCTTGTCCCCGCCGTCGACCACCACCGGCCCCACCTCGACCGACGGCGCCGGAAGCCCCTTCGGCGGAGGCGCGGCCGACGCCGATGAGGTACAGCGCAAGTTGTTCGGTACCAGCCGCCGTACGACTGGCCACGGCGCGGCGGATGCGGCCTCCTACAGCTCAACCGGCACCGACACGGCACCCGTCGCCTCGGCGGGCACTGCTCACGGTGCCGCGGATGTGGCGCCCACCGGCCCAAGCGGCGCCGCCTCGGGGGGCGGCTCGTTCGATGCCGGGGACGGCCTTGCCGACCCGGGCTCGGACGGCGAGGGTCGGGACACCGCTGTCGCGGGTGGCGCCACGTCGGGCGACACCGGAGTCACCGGTGGCGTCGGGCACCGGTCCTGGCGGCGCGGTCGGGGTGAGCGCTCCTCCGCCACGATCGCCGGGTTGCTCGCCGAGGCGCTCGCCGCCTATCAGGAGACCGAGGAGCAGCAGCAGCAGGAACAGGCGGCCCTCCTCGAGCGGGAGGAGCCACCGCACCGGGAGCCGGCGGCAGAGCACCGGGAGCCCGCAGCGCCGCTGTGGGAGCCCGCGGAGCCGTCGCCGGAGACCGATTTCGGAGCCTTTGACCGGCTCCTCGACTGGCACCACCAGTACCCGGCCTCGGGCCGGCACCGATCGCCCGAATGAGCCCTCGCGACGGTCGTTACCCTTGGCACGATTCAGGGTGCCGGCAGCGCCAGAGCCAATCGTGATCAGATTAAGGTGTGTGCTGCATGTGGCACACCGACGTGCCGCCAATCGTGGAGTCGCGTAGATGACCTCGACTGGAACCCGGACCCGCACGGGCTCAACCACCGGTTCACCCGAAGGCACCAACGGGCCGGAGAGCCCGGAACAGTCCCGGGACGATCTCATCGAACTGGCGGCGAGCGCCGCCGGGGACCTCGCCGACCTCATCCGGCTCTACTACCGGTACATCCCGCCGGAGGAGATCATCGACCACGAGCCGGTCGACCTCGTCGGCAGCGTGCGCTCCCATCGCGCCCTCGCCGAGCAGCGGGTGCCCGGCCGGCCCGCCGTGCGGGTGTTCAACCCGGACGTGGCCACGGACGGGTGGTCCACCGGGGGAACCGTCGTACAGGTCGTCACCGACGACATGCCGTACCTGGTCGAGTCGGTCTCCGCCGAGCTCGTGCGCGGCGGGCTGCAGGTCCACCGCGTCGTCCACCCGATCGTCGTCGTCCGGCGGGACGTCGCCGGCGCGCTTCGGGACGTCCTGCCCAGCGCCGAGGCCGACGACCCGCCGCCGGAGGCGCTGGCCGAGAGCTGGATGTCGATCGAGGTCGACCTCATCACCGACACCAACCGCGGCAGGGACATCGAGACCGGCCTCCAGAACGTGCTCAACGACGTCCGCGAGGTCGTCGAGGACACCGACAAGATGGCCGGCACCGCCCGTGCCCTCGCCGACCAGCTCGAGCAGAGCCCGCCCATCGACGAGGCCCAGGCCCAGGAGGGTGCCGCGCTCCTGCGCTGGCTCGCCGACGGCCACTTCACCTTCCTCGGCTACCGCGGCTACGACCTCGTCCGCGACGGTGACCAGCGCGCGCTCAAGGCGGTCCTCGCGAGCGGCCTGGGCATCCTCCGCCAGGACAGCCTCGCCGCCCGCAGCCTCACCGCGGGCCCGGACGCCATCGCGCAGGCGCTCTCGACCGACCTCCTCGTGCTCACCGAGGCCAGCGCTCCGTCGACGGTCCACCGCTCGACCTACCCGTACTACATCGGCGTGAAGACGTTCGACGCCGACGGGGTCGTCACCGGCGAGCACCGCTTCCTGGGCGTCTTCACGATCAACGCGCTGCACGAGGACGTCCTCGACATCCCGGTCGTCGGCAGGCGGGTCCGTGAGGTGATCCACCGGGCAGGCTTCCCGCTCGACTCCTACACCGGCCAGAAGATGCTCGAGGTCATCCAGAACTGGCCGCGCTCCGAGCTGTTCTCCACCAGCACCGACTCGCTCTACCAGACAACCACCGGCGTGATCGCCCTCGCCGACCGCCGCAGGCTGCGCCTGTTCCTGCGCAAGGACCCGTACGGCCGCTTCTACAGCTGCCTGGTCTTCCTGCCCCGCGACCGGTACACGACCAGGTCCCGCATCGCGATGCAGGACGTGCTGCTCGACGAGCTCGGCGGCAAGCACCTCGAGTTCTCGACCAGGATCGGCGAGACCGCGCTCGCCCAGGTCCACTTCACCGTGCACACCGCCGACCCGGAGCTCGCCGTCGACGTCGACGTCCCGCGCATCCAGGCCCGGATGACCGAGGCCGTGCGCACCTGGGACGACCGCCTCGTCGAGGCCGTCTTCGCCGAGCAGCGCGAGCAGGTCGCCGAGGGCACCGAGCGGATCGCCGACGACGACACGGTCACCGTCGGCGCGGAGTCCGCCACCGAGCAGGGCCAGCGGTTCGCCGGCATCTTCCCCGAGGCTTACAAGGAGGACTTCGGCGCCGTCGCGGCCCTCGCCGACCTGCGCAGGCTCGAGGGCCTGCGGCACGAGGGCGACCTCGACCTGTCGTTCTACGAGCCGGCTCTCGCCGAGCCGGGGGAGCGCCGGTTCAAGCTCTACCTCGCGGGCCACGGCGTCACGCTGTCCCAGGTGCTGCCGGTGCTGCAGCAGATGGGCGTCGAGGTCGTCGACGAGCGCCCGTACGACCTGCGCCGCGAGGACGGCACCAAGTGGTGGATCTACGACTTCGGCCTGCGGGTCGACCCGTCGGTCGTCGAGAGCCGCTCCGCCGAGGAACGCGAGGAGCTGCGCACCGCGTTCGAGGAGGCGTTCGCCGCGACCTGGCGCGGCGACGCGGAGTCCGACCGGTTCAACTCGCTCGTCCTTCGCGGCGGGCTCAGCTGGCGCCAGGCGGCCCTGCTCCGCGCCTACGCCCGCTACCTGCGCCAGGCCGGCACCCCGTACTCGACCGAGTACATCGAGGACGCGGTGCTCGGCCACACCGGCGTGGCCACCGCGCTGGTCCGGCTGTTCGAGACCCGGTTCGACCCGACCCTCGCCGAGCACCAGCGCCAGGAGGCCGTCGACGACCAGGTCGCCGAGGTCACCGCGATGATCGACGAGGTCACGAGCCTGGACGCGGACCGCATCCTGCGCAGCTTCCTGAGCCTCGTCAGCGCGACGCTGCGCACCAACTACCGGGTGCGCGACGCCGACGGCGCGCCGCGGCCGTTCCTCGCCATCAAGCTCGACCCGCACGCCGTGCCCGACCTGCCGGAGCCGCGACCGCGGTTCGAGATCTTCGTGTACTCCCCGCGGGTCGAGGGCGTGCACCTGCGGTTCGGGCCGGTCGCCCGCGGCGGGCTGCGCTGGTCCGACCGCCGGGAGGACTTCCGCACCGAGGTGCTCGGCCTGGTCAAGGCGCAGGCGGTGAAGAACGCGGTGATCGTGCCGGTCGGCGCGAAGGGCGGCTTCGTGGTCAAGCGGCCGCCCACGCCGACGGGCGTCCCGGGCCCGGACCGCGAGGCGTGGCTCGCCGAGGGCATCGCCTGCTACCGGATGTTCGTCTCCGGCCTGCTCGACCTCACCGACAACCTGCACACCGGCAAGGTCGTGCCGGCCAGGGACGTGGTCCGCTACGACGGCGACGACACCTACCTGGTCGTCGCCGCGGACAAGGGCACCGCCACCTTCTCCGACATCGCCAACGAGGTCGCCAAGAGCTACGGCTTCTGGCTCGGCGACGCGTTCGCCTCCGGCGGCTCGGTCGGCTACGACCACAAAGCCATGGGCATCACCGCCCGCGGCGGGTGGGAGAGCGTCAAGCGGCACTTCCGCGAGCTGGGCACCGACACCCAGACCGAGGACTTCACCGCCGTCGGCATCGGCGACATGTCCGGCGACGTCTTCGGCAACGGCGTGCTGCTCTCCGAGCACGTCCGGCTCGTCGCGGCGTTCGACCACCGGCACGTGTTCATCGACCCGACCCCCGACGCGGCCACCTCCTACGCAGAGCGCAGGCGGATGTTCGAGCTGCCGCGGTCCAGCTGGGACGACTACGACCGCTCGCTCATCAGCGACGGCGGCGGCGTCTGGCCGCGCACGCTCAAGGCGATCCCGATCAGCGAGCAGGCCCGCCAGTCGCTCGGCCTGCCCGAGGGCACGCACAAGCTGTCGCCGCCGGAGCTGATCAGGCAGATCCTGCTCGCGCCGGTCGACCTGCTGTGGAACGGCGGCATCGGCACCTACGTCAAGGCCAGCACCGAGAGCAGCGCCGACGTCGGCGACAAGGCCAACGACGCGGTCCGGGTCAACGGCGCGGACCTGCGGGTCAAGGTCGTCGGCGAGGGCGGGAACCTCGGTCTCACCCAGCGCGGCCGCATCGAGTTCGCCAAGGCCGGCGGCAAGGTCAACACCGACGCGTTGGACAACTCGGCCGGCGTGGACTGCAGTGACCACGAGGTCAACATCAAGATCCTGCTCGACCAGCTGGTCACCCACGGCCAGCTGGCCGAGGCGGAGCGCAACGAGATGCTCGCCGCGATGACCGACGAGGTCGGCGACCTGGTGCTCGCGGACAACTACCGGCAGAACGCCGTGCTCGGGGTGTCTCGCGCGCACGCCGTGCCGATGCTGACCGTGCTGGCCCGGCTGGTCACCTCGCTGGAGGAGCGCACCGGCCTGGACCGCGAGCTCGAGGCGTTGCCGTCCAAAGCGCGGTTCCGCGAGATGGACAAGGCCCGCGAAGGCCTCACCTCGCCGGAGCTCGCGTCCCTGCTCGCGCACGTCAAGCTGGCGCTCAAGGAGGAGGTGCTGGCCAGCGAGCTCCCCGACGCGGACGTGTTCGCACGCCGGCTCCCGGAGTACTTCCCGACCATGCTGCGCGAGGAGTTCGCCGCGGCGATCCCGAAGCACCCGCTGCGCCGCCAGATCACCACCACCCTCGTGGTCAACGAGGTCGTCGACGGCGGCGGGGTGTCGTATGCGTTCCGGCTCGCCGAGGAGATGAACGCGAGCGCCACCGACGCGGTCCGCGCGTTCACCGCGGCCACCCGGATCTACGACCTGCAGGCGCTGTGGACCGACATCCGGGCGCTGGACAACGTGGTGCCGACCGACACCGCGGACGAGCTGATGCTCGAGAGCCGGCGGCTGCTGGACCGGGCGTCGCGCTGGTTGCTGTCCAACCGGCCGCAGCCGCTCGCGGTCGGGGCCGAGATCAACCGGTTCCACAAGGTTGTCGCCGCGCTCGCCCCCGACATCGGCACCCTGCTGCGCGGCGCGGAGCGGGACGCCATCGCCAAGCACGCGGAGGACCTCGTCGGCCAGGGCGTGCCGGCCGCGGTCGCGGTGCGGGCCGCGTCGCTGCTCAACGGCTACTCGCTGCTCGACATCACCGAGGTGTCCGAGCTCGCCGAGCGCGACGCGGGCCTGGACACCGAGCGCAGCCCGCGGGAGACCGCCGAGCTGTACTACGCGCTGTCCGACCACCTCAACATCGACTCGATGCTCACCTCGATCAGCGCGTTGGAACGGGGCAACCGCTGGCACGCGCTGGCCCGGCTCGCGCTCCGCGACGACATGTACTCGTCGCTGCGCGCGATCACGCTGGATGTGTTGCGGCAGAGTGATCCTGGCACGTCGGCCGACGAGAAGATCGCGAACTGGGAGCACACCAACGCCTCGCGGCTCGCCAGGGCCCGCATGTCGCTGGAGGAGATCCAGCGGTCCGGTCGGCTCGATCTGGCCACCTTGTCGGTCGCCGCCCGCCAGGTGCGCAGTATGGTCCGCTAGTGGGCCTGTTCATTGCGGAGGTCCGGCCGCGCTGGTCGGACATGGACGTGTACGGGCATGTGAACCATGCCAACATCGTGACCCTGCTCGAGGAGGCGCGGATCGCGCTGCTGTTCGGCGAGGCCGCCCGGCACGGCGGTGCGGAGGCCATCTCGAAGGGCGTGGTGGTGGCGCGGATCGTGGTCGACTACCACGCACCGATCGTCGTCAACGGCTCCACCGTGCGGGTGGCGGTGTCGGTGCGGGAGATGCGGAACGCGTCGTTCACCATGGACTACGAGGTCCACAATGGACCATCGGAGACGGATCCGGTGGCGGTGACCGCGGAGACCATGCTCGTGCCCTACGACCTCGCGAGTGGCCGCCCACGCCGGATGTCCGAGGCGGAGAAGGATTTCCTGGCCGCATGGCGTAGTGGGAGCAACGGTGCCTGAGCTGGAGTTCACCGAGCGGTCCGAGCGCGACGACCTCGGCGCGTTCGTCGCCCGCGCCGTGCGGCTGGAGGGCAGCGCGGTGGTGCGGCTGCGCGGCCGCGAGAACGGTCGGATCGACTCGTGGGTCGCCACCCCGTTCGACGTGCTCGCCACCCGGACCGTGCTGGGCCGGGTCGAGCCGAACGACGTGACGGTGTCGGGCAACGAGCTCCTGGCCGCGCTCGCGGTGTCGCGCGACGAGCGGATCGACCCGGGTCCGGTGCTGGACCTGCAGTGGCGTTCGGCGCTGCCGCCGCAGGCACACTGGCAGGTCGTGGCGTCGCTGCCGGCCAAGGTCGTCACCGACCTGGCCGACCGCGGGCTCGAGCTCGCCAAGGAGAACATGGGCCCGCACGGCACACCGCCCGCGTCACTGCTCGACCAGACGGTGCTCACCGTCACCGGCGACCGGCTCGATGTCAAGATCCCGCTGCGGTGCCTGTTCGCCATGTCCGGCATGGGTTTCCTCGGCACCGGCACGGCCGACGAGCAGGTCCGGGTGGCCGCCACGGACGCCTGGTTGCGCATCGATGCCCGGTTCGGCGCGGTCGTGCGCCGCCGGCACGCGCTGTTGCCCCTGCTCGTGTAGCGGTTTCCGTGGCACGATGACCATGTCTTTCCGAGGCTTTCCGAATTCTTACGATCGGCCCGCGGGTGCGACCGAAACCCGGTCGGAGGGAGTCGTACGGACATGAGTGAGGACTTCGACCCGGCGCGCAGCTTCCTCGACCAGACCGTGCCGCGCGACGACGGGTGGGACGGCCGGGAGCCGGAGGAGGGTCCGGCGCGCCCGCGGCACGTCCAGCACCCGACCGAGTCGGAGCCGCTGCCCGACCCGCGGGAGCGCCGCAAGAACGCGATCAAGAACGCCGCGTGGACCTTCGGCCCGAGCCTGGCCTACCTGGCGGCGACGGGCGCCTTCAGCAGCGACTCCGCCCAGGCCCAGCCCGCCCCCGACCCGACCCCGGACCCGCCCCCAGTCCCCGACCCGCCGACCTACGACGACCCCGG
>NZ_WHTD01000224.1 GCF_009379765.1 Actinophytocola sp. | reverse complement strand
GCTGCCGCTCATCCAAGTGCGGCAGGATCGTCCCGAACTTCGCCGCCAGGACCTGCTCATCGATCTCCACGACCATGGCCATACCAGAACCATGACAGAACAATCACGACATGTACAAGTTAATTTGAGACAATTCCTAACGGGCACGGCGGGTTGCGGATACCCGGAAAACGCTGTCCTCCCCGATCTGGCGCACCTCGGGGTGCTCGGTCTCGTTGCACCAGTGCCCGCCCTCGCCGAGGTAGCGGAACCGCACGTCGGCGCCCTCCGGCACGGTGACAGCCACCGAGCGGGTCCCGTTGCTGCGCGGCCGCAGCTCGTGCTCGCCGGGCCGCCAGCCGTTGAAGTCGCCGACCACGCTGACCCGGCCCAGCGGGGTGTCGGGGCGCAGCACGAAGGTGAGGCGGACGCGGCCGGCGCGGTCGCGGTCGATCCGAAGCATGGCTGTTCAGAGTCCTTTCGCCGTCGGGAGATCGCGCCAAGGATGGCGGAAGCCGGCCGCGCCCGCGATTCGGGCGCGCTGTCGGGTGATCAAGCAGGACGGTCCGGCAGCTCCAACGTCACCTGCGCGCCACCGTCCTCGGCGTTGGCCAACACCAGGCGCGCGTCGAGCACCTTCGCCTGTGCCAGCGCGATCGTGAGGCCGAGCCCGTGCCCGCCGCCGCGGTCGCTGCTCTCCGTGCGGAACCGGCTCGGCCCGTCGCGCAGCAGGTCGACGGAGAAGCCGGGACCGTGGTCGCGCACCCGCAGCGTCAGCCCGTCGATCTCCACCGACACCGGCGGCGCCCCGTGCCGGTCGGCGTTCTGCAGCAGGTTCACCAGCACCCGCTCCAGCCGGCGCGGGTCGGTGCGCACCGGCTGCTGGGCCAGCACCCGCACCTCGGCCTCGGGGCTCACCGACGCGGCGCGGCGGCTCACGAAGTCACCCAGCGAGAGCTCCACCGGCTCGGCCCGCTCGGTGGCCGTGTCCAGCCGGGCGACCTCGATGATGTCCTCGACCAGCGCGCGCAGCACCCGCACCCGGTCCCGGACGAGCTCGGCCGGGCGCGAGGCGGGGAGCAGCTCCGCGGCGGTGACGAGGCCGGTGACCGGGGTACGCAGCTCGTGCGCGATGTCGGCGGTGACCCGCTGCTCGGCGACCAGCCGCGCCTGCAGGGCAGCGGCCATCGCGTCGACCGCTTGTGCCAGCTCGGTCGTCTCGTCCCTCGGCCGGGTGCCGATCGTGTCGCCCACCCGGGTGTTGGCGTCACCGTCGGCAACGCGACGCGCGGCGACCGCTGCCCGGCGTAAGCGTTTGGACAGCCTGCCACCGAGCACCACGCCCAGCACGGATCCCAGCCCCAGCACCGCGAGCGAGCCGATGATCAGCACGTTGTCCAGCTGGGCGAGCGCCTCGTCGCGGTCGCTGTAGGGGCTGCGCAGCGACAGCACCCGGCCGCCCGTCTCGGCCGCCGCCCAGATCCACGCGCCGTCCCCGCCGCGCTCCAGGTAGGTCGCCCGCTTGCCGCCACGCACCGCCGCCCGCAGCCGCGCCGGCACGTCCGGCGAGTCCAGCTTGCTGCCGAGCGCGGCCCGCCCGGTGAGCCCGTAGTCGCGGACCACGAGCTGGATCCGCTCGTCCTGCACCCGGCGCGCGTCGGCGAGCTGCACGCGGCTGAACTCGCTGCGCACCAACAGGCTCAGCGCCACCGCGAGCAGCACGCTGACGACCGCGATCACCGCCGACAGCCGCCACCGCAGGCTCTGCGGGAACAGCCTCACGGGCTGCCTCGCGAGCGAGCGTGCGAGCGAGTCAGTGTCACAGGGCGACCGCGAGCGGCTCAACCGAGCCTGCGAGGGGGAGTCGTGAGCTTGTAGCCGAACCCGCGCACGGTCTCGATCAGGTCCTGGCCGATCTTCGTGCGCAGCCGCTGCACATGGACGTCGACCACCCGCGAGTCGCCGCCCCACTGGTAGTCCCACACCTGCTCGAGCAACACGTCCCGGGTGAGCACGGTGCCCGGCGAGTCCACGAAGCACAGCAGCAGCCGCAGCTCCGTCGGGGTCAGCTCGACCGGCCGACCGGCGAGCCGCACCTCCAGCGCGTCCCGGTCGACCTCCAGCTCGCCGAACGCCTTGACCGCGCCGTCGGGCCGCGGGAGCGGCGCGGCCCGGCCCATCCGGCGCACGACGGCGCGGATGCGGGCGACGAGCACGGTGCTGTCGAACGGTTTGGTGACGTAGTCGTCCGCGCCGGCCTCGAGCCCGAGCACCACGTCGATCGGGTCGGCCCTGGCCGACATCATGATCACCGGGGTCGACCCCTCCTCGCGGATCTGCCGGCACAGGCTCACGCCGTTCATGCCGGGCAGCATCAGGTCGAGCAGCGCCACGTCGGGCCGGTCGGCGCGGAAGCTGGTGAGCCCCGCGAGCCCGTCGCCGGCCACGGTCACCGCGAAGCCGTGCCGTTCGAGGGCGAGCTGGGTGGCCTCCCGGATGACCGCGTCGTCCTCGACGAGCAGCACGCGCATCGCGGTCACCTCGTGGTCTCGACGAGCGCGGCGCCGTTCCACCGGTACAGCGTGAGCCGCTGGTCGGTGGGGCAGCACGGGTCGTCGCGGGGCAGGTAGCGGCTGTGCACGACGGTGAGGTCGCGGCCGTCGCCGGTGTTGAGCACGAGCTCCAGCCCGGACTCCTCGACGCCGAGGAGCCTGGTCGGTGGGTCGGTGGCGAGGTTGTAGACGTAGCCGGCGTACCCGCCGAACGCCGGGCTGCTCAGATAGGCGCCGGACTCCTTCTGCCGCACCTCCTTGGCCGGGCAGGACAAGACGGTGATCACGAGCTCCGCCCGGCCGTCCCCGGTGAGGTCGGCGTAGCGCTCCTCGACCGGGTACTGGCCGTACGCGCACGGCACGAGCGTGGACTTGACCTTGGCGTTCATCGCCGGGTCGGCGCGCAGCACGGCGACGCCGTCGGTGGACACCGGGGTGCCGCTGGGCAGCGTCGGCGCGCTCGGCGGCGGCGAGACCTGGCTGGCCCCGCCCTCGACCTCGACGCCGCCCTGGGTCGCGCAGCCGGTGACGCCCAGCAGCACGAGACCGCACAACGCGGCGACTGCTCGACGCATCGGGCCACCTTCCTCTCGCCGCCCAGCAGACCACGCCGCCGCCGGTTCGGCCACCGGTCCGCGAACCGCTGTTACGTGGCCGCGGCACAGCCGCCGGGTGGCTGTTACACGACCGTCGGCGGGCGGGCGCATTGCGTCCATAGCGTCGCTGATGACGGGGTCTCGCGATCTTTCGGGGGTGGTCATGCTCGACCGGCGCCACCTGGCCGCGGCGGTGCTTCTGCTGCTGGTCGGCGCGACGGTGGTGGTCGCCACCGACCGCGAGGAGCCGGGGCGCCCGCAGGGAGTCGGGCGTACCGGTGCGCGGCCCGCCACCGTGATCTACAAGGTCGAGACGCACGACCCGGTGGTGTTCCTCACCGACGACGGCGCGGTGCGCGACCCGGCGATGATCGATGTGCTGCGGGACAACAAGTTCCCGCCGACGATGTTCCTCACCCGGACCGACGCCGACCCGGCGTTCTTCCGGCGGCTGCGCGACGAGACCCGCGGCGCGATCGAGAACGACACCGCCACCCACCCGAACCTGCTCGGCCGCGGGCGAGGCCGGCACGACGGCCTGCGGCCCGCACTGCTGACGGACTACCTGGGATGAGGGCGCCGATGTCGGGACGCCGCGCGTTGGTGTGGGCCGGCCGGTCGGTGGTCGGGCTGACCTCGGTGGCCGTGCTGGGGGCGATCGGCTTCGGCTGGTTCACCTACCGCACGGCGGTCGACGGGATCGTGACCGACGACGTCATCGAGGCCGCGCCGGCCGCGCCGGGGGCCACGTCCACCCCGGACCTGCCGCGCACCGCGATGACGATCCTCCTGGTGGGGCTGGACAGCCGGACCGACGCGCAGGGCAACCCGCTGCCGCAGGAGGTGCTGGACGCGCTGCGCGCCGGCGAGGCCACCAGTGAGCAGAACACCGACACGATGATGGTGGTGCACGTGCCGGCCGACCCGGCGAAGCAGGCGTTCGCCGTGTCGCTTCCCCGGGACTCCTATGTGGACATCGCGGGCGGGTTCGGTACGCACAAGCTGAACTCGGCGTACGCGCGGGCGAAGGCGGCCAAGGCGTCGGAGCTTCGCTCGTCCGGCGCCGACGAGTCCACTGTGGAGCGTGAGTCGACGACGGCGGGCCGCAAGAACCTGATCGCCACCGTGTCCGAACTGACCGGCCTGCACGTCTACCACTACGCAGAGATCAACCTGTTCGGCTTCAGCGAGATCACCAAGGCGGTCGGCGGGGTGCCCGTGTGCCTGACCGAGCCGGTCGACGACTCGTACTCCGGGGCACACTTCCCGGCCGGGCCGCAGGTGCTGAAGGGGGTGGACGCGCTGAAGTTCGTGCGCCAGCGGCACGGCCTGCCCGGCGGCGATCTCGACCGGGTGCGCCGGCAGCAGGCGTTCCTCGCCGGGCTCGCGAACCGGCTGTTCAGCGCCGGCACGCTGGCCGACCCGGCGCGACTGACCTCGCTCGTCGAGGCGCTCTCCAAGGCCGTGGTGCTGGACAAGAACTGGGACCTGCTCGCATTCGCCCAGCAGGTGGCGGGGCTCACCGGGGACCGGATCGAGTTCTCGACCATCCCCACGATCCGGCCCGACCTGGCCACGCCGTACGACGGCAGCGCGGTGGAGGTCGACCCGGCGCAGGTCCGGGCGTTCGTCCAGGACCTGCTGCACGGCGCCCCGGCGGGTACCGGCACCGACCGGCCGCCGGACCCGGGCAAGGCCGACCAGCCGGCCAGGACGCCGCCCGGCCTGTCGCCGGGCAGGTCCGGGCAGGTCGAGATCCGGGTGAAGCCGGGCACCACCGCGCCGATGGGCCACATGGCGTCGACGGGCCAGACCGCGGACCAGCCGATCGACGCGGGCGGGGTGCCCTGTGTCAACTGAGTCCTCCACCTCGACCGGCGCCCGCGGGCGGCGGCTGCCGTGGTGGGCGGCCGGCCTCGGCGCCGTCGTGGCGGCGGCCGCGGGCGGGTTCCTGGGCGGCGGCTACTTCCCCGGTGCGATCGTGACCGGGTGCGTACTCGCCGCATTGCTCGCCGAACCGGCGGCGTTCTTCACCGTGCTGGCCCAACCGCCACTGATCACCGCGGCGGTGATGACCGTCGCGGTGCTGCTCGGAAAGCCGCTGCTGACCGCGGTGGTCGAACTGTCGGAGACATTCCCGTACCTGCTCGCGACCATGGCGGCGGTGGTCCTGATCGTCGCATCCCGCGCTTTCCGTGTCCGCATCCACTCCTGAGTTATCTGGCCCACAATTCAGTTGTGCGCAACTGATCTGGGGTAGCGTCGGGGTCGATGGAGGTGGGACCGATGGCCAGTGGGCTCGAGCTCGACCGGCAGGTGTGCTTCGCGCTCTACGCCGCGTCCCGGGCGGTCACGCAGCTCTACCGGCCGCTGCTCGACGCGCTCGGTCTCACCTACCCGCAGTACCTGGTGATGCTCGTGCTCTGGGAACACGGGCCGACCACCGTCAAGGCGCTCGGCACCGCGCTCGACCTCGACTCCGGCACGCTCTCGCCGCTGCTCAAGCGGCTCGAAGCGGCCGGGCTGGTCGGTCGGCGCCGCCGCGCCGACGACGAACGTTCGGTCGAGGTGCGGCTCACCGATGCCGGCACCACACTGCGAGAGCGGGCGACGACCGTGCCGCGCAAGATCGCCGGGGCCACCGGCATGCGGGCGGCGGAGCTGGAGATCTTGCGGCGCGACCTCACCAGGTTGACCGAGTCGGTCGGCACGCGGCGGCTGACCCCGGACATACCTTAGAAGGAGACGATCATCGTGCAAACGTTGTACGTGGCCAAGGCGACCTCGACCGGATCAGGGCGCGACGGGCACGTCCAGTCCTCCGACGACGTGCTGGCCCACGACCTCAGCGTGCCGAAGGAGATGGGTGGCGCCGGTGGCGCCGGCACCAACCCCGAGCAGCTGTTCGCCGCCGGGTACGCGGCCTGCTTCCACAGCGCGCTGCAGCTGGTCGCCCGCCGGGAGAAGGTCCGCGTCCGCGGCTCGTCGGTCACCGCCGAGGTCGGCATCGGACCGGTCGGCGAGGGCTTCGGGCTCGCCGTCACGCTGGTCGTCGACCTGCCGGACGTCGAGCAGGAGACCGCGCGCAAGCTCGTGGACGCCGCACACCAGGTGTGCCCGTACTCCAACGCCACCCGCGGCAACATCGACGTCGACCTGCGGGTCGCCTGATGCCGACGACGACGCGCGAGATCCACCTCGCCGCCCGTCCCGTCGGCTGGCCCGAGCCGACCGACTTCGCGCTCGTGCCGACCGAGCTGCCCGACCCGGCCGGCGGCCAGCTGGTCGTGCGCAACCTGTTCATGTCGGTCGACCCGTACATGCGGCCGAAGATGAACGACGTCAAGTCGTATACCCCGCCCTACGAGCTGGGCAAGCCGCTCTACGGCGGGGCCGTCGGCGAGGTCGTCGAGTCCCGTGTGGACGGTTTCGTGCCGGGTGACCTCGTGCTGCACGGACTCGGCTGGCGCGAGCACGCGCTGCTGGACGCCTCCGGCGCGCGCAAGCTCGAGCAGATCGCCGGCGTGGCGGTGTCGCACTACCTCGGCGCGCTGGGCTCGACCGGGCTGACCGCGTACGTCGGGCTGCTCGACATGGCCGAGTTCCGGGCCGGCGACACGGTGTTCGTGTCCGGCGCGGCCGGCGCGGTCGGCACCATGGCCGGGCAGATCGCCCGGCTGCGCGGCGCCAAGCGGGTGATCGGCAGCGCGGGCTCGGCCGAGAAGGTCGCGCACCTGACGGAGAAGCTCGGCTTCGACGCGGCGTTCAACTACCGCGACGGCCACCTGTTCCGCCAGCTCGCCGACGCGGCGCCGGACGGCATCGAGGTGTACTTCGACAACGTCGGCGGCGACCACCTCGAGGCCGCGATCGGCGTGCTCAACGTGCGGGGGCGAGTGGCGATGTGCGGGTCGGTCTCGCAGTACAACGCCACCGAGCCGCCGCCAGGGCCGCGCAACCTCAGCCTGGCCGTCGGCAAGCGGCTGAGCCTGCGCGGGTTCATCGTGACCGACCACTACGCCCGGTTCCCGGACATGATCCGCGAGGTGGGCGGCTGGCTCCGGAACGGCGACCTGGTCGTCGCGGAGACCATTGTGGACGGTGGGCTCGACAAGGCGGTGGACGCGTTCCTGGGTATGCTGCGCGGGGACAACACCGGCAAGGCGGTCGTCCGCCTGAGCTGAGCTCCGGGCCCCCGCCCCAGGTTCCGGCGAATCGCGAGTCCCCCGTTCCGGACAGCCGAGTCCCCCGTTCCGGACTCCGCGCACGTCCGGACGGCGGGACTCGCGGGTTCCGAGCGTTGGACTCGCGGGTCGTGCCGTCACCGCAGCCAGCTCAATCCGGTCCGACCGGGTCCTCGACGCGCTGGAGCAACTGCGCCAAGCTGGGCAAAAACACCGCCGGATGCCGGCGGTACGACCTAAACCATCGCGTGGATCAGCTGCTTAGAATTCGACGCGGATCTCCAGCAGGCAAGCACTCCAGGCGCTACTAGCAGCCCAGCGGCCCGGTGGCTCCACCCCCGCCGAGAGCGTGATGACCCTGGCCGCACTCGCGCGTAGCTCCGACGCCTTCGCCATGCAAGGCGGCCGGCACGAGGCACTCGTTCAGGCCGCCGACGCCGCATCCCGACTGCTCCGGTAGCGGTCGGGGTTCCGTCAGCGTGACCAGTCACTGCTTTCGCGGAACGATATTGACCAGCCCCGGTGCCCTGACGATGACCTTCTGGATCTCCGCGCCATGCAGCGCCTGATGAACCTTCTCCGATCGCAGCGCCAACTCACGCAGTTCAGCGTCCGCGATGGCCGGCGCCACCTCCAGCCGATCCCGTACCTTGCCTGCCACTTGTACCACGCAGGTGATGGTCTCCTGCGCTACGAGCGCGGGGTCGGCCTGTGGCCACCCGTGCTCAGTCACCGATGCCTGCCCGCCCAACCGTTCCCAGGCTTCCTCGGCGGTGAACGGAGCGAAACAGGACAGCATGCGCGCCAACGCTTCGGCTCCTTCGCGCACGGCCGGGTCTGCTGCGCCTGGGCCGCTGTCGATGGCCTTGCGCAGTGTGGAGGTCAGCTCCATCATCCGGGCGACAGCGACGTTGAGCCGCTTGGTCTCCATCAGCCTGGTGGTCTCGTCGATCAGCCGGTGCACCCGCTGGCGAACGGTCAGATCACCGGCGTCGACGGGTTGACCGAGACTGTCGGGCGCGACGTCGCGGGTTAGCCGCCAGACCCGCGCGA
This sequence comes from Actinophytocola sp., assembly GCF_009379765.1. Taxonomy (GTDB): domain Bacteria; phylum Actinomycetota; class Actinomycetes; order Mycobacteriales; family Pseudonocardiaceae; genus Actinophytocola. Next base: position 3,435 of record NZ_WHTD01000224.1, on the reverse strand, counting down.
GCCACTTGACCGAACCGGTGGGCGAGACGTCGGCCCAGTCGATGTCCTCCTCGGGTGGGCCGGCGAAGACCATGGTGACGCGGACTGCGTCCGGCCCGTAGAGGGCGAGCTGCTCCTGCAGGTTGACCAGGTTGCCCAGGCTCTTGCTCATCGAGCGGCCGGCCATGATGACCTGGCCCTGGTTGGTCAGGTGGGTGAACGGCTCAACGAAGTGGACCAAGCCCATGTCGTACAGGACCTTCGTGATGAACCGGGCGTACATGAGGTGGCCGGTGGCGTGTTCCTTGCCGCCGACGTACTCGTCGACCGGAAGCCAGCGCCGGATCCCGTCCGGATCGAACGGCCCGTCGGTGTAGTCGGGGTTCGGGTAGCGCAGGAAGTACCAGGACGAGTCGACGAAAGTGTCCATCGTGTCGGTGTCACGCTGCGCGTCGCCACCGCAGGACGGGCAGGCCACGCGGACCCAGTCGATAGCGCTGGCCAGCGGCGACTTCCCGCCCTCGGGACGCAGTTGGTAGCCCGTCTCGGGAAGGCGGACCGGCAGTTGGTCGTCCGGAACGGGTACTTCGCCACAAGACGGGCAGTGAATGATCGGGATGGGTGTGCCCCAGTACCGCTGCCGGGACAGCAGCCAGTCCCGCAGTCGGTAGGCCACAGCTGCCTCACCGGCGCCGCACTGCGCCAGTTCGGCGGTGATGGCCGCGATCGCCTCGTCCTTGCGTTGACCGTTGAACTGTCCAGAATTGACCAGCACACCGTCACCGGATGTGGCGATCCCGGCGTCGTCGGGGTCCGGCTCACCAGTGTCGACGACCACGACCACCTGCAGGCCCATGGCCCGGGCGAAGTCCAGGTCACGCTGGTCGTGTGCGGGCACCGCCATGATCGCGCCCGTGCCGTAGCCGGACAGCACGTAGTCCGCTGCGTAGATCGGGATCTTTTCCCCGTTGACCGGGTTGATCGCGTTCCGGTTCAGCGCGACGCCGGTCTTGGGCCGGTCAGCCGTCAGACGCTCGATGTCGGTCTCGGTACGCACCTTCTGTCGGTAGGCCTCGAACTCGGCACGCTGCTCGGGTGCGCACAGTTCCTCAGCCAACGGCGCGTCAGCCGCGACCACGAAGAACGTCGCGCCGAACAGCGTGTCCGGCCGGGTGCTGAACACCCGAACGGGCTCATCCCGGCCTTCGATCTGGAACTCGATGTGGGCGCCCTCCGAACGGCCGATCCAGTTCCGCTGCATGGTCAGAATCTCGTCGGGCCACTTGCCCTCGAGTTGCGCCATGTCGTCCAGCATCCGCTGCGCGTACTGGGTGGTTCGGAAGAACCACTGGGTCAGCTCGCGCTGGACGACCTCGGATCCACACCGCTCACAACGCCCCTGGATCACCTGTTCGTTGGCCAGCACCGTGTTGTCGACCGGGCACCAGTTGACCGGAGCTGACTTGCGGTATGCCAGCCCCTTCTCGAACATGCGCAGGAACAGCCACTGGTTCCACCGGTAGTAGGCCGGGTCTGACGTGTGCAGGCGGGTCCGCCAGTCGAACGACACTCCCAGCCGGCCGAACGACTCGGCCTGCACATCGATGTTGCCGTAGGTCCAATCACGCGGGTCGAGGTCACGCTTCAGCGCGGCGTTCTCCGCCGGCAGGCCGAACGAGTCCCACCCAATCGGGTTCAGGACGTTGTGGCCACGCAGCCGGATGAACCGCGCGACAGCATCACTGATCGCGTACACCTCACCGTGACCCATGTGCAGGTCACCCGACGGGTACGGGTACATGCTGACCACATATCGGCGTGGCCGATCATCACCTTCATCCTTGGTGAGGCCGCTCGCCTCGAACACCCGCCGCTGCTGCCACACCCGCGTCCACTTCTCGACGATCGAATGCGGGTCGTACCCGTCGGGGGCGGTGTGCCCATCGTGGGCGGTGTTCTCCTGCACGTGCATCTTCTACCTCATCGCAGAACGCGGGGGCTATGTCTTCCAACAGGCGGAGCGGGCACCGGTCGGCTCGACGGCGTCGGAGGACGAGACCGCCATCGGGGGTGTTCCCTCCGTCCTGCTCCATACCCTGACATGTCACCGGCACAACGGGAGTCCGCCGCGCTGACTGTGCCGGCTTATGCCCAGGTCAGCGCGGCCTGGTAAGGAGCAGGCCTACGACGGTCGTCACGGGGCCATCGTAGCGTGCACACACAGCGACACAGATTCAGTATTGCTTGCGCCGCCCTCGACCCCGTCCCGACCACGCCGTTCGCCGCCTCCTGCTGTGTCGACAACCAGGTCGCGGGTTGCGTAGCGGGTCCTCGGCTCGAGAACGCCCGCCAGCTGTGGAACCGGCTGGACCGGCCGGGCTGGGACCGCTTCGGGCTCACCGTCACCCCCGACACCAACATCCTCTGGTACGACCAGCCCGACGGCGAACACCGCTGGGCGTGCTCGACCCCGACACCGCATGTCGGGTACTGGACCAAGGCGGACCCCGCGCAGCGCCGGTGACCCAGGCCCGGGCGACCTGGTCAGGTGTCGGTGCGGTGGGTCCGTGTGGCTGGAACCTCGGGACTTTGGCCCACGCGCCGTTGATGTTGTCGCGGCGGATCACATGCACGTGCGCGCCATCGACGTCGCAGCCCAGGAAGCGGTTGTCCGGCAACAGATGCAAGTCGCTGCGTCGCAGCCCAGTCCTCTCGCTGCGACGCAGCCCGGCTCGGGACAGCAGTAGGACGATCAACCGGTCCCGCGTCGACCGGCAGGCCGCGAACAGGGCGACGATCTCCTCGTCGCTGGCCCGGTCCACCGCTGTCTCGGGCTCCTGCAGGCGGTGGATGTCGGTCGCCGCCGTAGTCCAGTCGCGGCTGTTGCGCACGCACCAGCGGAAGAACAACGCGATCCCGCCCGCAGATGCCTTGCATCTGCACCCTGAACGCTCGCACTGTGCACCTCCGCACCCTCTTGATCAACAAGGAGCCACAGAGCTACACCCCCAGAGAACCGTTGCGCGACCTCCCACGGGGGCGGCCAACGCAACATCACCCGACAGACTGGCGAACCCCGGAGAAGGTGCCGTGGCTGGCGCGCACCAGGAACGCCGTGGAGCCGCAGAACGGGCAGGTTCCCCGGAGCTGGCCTTCACCGCCGGGACACAACGCGGCGTGCCGGCCGACGAGTTCCGCGATGCCTTGCGGGCCAGGCGGCTCGGAGGCATGCGGGGCGGTGCGGACCATGACCCGCACCCTAACCGGCGACGGCGTCCGTGGACGCGCGACCCTCAGCCTTGTATTGGGGCGATTAGCGACCCGTCGCCGTCATGGATCAGCAACACTCCCCACGGCGGGCACGTCCGTGCGCGGGGGTTCGTCGCGACACCGGCCGGAACCCCGGTCAGCTCTGTCCTGCCGCGTGGTGCGCTAGTGCGTCGTGCGCGGTTTCGG
>NZ_WHTD01000022.1 GCF_009379765.1 Actinophytocola sp. | reverse complement strand
GCTTGAGGTGATTTGACATCTCCCCCCGTAGGGCGATGCCGAAGGGCCACTACCCCTTCATCTCCTGCACAGCACCGCATCAGAAAGATCCCCTAAGGCAACTCCCCTCATCGTTCGTGGCACACTTGAATAATCCTCATGCATTCCGTGGCCGTGCCGTTAATCGGCTGTCGCTTCCGCCGCCTGCTCGAGAGGTAGGTGTGACATGGTTCGGAAGAAGGAGAAGCCCTACACGACTACGAGGCCCCAACCGCGCTTCCTCCTGAAGTTGGTGGCCGGAATGAGTGGGCTGGGCGGCGTCGGCATGAGCGTGTGGCTGTTCGGCCCGGCGGCGTCCTACCTGCTTGGCCTGTTGTCGCTCTTGGCGCTGGTCGGCCTCGCTTGGACGGCGATCTTCAGTGCGCGGGAGGAACCGAGTGAACGGCTGGTGGACCTGATCAAGGCGCTGCGTGGGCGGCGCCGACGATGAGTCAAGATCAGGAGCGGACCAGGCCCAGGTCTTCGTCGCGGGCCGGGTCCACGTTCCAGCCCGGGGGTAGGTGGTGCTCGTGGCTCAGGGAGACGTGCATCCCGATCGTGCGGCCGGTCAGGCCTCCCGCGACGTGGAGGTCCAGGTCGTCGTGGAAGGTCGCGGCGGTGAAGTCGACGTTGCGGTCGAAGACGGCCTCGGCGAAGGACACCTGCTTGTCCCACGTGGAGTTGGCGAACTTCGTGTCGCCCCGGAAGACGGTTCGGGTGAAGTCGGCGAGGTCGTGGCTGGTGAAGCGGCTGAACCAGGACCGCTCGCAGAACGTCATGTCGTGCATGAACAGCCGGCCCCAGCTGCGGCTGCCGGTGAACCACGCCGCCCGCCTGATCTCGCAGTGGTGGAACGAGTTGGACTCGTACAGGTTCAGCTCGCGTGCCCGCAGCTGCCCGATCACCCGGTGCGACACGTCGAAGTACTCGAGCGTCGCGCCGTGCAGGTCGAGGTCGAAGGCCTGCGCGCCCTCGGTGCCGACCACCGGCAGCAGGTCGGCGATCAGCCGTTGCGCGGTCAGCCGCACCTGTAACCACCGGTCGGCCTCGTTCAGCTCCTCGGGCGATCCCGGGGCCCGGTCCTCCGCCCGGACCGCGGCGTAGCGCGGGTGGTCGAACGGGCGGCGCAGGTACGAGCAGATGACGTCCAGCACGTCCTGCGTGTACCCCGGTCGGCTGCGGGCCAGACCGGCCAGCGCGTGCATCGCGCCCACCCGCACCTGGTCCGTGTCGTTGCCGAGCAGTTCCACCGCCCGTAGGAACCGCTCGTCCGCCGCACGCGCCCGGTCGTGCTCCGCGCGCCGGCTCTCCAGATCCTGCCGCTGCCGCTCGATGTCCTGGCGCTCCTCGTCGACCCGGCGGCGGCGGTCGTTGAGCCACAGCGCGTACAGCGCGACGACCGAGCCGGCCGCGAGCCCACCCGTCTTCAGCGCCTCGCCCCGGTTGGTGTCCGAGCCGGTCATGAGCCAGCCGGCGACCAGCATGAGCACGCCGAACGCGAACAGCACGGTGCCGGTGAGGCGAAGGTTCTCGCGGGTGCGCACCGCAGGACGGGAGATGCCGGCCAACCAGACGGCGATGCCGCCGGCGACCGCGAGGACGCCCACCACGATGAACACGGCATCGATCATCGAAGGCACCTGCGACGAGCCGGCGGCATCGGGAAACTCAGAACACGTAGAACATGAAGACGCACCAGCCGGAGTCCTCGTAGAACGCGCTGGTCCGCGAGGCCGACAGCGGCTCCCCGTTGATGGTGCCCTTCAGGTCGATGCCGACGTACTCGGTCTGCGCCTGCACCGCCGACGCGTCGACCTCCAGCGCGGCCTTGCCGGTGATGGCGTCGTCGATGTCCGTCTGCGCCGTGCTGTCGCCGCAGAGCATGCCCTTCGCGCCGGCCGCGTCGCCGCCGTTGACCTTGTCGACGAAGGTCTCGATGTAGGCCTGGCCCTCCTCGGGGCTGCTGTCCCCGCCCCCACCGCCACCGGGCTCGGTGCTCGGGTTGGGCGGGTTCTCCCCGCTCGGGAGGCTGCCGCCGCTGAGGCTGGCGTCCTTCCAGCACCAGTCGCCGCCGTCCTCGACGACCGTGGCCTCGTACTGGCCCTTCTCGCCGTCGACGGTGATGTCGATGGTGGCCTTGACCTCGGACTTGGAGACCTCGTCGGTGTCCGCGAGCTCGGCCCCGGAGATCTCGTCGATCTGGTCGATCGCGGCCTGGACGCCGTCCTCCGCGTCGTCACAGGCGAGATCGTTCAGCTCGCCGGCGTTCTTGTCGTCGGCCGCGGCGACCAGCTTGTCGATGAACGCGTCGGCCCCGCTGCCCTCCTTCGGCGAGGAGCTCGTGCCGCCGGTGCCGCCACCCGCGTCGTTCTTCTTGTCGTCGCTGAGGAAGAAGCCCGGCGCGACGAACCCGGTGATGCCGATCCCGGCGAGCAGGAGCACGACGATGGACACGATCGCGACGATCATGCCGGTGTTCTTCCTGGGCGGGGGCGGACCGCCGTAACCGCCGCCGTACTGCGGATAGCCGCCGTACTGGGCGTTCTGGTCGTAGCCGCCGTAGGGCTGCTGGCCGACGTACTGCTGGCCGCCCGTCTGCGGGTAACCCCCGTACTGGGGCTGTTGCTGCTGCCCCTGGTTGTAAGGGTCCTGCCCGCCGTACGGCTGCTGTGGGTACGTCATGCTCGCGCTTCCCCTCCCCGATCACTGGTCCTGCCCGGATGTCCGACGTGCTCGCGGGGGACTCCGTTCCCTGCTCACGCGGGAGCTTAAAGGCCCGAAGGGGGCCTTCGCGCCAGGTGGGTGGGCGAAGGCCCCCTTCAGGGGACGGAACCGGGGTCAGTCGTGGTTGGTCGCGAACACCTTCAGCCGGTCGTACGCCCCGTTGAAGGAGTTCTGGTCGATCGGCGAGGAGCTGTACTGCCACACCGTGTAGTAGCTCCACCCGATCGGCAGCGTGCCGACCGACGACGCGTACCGCGCGACCCACAGCGGGTTGGTGGCGCCGAAGCTCGACCCGACGCACTGGTTCCACCAGCTGGTGGAGGTGTAGATCGCCGGGTACTTGTTCCACCGCGCCTTGTAGGTGTTGCTGAAGTCGCGGATCCAGTTGGTCATGGCCGCCTTGGACAGCCCGTAGCAGGTGGCGCCGTACGGGTTGTACTCCATGTCCATCGCGCCGGGCAGCGTCTTGCCGTCGCCCGACCAGCCTCCGCCGTGCGAGCTGAAGTAGTTCGCCTGGGTGGCGCCGCTCGACTGGTTCGGCAGCGCGAAGTGGTACGCGCCGCGGATGAAGCCCTGGTTGTAGGAGCCGTTGTACTGCTGGTTGAAGTACGGGTTGGTGTAGCCGGTGCCTTCGGTGGCCTTCACCCAGACGAACCTCTTGCCCTGGCCCCACCAGTAGGCCCAGTCGACGTTGCCTTGCCAGCCGCTGACGTCGATGCCGGCCACGCTGGCCTGGATCGTGACGTCCTGCGGGTCGAAGGTGCGCGGGGGCATGTCCTTGGTGCCCTCGTGCAGGCGGATCTGCGAACCCATCGGGTGGTCGTACTTCTGGACGATCTTGTCGACCGAGGCCTGGCCGCCGGCAGGGGTGGCGGACTGGCTGGCCGACGCCGGGATCGCGATCCCGGCCATTAACAGACTGGCGGCCGCCGCGGCCGCGATGATCAGTCCGCGACGTCGGTCGCGGAAGATACGGTTCATTGGGGGAACGCCCTTTCGAATCGCCCTCGCGTGCGGCAACTCACGGGCCGGAGCTGCCAAGATACAGATTGTCGTCGCGCGGTACCGATTTGTCACGTTGTCCGGTGAATTTGTAACGGCGAGTTCGGTAACGTTTGTGCTGCTCGTGGCGCCACCGGTCGGCGCCCTAAGCTCTGCGTCGACAGGTCGGCCGGCGAACCGCATCGTCGTGACCAGTGCTAACCGACCGACAGTGAACATGGACGGAGCGTGAGGCCAGCCGTATCCTTCGGGATACTTCGGAGCAGGCTGTCCGATCGAACTGTGCCGAAAGGTGTGACGGTGGCAGGCGCGAGAAGGTCCGGCCGCGACGCGTTCGCGGCGGCGTGGGCTGCCGCGCTCTCCGACACCGCGTTCGTCGCCACGGAGCGTGCGGTGCTACTCGAACGGGTGGGTGAGCTCACCGACATCCTGCTGACCGCCGCGGACGCCGCGGAGCTCACACCTGCCGACGTCGAGCGGGTCGGCGCGGAGGTGGTCAAGCTCCGGTTCATCGCGCCGGAGGCCATCGCGGTGACGCTGCGGATGGTCGGCGACCTGCTCGCCGGGTCGTCCCACCTGGCCGGCATCCAGGCCGCGGTCGCGTCCGGGTTCGTGCGGGCCGTGCAGGAGTGGATCTTCCGCGAGCAGGAGGCGCTGCGGCACTCCGCACTCGACGCGCGGGACCGCGCCGAGGCCGCGCGGCGGCAGAGCGAGGCCCGGTTCCGCGCGATGTTCTCCGACGCCGCGATCGGCATCGGCATCACCGACACCCAGGGCCGGCTGCTCGAGGTCAACTCCGCGATGGCCGGCATGCTGGACCTGCGGCCGGAGCAGATGCACGACCGCAACCTCGTCGAGTACCTGCATTCCGACGACCCGCCGGAGCTGCGCCGGTTCTTCAACGAGATGGTGGCCGGCCAGCGCGACCACTACCGGATCGAGCGGCGGTTCCGCAAGCGCGACGGCTCTCCACTGTGGACGAACGTCACGGTCTCGCTGGTGCGCGACGAGAACGGCGCGCCGCAGCTCCTCGTCGGCATGGTCGAGGACAACACCGAGCGGCACGTGCTGTCGGAGAAGCTGCGCCACCAGGCCAACCACGACCCGCTGACCGGCCTGGGCAACCGCGCGCTGTTCACCGAGCGGCTGCACGCCGCGTTCGCCGCGTCGAACGGGCGGCGGATCGGGCTGTGCTACCTGGACCTCGACGGCTTCAAGGCGATCAACGACACGCTGGGGCACGTCGTCGGCGACCAGTTGCTGGTCGAGGTGGCGGCTCGGCTGCACAAGCTCGTCTCGGCGCCCGGCCGGTTGCTGGCGCGGATGGGCGGCGACGAGTTCGTCGTGCTGGTCGAGCACACCGACGGCTTGCCGGAGCTCACCGCGCTCGCGGAGCGGATTCTGGCCTGCGTCGCGGAGCCGGTGCACGTCGGCGGGCACCGGCTGACGGTGTCGGCGAGCGTGGGCATCGTGGAGCGCCCGGTGTCGACCTCCACCCCGGCCGACGCGATGCGCGACGCGGACGTGACGCTGCACTGGGCGAAGGTCGACGGCAAGAACCGGTGGGCCTGCTTCGACCCGGAGCGCAACGCCCGCGAGATCGCCAGGATCACCCTGTCCGCGGCGATGCCCGCGGCGTTGGAGCGCGAGGAGTTCTACGTCGACTACCAGCCGATCGTCCGGCTCTCGGACGGCGCGCTGCTTGGCGTCGAGGCGCTCGTGCGGTGGGCGCACCCGGAGTTCGGCAGGCTCGGACCGGACCGGTTCATCGGGCTGGCCGAGGAGACCGGGCTGATCGTGCCGCTCGGGAGCTGGGTCCTCGCGCAGGCGTGCGCGGAGGCGGTGGCGTGGGCCCGGCTGGGGGGCATCGAGCCGATGGTGAGCGTGAACCTGGCCGCGCGCCAGGTGGCGGAGCCGGGGCTGGTCGAGGAGGTCGCGCGGGTGCTGCAGATGGCGGGGCTGGCACCGACGAGCCTGCTGCTGGAGCTCACCGAGAGCGCGATCATGAGCACGACCGGCGAGCCGCTCGGCGCCCTGCGCAAGCTGGTCGACCTCGGCATCCGCATCGCGATCGACGACTTCGGCACCGGCTACTCGAACCTCGCCTACCTGCGCCACCTGCCGGTGCACGCGCTGAAGATCGCCGGCTCGTTCGTCGAGGGTCTCCGGGCGGACGAGCCCGACTCGGTGGACGCCCAGATCGTGACGGCCCTGGTGTCGCTCGCCCACACCCTGAAGCTGGACGTGATCGCGGAGGGCGTGGAGACCCGCGACCAGGCCGAACGCCTGCGCGCCATCGGCTGCGACTCCGCTCAGGGCTGGCTGTACGCGAAGCCGGGTCCGCCGGAGGAGATCAACGACTGGTTGACCTGAGAGGCGTCAGCGTGCGGCCGCGAGGTGCGCGGCGGGGATCATCGCGGCGATCGGGCCGACCGGGTTGATCACCAGCGGGTGGCCGTGCAGCAGCGGCACCAGGTCCAAACCCGAGACCACCCGCCAACCCGGCCACGCGGTCGGCACGTGCGCCACCGATGTGCAGGCCGGCACCATCACCGTTCCCTGGCGGGCAGGGAAGCCGGTCACCGACCGGTCCTCCGGCGACGCCGCGTAGAGCAGGAGCGACGCCCGCAGCACCGCGCCGGGCAGCGTCGCCTGGTCCACGTGACCGGACTGGACGAGCTGCAGGGTCCGCTCCAGGTCGCTCGCCGGCTCGGGCATCCGCAGCGCGGTCGGCGACGGGCGGTACGCGGTGTTGCGCACGAACCTCGAGTCGATCTCGCCGCGGCCGGTCACGGGATAGGCGCCGACCACGCCCCACGGCGGCACGTCGGCGTCCGCGTCAAGGGCCGGGTCGATGACGTAGAGCCAGGTGTTCGGGTTGGCTCGCGCGTTCGCCCGCATCTCCGGGGTGATCTCGGGTGGCGTCAACTGGTCCGGCATGACTCCACATCGTAGGTCCGTTCGGCCGAATCGGTAGGTTGCGAGGCATGCGGACCCTGCGGATCGTGCTCGCGTCGCTGCTCCTCGTCGCCGGCTGTTCGAGCGCCGAGCCGGGTGAGCCGACGGTCGGCGACGCGACGACCAGCACCACGACCGACCGGACGGACGAACCGACCGGGACGTCCGAAAGCACGGAGACCGGGACGAGTGTCGACCGGCCGAGGGAGATCGACCTGAAAGCGGTCGACATCTGCCAGGTCGTCGCCAAGCTCCCGCTCAAGAGCTACGGCCTCGACGGCGACCGCGCGCCGCTCGGCGGCGACTCGACGATCTTCCCGGGCTCGAAGGAGTGCTTCGCCAACGGTATCGAGAAGAACCTCTCGCTCACCCTGGTCGCGGTCACCAACGAGGGCGCCGAGTCCTTCGTCGAGAGCGCCAACGCCGATATCACCAGCGGCGAGGCGGCGGGCTTCCCGCTGGCGGTGCTCAAGCTCGCACAACCGGCCAACTGCTTCGGCGTCCTCGACGTGCACGACGGCCAGTTCATCTACGTCTCCTACGGCCTCAGCAACCCCGCGGAGCAACCCGCCACCCCGCAGGACCAGCTCTGCCGGACCGTGTCGACGATCGCCACGGCTACGATCGGCGCCCTCGGCTGACGTCACGGTCGAGGCCCGGCCGCGTCTCAGAGGAAACTTTTCGATGTTGGGCGGTTGCTTGTGGGAACCACTCCACGGCGCGCCGCATCAGAGATACAGTCGTCGCAATCGCACAGACTGAGGGAGACGAACCGTGTATGTAGCGGACGGTGGTGTCGGGGCCGCACCTGCTGCGGAGCCCACCTTCTCTGGCACTCAGCGCCTGCGCATCGAGCCGCATGCCATTCCCGAGGCACTGGCGGCCTTCCGGGAGGCACACGACCGGGTGGCTCGGAAGGTCCGGGAGCTCGGCAGCCTGCCGGTCCGCGACTGGGCGGGGGACCCGGTCAGCGGCGAGACGGCGACGCAGTTCACCGAGCGCACGAACGGCGCCGGCGCCGACTCGGCCATGGCGTGCCTCACCGGCTACCAGGAGCAGCTCCACAACGCGATCGAGTCGCTGAAGTCCGCCCAAGCCGACTACCTCGAGATCGAGGGGACGAACACCGCCCGCTGGGGCAAGTACTAGGCCGATCACGCTTCCGCATCGTAAGGATTGATCTCCATGGGGCATCGCTGGAAGGGCTTCGAACACCCGGAGCTCTACGAGATGATCAACAGCGGTCCGGGGCCGGCCGCGTCCGAGCCGCAGACGAACTACTGGGTGAGCCTCACCGACGAGCTCAGCCAGGTAGACGAGGACCTCAACACCAGGCTCACCAAGATGGGCTCCTCCTGGGAGGGCCAGGCCGCCGAGAGCGCGCAGTCCGGCCTCACCCCGCTCGCCGCGTGGGCCGGCGACGCCGAGACCGGCTCCACCGTCATGCGGATCTCCTCGGAGAACCAGGCCGACTACATCTCCGACGCGCGGGCCCGGATGCCCGAGCCCGTCTCGGTGACCACCCCGGCGCCGTCCACGTGGGACAAGGTCACCGCGGGCGCGTCCGCGGTCACCGGCAACCCGGGGCCCGCCCTGCAGGTCGCCGTGCAGGCCGCCGACCACGAGATGCAGGAGGCCGCGCAGAGCGAGGCCCAGCAGCGCGCGGTCGAGACCATGCAGACCTACGAGACCAGCAGCACCTGGAACCGGGACACGCTCGGCACCTTCGTCGCGCCGCCCGACGTCGTCGTCTCCAGCCCGCCCCCGCAGGGCGGCACGGCAGGCCACGTCGACCCGGCGCAGTCGCAGGTCAACACCGTCGCACACAGCAGCTACCAGTCGACCAGCAGCAACGGGTACACGGTCCCGACGAGCGGTGGTGGCGGGGGCGGCAGCGTCAGCCCGACCGGCGGCGGCACGACGACCCCGCAGGTGCCGAACGGCGGGAGCGGCTCCGTGTCCACCCCGCCGTCGGTCACCATTCCGCCGGGGTCGGCCACGACGCCCTCGGGCATCACGCCGCCGTCCACGCTTCCGCCCGGCACTCCGAACCCCGGCCCGACCCCGGGTTTCAACCCGCCGATCAACACCAACCCGGGTCCGGGCTGGCAGAACAACACCTTCGTGCCCGGCTTCGGCAACACGAACAACGTCGAGACCAACGGCCGCGGCCCGCTGAGCCGCGGCCCGAACGGCCCGGTCAACGCGGGCGACGTGGCTCGCAAGGGCATGCCGATGCGTGGCGGGCTGCCAGGCGGCGGCAGCGGTCTGGGCGGTGGCCTCGGTGGTGCCGACCCGGAAGGCTCCCGGCCGAACTCGCAGCTCGGCCGCGGCGGTATGCCGGGTGAGAGCGTGGTCCGCAGTGGTCCGGGGGCCGCGGGCGCGGCAGGACGTGGCGGGGTCACCGGCCCGCGCTCGGGTGCGCCCGGCGCGACGGGTGCCGGTGGCCGGCGTGCGGACGGCGAGGACGACGACGAGCACTTCGCGCCGGACTACCTGCTGGAGACCGACGACGTGTTCGGTGACGACCGGCGGGTGGCGCCCACGGTGATCGGTGAGTCCACGCCGCAGGAGTAGTTGGTCCGAGTCGGGGCGGGGTGTCGCGGACGCGGCACCCCGCCTTGGTTTCTCTGAGTAAGGTTGGGTTTGTGACCAGCACGTTCTCGATCGGCGAGCGGGAGACCGAACCGATCACGCTGTCGGCACTCGAGTTCGATGTGCTGTGGGAGCATCTGCGGCTCGGCCAGCTGCCACTGGTGGTCAAGGTGCCGTCGCCCGGCAAGACGGTCGAGGAGCGGGCGCAGCTCGAACAGCGGGCGTGGGCGGACCTCGAGCGGCGCGGCCTCGGCCGGCCGGTCGAGGTGCATCCGGACATCGAGGACATCCTGACGCTGCTGGCCAAGCCGGACCGCGAGGTGGACGCGCGCGCCTACGCGGGCCGCAACGTCCGCGCGCTGGCCGCGGCCACCGGTGAGGTCGCGGGTGTCGCCGAGCTGAGCGACGGCCAGGTGAAGCTTCGCCACGCTTCGGCCGCCGGACTGCCCGCGGCCGCGCTGGCCGCGCTGCCCACCGCGGTGCCCGGCCCCGGCCAGTCGGTGACGCTGCGCACCGTGGACTTCGAGAACGCCGCCATCACGGGCGCCGGCACGCGCGAGGGCTTCCACAAGGAGCTGCTGTCGCACGGTACCCGCGCGGACGACGCCACCGCGCTGGCGGAGATGATCAAGGACGTGACCGGCATGGGCAACTTCGGCGCCGCGGCCCGCGACAAGTTCGGCAGGCGCCGAAGAGCCGAGCGCGTGGTGTCCTTCTTCGACACCGAGGACGGACGTTACGTGCAGATCCGCCGGCCCGCCCAGGACGGCACCATGTGGACCACCATCTCGCCCGCCGACCCTCGCAACCTGACCCACTACGTCGAGGAGATGCTCGACGAGATCGTCCACGAGGCCGGCTCCTGAGCACGAAACCCGTTGACCCGCACGAACTTCGCGAGGCCGTGCTGGCCGTCCGGCCGTGGCTCGCAGGCGCTGCCGACCAGCCTCCGCGGCCTGCCATGGCGGCCGCGGTCCGCCTGAGCCTCCGTACCCTCGCGCAGATCGCCCCCGGCCGCAGCGTGGAGGTCCGGGTCCCGCCGTTCGCGGCCGTGCAGTGCATCGAAGGCCCCCGGCACACCCGCGGCACGCCCCCGAACGTGGTGGAGATGGACCCACGAACCTGGCTGGAGCTTGCCACGGGCATCCTGACCTGGCCCGACGCGATGTCCACCGGCAAGATCACCGCCAGCGGCAACCGTGCGGACCTGGCGCACCACCTGCCACTGCTCCGCCTCTGAGCGGGAGCTGTCCACAGGCGGTCCAGAGCAAGCGAGAATTGTCGGTGCTCACGAATAGGCTGGAAAGCGGGGGGCCCCCGCGAGTCCGGAGTTGCCCACAGGCTCGCCCCGCGCCGCCGGGAGCTGTCGGTGGGCGTCCGTAGGTTGGATCTCGGGGCCGAAGGCCGCGGTCAGGTCAGAACAAGCGGCCCAGCGTGTTGTCGTACAGCGAGCGGCCCGCGTCCACCAGGTCCCGGCCGCCCTCCACCAGGTCGCCGGTCGTCCCCACGACCACGTCGCCCACGTCGTTCAGCAGCTCGCCGCCGGTGTCGCGCAGCTCGTCCCAGGCCCCGTCCCAGTCGCCGTCCAGGACGTGGCCACCCGCGTCCAGCAGGCCGCCGCCCACGTCCTCGACGATGTCCACCCCCTGGACGCCGATGTTGGCCACGCCGTCGATCACCGGACCCACCACCGGCAGGTCCGAGCCCGGCAGGTCGGGGGGCAGCGGCGAGTCCTGCCACCGCGGCTCGGTCACCGCGTCGTAGTTGCCCGTCGCGATGTTGCCCAGGTTCCGCAGCGACTCCGAACCGTCCGTGTAGTACGCGCTGTGCGCGCCGGCCAGGTTCTCCTCCGACGCGGCGCCGAACTGGTTGGCGCCGAAGGAGTCGTCGTACGGCGTCGTCGACGAGCCGTCCTCGGTGAACCAGTCGCCACTGGTCCCCTGCACGACCGGGTCGTGCTCGGTCGCACCCGCCCACACGTGGCCCTGCCCTGCCGACAGTTGGTCCACATTGGACGCACCGACACCCGGCGAGCCAAGGAACGCGATGTCGTCCGCGGCCAGGCCGTTCATCCCGGCGTACCCGACCGCCACACTGCCGTAGCTGTGCCCCAATGCCGTCACGTGCGGGTCGTGGCCGGCCGCCTCGGCCGCGGCGCGGTAACCGTCCACATCGGACACGAGGGACGCGCCGCCGTCCCGGCCGTTCTCGGCCGAGCCCACCTGAAGGTCCCACTCCGGCGCGTCGTAGCCCAGCCACGCCACGGTCGCGTTGTGGGCGTCGGGCGCCGCGGCGTCCATCTGTTCTCGCAGCTCGACGGCCTGCCCGTTGGGGAACCCGCTCTCCAGCGTCGTTCCCACACCGGGCACGGTGACCGCCAGGTTGTCCGCGGTGTCCGGGTTGCCGAACGCCACCGCGAGCAGCCCGTCCTGGTTGCCCGGCCCGACCGGGTCGTAGGACAGCACGTAGATGTCGTCGTCGATGCCGTTGGCCACGGCCATCTCGTGCGCGCCGGCCACCCGGTCGGCGGCGGCCGTCGCGTTGTCCAGCTGCCGGTTCACGTCCTGGCGCTGGTCCAGCAGGTCCGCCAGCGCGGGGTCCGACCGCAGCTCGCCTTCGTCCGAGGGGTCCATGCCCAACGCCGCGGCCCGCTGGGCGATCTGCGCGTCCAGGTCCGCCCTGGTGGCCGAGAACCGCACCTGGTCGACCTCGATCCGCCGCTGGTTCGCGGCGTCCAGCACGTCGGCCGGCAACCCGCGCAACTGTCCCAGCGTGTCGAACCGCGTCGCCAGCAACTGGTCGCGCTCGGTCTCGGACAGGCCGGCCCACCACGCGGCCACCGAACGCGGGTCCGACCCCGGCCGCGGCACCGTCAGCCCCGCCTGCGGCGCGGTCTGCAGCCACCCGGCGTCCCCACCCGCCACGTCCGCGAACGCCGGCCTGATCCCGGCGAGCGAGCCGGCATACGCGCGCAGCGTCTGCTCGTACCCGTCGCGAACCGTGGTCAGCGCGTCGTTGACCCGCGACGCCAGCGCGGACAGCGCCGCGTTGTCGAGGCCCGAGGGCCGCGCCCGCCACGCCTCGATCGCGTTGTCCGCCGCGCCCCGCATCGTCCGGTACGCACCGGACGCCGCCTCGACCACGCCCGCGGCCTGCTCCAGCCGCGCGTGCGCGGTCGACGTCGCGGTGCCCGACATGGCGTTGCGGGAGGCGAACGCGTCGGCGGCGGAGCCCTGCCAGCTCGACGCCGCCGTGGAGCCACCGGCGTCCATCGACGACCGCGCCCGGGCCAACGCGGACATCGCCGCCGACACCGGCTCGCCGGTCGACGCGATCCGTCCGGCGTCGCCGCTGGCCAGCTGCCCGTAGAGAACCTCGGGGTCGATCATGCCGGCCCCGCGGCGGTGAGGTCGCCTGCGGCGGTGTCGTCGCGCCGCTCGTAGTCATCGGCGCTCGACACCAGCCCGTCGGCCGCGTCGTTGACCCACACCGAGCCGTGCCGCAGGTCGTCGCCGTGCTCGCCGACGAACGTCGCGAACGCTCTGGCCAGCTCGTCGGCGGCGGGGACCTCGCCCAGCGCGGCGGGGACCAGCTGTGCCGCGTCCAGCAACGCGGCCGCGTCGCCGACCGAGTCCGATCCGGCGTAGACATCGCGGGACGCGCCGCGCAGGATCGCGGGGTCGACCTGGTATCCGTCAGCCACGGTTGCCCTCCAAGATTGGGGTGCGCACCGAAATTACCCAACCGGGCGGCTGCGTAGGGTGTTTTGCCGCGCACTATGTGCAAGTGCGCATGAACCGGGAAGGAGCCCCATGCCGGTGTGGACCCCGCCCAGGTGGATCGAGGTGTACGCCGAACAGGCGGCCATGTTCCGGGAAGCGGTCGGCCGGGCGGACCTCGGCGCCGATGTGCCGTCCTGTCCCGGCTGGACGTTCACCGAGCTGACCGTGCATGCCGGCCGCTTCCTCGCGCAGGTCACCCGCTACCTCACCAGCGGCAGCGTCGTCCAGCTCCGGCCGAGACCGGCCCAGCCGCCGGCCGACCCGCTCGCGTTCCTCGACGAGGAGCTCGCGGCGGCCGCCGAGGTACTCGCCGCCACTCCCGGCAACCGTCCGGTATGGACGTTCTCGCCGGCGGCGCCCGATCTCGCCTGGGTGTGGCACCGCCGCGCCGCGCACGAGCTGAACCTTCGCCGCTGGGACGCCCAGGCGGCGCTGCGCACCCTCGTGCCGACCGACCGCGAGCAGTCCGCGGACGCCCTCGACGAGCTGCTCGGCACGCTGCTCGCCGCCCGGCTGCTGCTCGACTCCCCGCCCACCACGGCAGGGAGCGCGATCGTGTCCTGTGCGGACGGTCCGGAGCGGTGGTTCGTCCGGCTCGTCCCCGGCGAGGTGCCCCAGGTTCGGCTCGCCGCCCGCGACGAGCAGGCCGACGCTCACCTGAACGGCCGCACCGCGAACCTGCTCTACCAGCTGTGGAACCGGATGCAGCTCACCGGAACGGGCGAGGCGAGCGTGCTGCGCGCGCTGAGAATGAGCTGACCGCCACGTCGGCGCGTCGCGCTGTCCAGGGGGAACTCGACCTACACTGGTCGTACCTGACACCGTCCGCAGGGGAGCATTCTCGGTGGTCACCGACCAGCACGCCGACGAGTCCGACGCACCGGAAACCGAAACCGAGCCCCGCGAGGAATGCGGCGTGTTCGGCGTGTGGGCCAAGGGCGAAGAGGTCGCCAAGCTCACCTACTACGGGCTGTACGCGCTGCAGCATCGTGGGCAGGAGGCCGCGGGCATCTCGGTGTCCGACGGTCGGCAGATCGTCGTCTTCAAGGATCTCGGCCTGGTCAGCCAGGTGTTCGACGAGCAGACCCTGTCGTCGCTGCGCGGCCACGTCGCGGTCGGGCACTGCCGCTATTCCACGACCGGTTCCACGACCTGGGAGAACGCCCAGCCGACGTTCCGCACCACCGCCATCGGCAGCGGGCTGACGCTCGGTCACAACGGCAACCTGGTGAACACCGCCGAGCTGCTCGACCGGGCCCGCGCGGCGGGCGTGCCCACCAACAACGGCGCCACCACCGACTCCGACCTGGTCTGCGGGCTCCTGGCCGCGGCCGCCGCCGACCGGGGCATCGAGCAGGCCGCGCTCGACCTGCTGCCGCAGGTGCGCGGCGCGTTCTGCCTGGTGTTCGCGGACGAGGCCACGCTCTACGCGGCTCGCGACCCGCACGGCGTGCGGCCGCTCGTGCTCGGCCGCCTCGAGCGCGGCTGGGTCGTGGCCAGCGAGACCGCCGCGCTCGACATCGTCGGCGCCACGTTCGTGCGCGAGGTCGAGCCCGGCGAGCTGCTCGCCATCGACGACGACGGGCTGCGCTCGTCCCGGTTCGCCAACCCCGAGCCCAAGGGCTGCCTGTTCGAGTACGTCTACCTGGCCCGCCCGGACACCACGATCGCCGGCCGTTCGGTGCACGCCACCCGGGTCGACATCGGCCGCAGGCTGGCCGAGGAGTCGCCGGCCGAGGCCGACCTCGTGATCCCCGTGCCGGAGTCCGGCACGCCCGCCGCCATCGGCTACGCGCAGGGCTCGGAGATCCCCTACGGCTCCGGCCTGGTCAAGAACGCCTACGTCGGCCGCACGTTCATCCAGCCGTCGCAGACCATCCGCCAGCTCGGCATCCGGCTCAAGCTCAACCCGCTCAAGGACGTCATCCGCGGCAAGCGGCTCGTCGTGGTCGACGACTCGATCGTGCGCGGCAACACCCAGCGGGCGCTGGTTCGGATGCTGCGCGAGGCCGGCGCGGTCGAGGTGCACGTGCGGATCGCGTCGCCGCCGGTGCGCTGGCCGTGCTTCTACGGCATCGACTTCGCCTCCCGGGCCGAGCTCGTCGCGAACGGCCTGGACCTCGACGGCATCCGCCGCTCGATCGGCGCCGACACGCTGGGCTACGTGTCGCTCGACGGCCTCGTCGCGGCCAGCGAGCAACCGCGCAGCCGGCTGTGCATGGCGTGCTTCGACGGCAAGTACCCGATCGCGCTGCCGGACGAGGCGCAGATCGGCAAGCACCTTCTGGAAGGGTTGGAGAAGGGTGTCGC
Organism: Actinophytocola sp.; assembly: GCF_009379765.1. Classification (GTDB taxonomy): domain Bacteria; phylum Actinomycetota; class Actinomycetes; order Mycobacteriales; family Pseudonocardiaceae; genus Actinophytocola. Next base: position 55,054 of record NZ_WHTD01000022.1, on the reverse strand, counting down.
GGGCCCCGCCGCCCCCGTCGTGCGTGCCGGATATGGTGCGGAGGACGCACTCCAGCGACCCTGAACCGGGAACCATGACCGACACCAGCAACACCCCGCACGCGACCTATGCCGCCGCGGGGGTGAGCATCGAGGCCGGTGAGCAGGCGGTTGAGCAGCTGAAGCCGTTCGCCGAGAAGGCGGTTCGGCCGGAGGTGCTCGCCGGCATCGGCGGGTTCGCCGGCCTGTTCAAGCTCAAGCTGGACCGCTGGAAGGAGCCGATCCTCGCGGCGTCCACCGACGGCGTCGGCACCAAGATCGCGGTCGCCCAGGCCATGGGGGTGCACGACACGGTCGGCATCGACCTCGTCGCCATGGTGGTCGACGACCTCGTGGTGTGCGGCGCGGAGCCGATGTTCCTGCAGGACTACATCGCGGTCGGCACGGTCATCCCGGAGCGGATCGCCGCGCTGGTCAAGGGCATCTCCGAGGGCTGTGTGCGGGCAGGCTGCGCGTTGCTCGGCGGCGAGACCGCGGAGCACCCCGGCCTGATGGCCGACGACACGTACGACCTGTCCGCCACCGGCGTCGGCGTGGTCGAGGCCGACGCGGTACTCGGACCGGAGCGGGTGCGGCCGGGTGACGTCGTCATCGGCATGGCGTCCTCGGGACTGCACTCCAACGGCTACTCGCTGGCCAGGCACGTGCTGCTGGAGATCGGCCGGATGCCGCTCGACGGCCAGGTCGAGGAGTTCGGCCGCACGCTCGGCGAGGAGATGCTCGAGCCCACCCGGATCTACGCCAAGGACTGCCTCGCGGTCACCGCGGAGGCCGATGTGCGCACGTTCGCGCACATCACCGGCGGCGGCATGGCGTCGAACGTGGCTCGGGTGATCCCGCCGGGGCTGCGTGCCACGCTCGACCGCGGCACGTGGACGCCCGCGCCGGTGTTCTCCATGATCGCCCAGCGCGGCCGGGTCGACCGGCTGGAGATGGAGCGCACGTTCAACATGGGCGTCGGGATGGCGGCCGTCGTGGCGCCGGAGGACGTCGACCGGGCGCTGGCCGTGCTCACCGCACGGCACGTGCCGGCCTGGGTGCTCGGCGAGGTCAGCCCGCTCGGCGACGACCCGGACGCCGCGCGTGCCGAGCTGATCGGCGATCATCCTCGGTTCTAGGACGTGATCAGGGCAACCGGACCGACGCCGGCGCCGTACCACGGGGGACGAGAGGAACGTAGGTTCGTGCAAGACCGCGACACGGAGTTCGGGGAGTTCCTCGAGAGCCGCGCCGTTGTCATGCGGCGGACCGCGTACCTGCTGTGTGGAGGTGACTGGCATCGGGCGGAGGATCTCGTGCAAACCACGCTGACCAAGATCTACGTCGCGTGGTCCCGGATTCGACGCGACGGCAGTGTCGACGCGTACTCCCACAAGATCATGGTTCGAGCGGCGATCGACGAGTCTCGACGCGCGTACCGGCGGCGCGAGGCCGTGGTCGGCGACGTGCCCGAGCTCGAGACGCGCCCGGGCGCCGGGGTCGAGGACGCGGTCGACGTGCGGCGGGCGCTGGCCCAGCTGCCCGCCGGCCAGCGCGCGGTCGTGGTGCTGCGGTACTGGGAGGACCTGTCGGTGGCCGAGACCGCGGCGGCGCTCGGCAAGAGCGAGGGCACGATCAAGAGTCAGTCGGCCAAGGGGCTGGCGTCGATGCGCCGGCTGCTGTCGCCGTCCTCCGGGGACCGGACGGAGGCGGGTGAGCCGTGACGTCGGACGACGACGACATCAAACAGCTGCTCGGCCGGGCGCTCGCAGGGGAGCCGCCGCTGCGGCTCGACCGGGACGAGGTCTTCCGGCAGGGCAAGCGGAAGCTGCGCAACCGGCGCCGGCTCGAGGCGGGCGGCGCGGTCACCGGGGTCGTCGCGGCGGTCGTCGGCGCGGTGCTGCTCAGCGGCCTGGTCGGCGATGACGAGCCGGAGCGGGACGTGCCCCCGGCCGCGACCGGGACCGTCACCACGGGGCCGCGGTCGACTGCGACCACGCCGGTCGGGCCGCCGTCCACCTCGCCCGCCTCCACGGTCGGCGATCCGCCGATAGCCACCACGCAGGCGGACGTGCTGACCCAGGCGTTCCTCGGCTCCCACCTGGTTCCCGAGCAGATGCAGCTCGTCGGACTCGACGGTCAGGCGCCGCGCTTCCTGGAGCAGGATCCGGACCTGTACGAGCTGGTGACCGACGTGCGGGCACCGGACCGCGAGGGCGGGCTGTCGGTGCGCGTCGCGAAGTCGGCGTCGGGGCCGGTCGCCAGCTGCAAGAAGGTGCAGGGGCCTTACGGCGACTGCGAGGTGCGCATCTGGAAGGGCTTCACCGTGGTGCTGGCCGGCTACAGGAACGACGCGGGTGAGAAGGGGCGCATGGCCCTGTCGATCCACCCAGACGGCAGCACGGTCACCGCGGTCGCGACGAACCTGTCCGACGCCCGCCGCGCGTTGGGCAAGTCGCCGCAGGGCCTGCCCATTCTCGAGGACGAGACGCTGATCGGGATCGTCGTCGATCCGGCCCTTTGGTTCGAGGGCTGACCACTGTGCCCGACCTGGAGGTGACCAGCCAGCTGGTGATCCCCGCCGGCGAGCTGCACGAGCGTTTCTCCCGCTCGTCGGGCCCGGGCGGGCAGGGCGTCAACACCACCGACAGCCGGGTCGAGCTCTCCTTCGACGTGGCCCGCTCACCGGCGGTCCCGCCGTGGCTGCGCGACCGGTTGCTGGCCCGCCTGTCCTCCCGCCTGGTGGACGGCGTCCTGACGGTGGTGGCCAGCGAGCACCGAGCCCAGCTGGCGAACCGCGCGACCGCCCGCGACCGCCTGGCGTCGTTGTTGCGCGCGGCCGCGGAGCCACCCCCGCCGGCCCGCCGCCCCACGAAACCCACCCGAGGCTCCCGGGAACGCCGGCTGGCCGCGAAACGCCGCCGTGGCGAGACCAAACGCGGCCGCCGCGCGGGCCCCGACGACTGATCGGCCACTGCTGCGTCGCGGTGGGCGGCGCCCCGCCATGACCGCCGGCCCCGCCCGGCGCGGCGGCCGGGGCCTCCGGCCCCCGGTATCGATTCTACGGACGGCCACCGACAGTCCCGGCCTGTCCACAGAGGCCAGAACCGTCGGCGTCGCCCACTACGCTGGAAACCGGGGGCCACACCCGAACCACCGGCCGCCGGTTGGCCGCAGGCGGCTCCGCGCGGGCCCGATGCCCGGATCAGCGGGCGGCCAGCCAGCCAGCCAGTGGTAGCGGCGCGCACTCACCCGGGACAGTGACGTCCGCGCCGCGCACTCCGCCGCCGAAAGGTCCGTGACCTACGGGCTGGACCCGATCGCGGCGATGATCATGTTCGCCGGCATCTACTACGGCGGCATGTTCGGCGGCTCGACCACGTCGATCCTGCTGAACACGCCCGGTGAGTCGGCCTCGGTGGTCACCGCGATCGAGGGCAACCAGATGGCCAAGCCCGGCCCAGGGTCGCAACCGCTTGCGGCGGCGGCGATCGGGCACTTCGTCGGCGCCATGATCGGCACGATCGCCCTGGTGGCGTTGCGGCTGCGGCACCTGCCCGGCGAGCCGATCCCGGTGGGCCGCCCGTGGCTGGGTCGCGAGGACCTGCGGCGGACGTGGAAGCCGTGGCTGCGCGGCCCGCTGATCGGCTTCCCGTTCGGCGCGATTCCCGCCGGCGGCGCTGAGATCCCGACGTTCCTGTCCTACGCGACGGAGAAGCGGCTGTCCAAGCACCGCGACGAGTTCGGCTCGGGCGCGATCGAGGGCGTGGCGGGTCCGGAGTCGACGGCGTCCGCGTCCGGGACGCTCGTGACGATGCTGACGCTGGGCCTGCCGACCACGGCGACGGCCGCGGTGATGCTCGCGGCGTTCCAGCCGTACGGGATCCAGCCGGGGCCACTGCTGTTCGAGCGGAGCCGGCGCTGGTGTGGGGCCTGATCGCGAGCCTGTTCGTCGGGACCGTGCTGCCGCTGGTGCTGAACCTGCCGCCGGCGCCGGTGTGGTCGAAGCTGCTGCGGATCCCGCGGCCGTACCTGTACGCGGGAATCCTGTTCTTCGCGAGCGTCGGTGCCTACGCGTGAGCGGCCAGGTGATCGACCTGATCGTCCTGTTCGTGATCGGTGCGCTGGGCTTCGCGATGCGCCGGTACGGCCTGCCGGTGCTGCCGGCGGTGCTGGGCGTGATCCTGGGACCGGCGGCGGAGCAGCAGATGCGCCGGGCGCTGCAGATCAGCGACGGGTCGCTCACCGGCCTGGTGAACCCGACGTTCTCGGTCACCGTGTACGTGATCGTGGCGGCGGTGCTCCTGTGGCCGCTGATCCGCCGCACCCCTGGCGAGGCGCACGCCCGCGCCCGAGGAGGAGCGCGCTGCGTCCTAGTGGGTGATGGACAGACCTTCGGCCGGACCTGACACTGATTCACGTCCGGTCCCGGCTGGAAGGTGCGTCGACAATGCTGTCACGTCGGTTGGTTCTGCCCGCTCTGCTCGTCGCGATCACCGCGGTGCTCCCGGCCGGGGTCGCGAACGCCGCCGCGGAGCGCTACGTCGCGCTCGGTGACTCGGCCGCGTCCGGTCCGCTGATCCCGCTGCCGGATCTCAGCGCGCCCGGCTGCTTCCGGTCGACGGCGAACTACCCGAAGCTCGTCGCCCGGCAGCTCGGCGTGCCGATCACCGACGTGACGTGCTCCGGCGCGGACACCGGGGACATGACCAACCCGCAGGAGACCGACCTGGGCACGGTCGGCCCGCAGTTCGACGCGCTGGGCGCGGACACGACGCTGGTGACACTGCAGATCGGCGGCAACGACGCGGGCCTGGTCGGCCTGGCCGAGTCGTGCCTGAACCTGCTGCCCAGCCCGTTCGGGACCTCGTGCGCGGCGGAGAACACGGCCGGCGGCGGGGACGTCTACGGCGAGCGGGTGGCGAGTGTGGGCCCGAAGGTCGCGGCGGTGCTGGACGGCATCACGCAGCGGGCGCCGAACGCGCGGGTGTTCGTGGTCGGCTACACGACCTACCTGCCGCCGAACGGCTGCTACCCGAGGGTGCCGGTGTGGGCGCGGGACGCGAACTACATCCAGGCGAAGATCGACCAGCTGAACCAGGTGCTCGCCGACGCGGCGGCGACCCACGGCGCGACCTATGTGGACATCCGCACCCCGGGCATCGGCAAGGACGTCTGCAAGTCGTCCTCGATCCGCTGGACCGAGCCCTTCATCCCGGCGAACATCGCCGCGCCCCTGCACCCGAACGCGACCGGCATGCGCGGCATGGCCGAGGTGGCCACGTCCGCGATCACCGGCTAGCACCTTGCGCGCGGACCCACAACCGAAGTACTCGCGCGCGTGTAGAACGCAAGAAACGTAAAGCCCCCGCCCTCTCCGGGGGCACCCCTCAGCGCCAGTCTATCGGTGGGTACCGGCGAAATCGGGGTGCAAGATCGACTTGTGGACAGGTCGGCCCGTTGTGGACAACCGGTCAGCGGGGTGGGGTCGTCGTCGCCCGGATGACCAGGCGTGGGCGGAGCAGGTGGCGGGCGGGGTCCGCGCGCTCGCCCCGCACCCGCTGGATCAGGGCCTCGGCGGCCAGGCGGCCCATCTCCTCGCGGGGTTGGTCGATCGTCGTCAGGGAGACGTGGCGTAGCGCCGCCAGCCAAGTGTTGTCGTAGCCGACGACCGACACGTCCTTCGGCACGGCCAGGCCCGCCGCCTCCAGCGCGGAGATCGCGCCGACCGCGTTGAGGTCGTTGGCCGCCATGATCGCGGTCGGCGGGTCGGCCAGCAGCTCACGGATCGCCAGGGCGCCCGCGGCCTCCGTGTACTCGCCGCGGACCACCCGCGGGGTCAGGTCGTGGCGGCGCATCGCCTCGAGGTAGCCGGTTCGCCGCGGGGCGGACTGGGAACCGCTGCCGCCGTCGATGTGGGCGATCTCCCGGTGGCCCAGCGCGACCAGATGGTCCACCGCCATGCCCGAGCCGGCCCGGCCGTCGTCGTTCACCGTGTCCACCGTGGGTTGCCGGGACGAGCGGGAGACCAGAACCACCGGAGTGTGCGTGGCCGCCCCGGCCATCGACGCCGCGGGCAGGACCGGGCCGAGCAGGGCGATCCCCGCGGGACGGAACGACAGCAGACCCGTCAGCGCCTGGCGCTCGCGGCTCGGCCGGCGGCCACCGGTGTTGATCACCAGCTCGAAGCCGGCCGAGCGGGCGTAGGCGTCGAGGCCGTCGACGACCTCCGCCCAGAACGGGTTGTGCAGGTCCGACACCATCACCCCGAGCACGTGCGAGGTGCGGCTCGCGAGCGAGCGGGCCATCGCGTGCGGTGAGTAGCCCAGCTCGTCCGCCGCCTTCAGCACCGCCGCCCGCCGCTGGTCGCTCACCTTCGGCGACCCGCGCATGACCAGCGAGACCAGCGCCCGCGAGACGCCGGCCCGCGCCGCCACGTCCTCGATCGTCGGTCGCCCCACGGTCACTCCTTGACACGGGTGTGACGGACATTACAGGATGGAGCCGTTAGAGCGCTCTAATCGGGAAGCGGGAACCGAATGCGCATCGGCGTCGCCGGAGTCGGCCGGATCGGGACCATGCACGCGGCGCACCTCGCGGCGCTGCCCGCGGTGGACGAGGTGCTGCTCCACGACCCGGTCGAGGGCCGCGCCGAGGAGACCGCGCGCGGTCTCGCCAAGGCCCGCCCGACCGCGGGCGTCGCCGAGCTGCTCGACCAGGCCGACGGCGTCCTCATCGCCACCCCGACCGACACCCACCCGGCGATGGTCCGCGGCTGCCTCGCCGCAGGAAAGCCCGCGCTGTGCGAGAAGCCCATCGCCGCCGACCTCGCCGAGATGACCACCCTGGTCGAGGAGGTCGAAGCCGCCGAGGTCCCGGTACTGGTCGGGTTCCAGCGCAGGTTCGACCCGGCGGTCGTCGAGCTGCGCAGGCGCATCACCACCGGCGAGCTCGGCCCGATCTACCACGTCCGCGCCACCGGCTTCGACGCCAACCCGCCCGACCTCGCCTACCTGCCCTCCTCCGGCGGCATCTTCCGTGACCTGCTCATCCACGACCTCGACGCCGTCCCGTGGCTGGTCGGCGAGCCGGTCATCGAGGTCTACGCGTCCGGCTCGGTCCTCGTCGACCAGGCATTCGCACACGCGGACGACGTGGACAACGCGGTGGTGGTGCTGCGTTTCGCGGGCGGCGCGCACGCGCTCCTCGCCGGCGGCCGGCACGACCCGCTCGGCTACGACCACCGCATCGAGGTGCTCGGTGGCAAGGACTCGGTCGCCGTCGGGCTCGACCCGCGCACGCCGCTCAACTCCCTCGAGCCGGACGGGCCGCGCTCCGACGCGGACGCCTATCCCGGCTTCCCCGAGCGCTTCCGGCGCGCCTACCTCAACGAGATGCAGGTGTTCGTCGACGTCCTCGGCGGCCGCGCGGACAACCCGTCGCCCGCCCGGGACAGCCTGGTCAGCCTTCGCCTGGCCGAGGCATGCGAGCAGTCGCGGCGGACCGGCACCCCGGTACGCGTCGACCTGAGGAGCGACGGGGGGAGCCCATCATGAGGATCGCCGCGGCCCCGATCTCCTGGGGCGTCTGCGAGGTGCCCGGCTGGGGTCGGATGCTCGATCCGGCAACGGTCCTGCGGGAGATGGCCGACCTGGGCCTCGCCGCCACCGAGCTCGGCCCGCCCGGCTACCTGCCCACCGCGGCCACCGACCTCAAGCAGCTGCTCGACGAGCACCGGCTCGGCCTGGTCGGCGGCTTCCTCGCCGTCGCGATGCACGACAGCGCCACCCAACAGTCCACAGTGGACCAGGCGGCCCGGCAGGCAGAGCTGCTGGCGGCGGGCGGCGCGGACGTGCTGGTCCTCGCCGCCGCCACCGGGCAGGACGGCTACGACGAGCGCCCACCGCTTCGCCCGGCCGAGTGGGACACCCTGGTCGAGACCGCGGGCATGATCCGCGACCGGGCCGTGCGCACCGGCGTGCGAACGGTGCTGCACCCACACGTCGGCACCCAGGTCGAGACGTCCGCCGAGGTCAAGCGCTTCCTCGCCGACTCCGACCTTCCGCTGTGCGTCGACACCGGGCACCTGCTGATCGGCGGCACCGACCCCGTCGAGCTCGTCCGGCGGTACCCGCACCGGGTCGGCCACGTGCACCTCAAGGACGTCCGCGCCGACCTCGCCGAGCAGGTGCGGGACGGCAGGATCAGCTACACCCAGGCCGTCGCGCTCGGCATCTACGTGCCGCTCGGGGATGGCGATGTCGACCTCGCGTCACTGCTGAAGCTGTTGCGTGACTACGACTACCACGGCTGGTACGTGCTCGAGCAGGACACCGCGCTGCCCGAGACCGATACCGGCGCCGACCGGCTGCCGCGGCAGGCCACCGCGCGCAGCCTGGCCTTCCTGGATTCGGTCCACTGAGGAAACGCAGCGGACCCAGGCCGACTGGACGGGAGACGACGATGTCTGACCGAGGGCGACGAACGCCCGCGCTCCTCGCCGCCGCGCTGGCGGCGCTCGCCATGGTGCTCGCCGCGTGCACCGGACCGACCGCCGAGTCCGAGACCGTCTCGGGCGGCGGCGGTGGTGGCGGTGGGGGCGAGTTCGACCCGACCGCGCCGCTGGACTTCGCGGTCATCACCCACGGCAGCGAGGGCGACGCCTTCTGGAGCGTGGTCAAGAACGGCGCCGAGGAGGCCGGGCACGAGCTCGGCGTCCAGGTGACCTACGTGTCCAACGGCGACCCCGGTGCGCAGGCCAAGCTCGTCGACAACGCCGTGGCGCAGGGCAAGACCGGGCTCGTCGTGTCGATGGCCAACCCGGACGCGCTGAAGTCCTCCATCGAGGCCGCGGTGCGGGCCGGCATCCCGGTCATCACGATCAACTCCGGGGCCACCCGCAGCAAGGAGTTCGGCGCCATCGCACACGTCGGCCAGGACGAGGCGATCGCCGGCCAGGCTGCGGGCGAGCGGCTCAAGGAGGCCGGCAAGAAGAAGATCCTCTGCGTCATCCACGAGGCCGGCAACTCCGGACTGAACGAGCGCTGCGACGGCGCCCGCGAAGGCTTCGGCGGCGACTCCGACGACGCGGTCGAGAACCTCCAGGTGGACATCAGCAACCCCACCGACATCGAGGCGCGCATCCGCGGCGCGCTGCAGACCGACCCGTCCATCGACGGTGTGCTCACGCTGTCCTCCCAGGTCGCCGACCGCGCGGTCACCGCCGCGCAGGGCGCGGGCTCGGACGCCGACATCGCCACGTTCGACCTGAACACCGACGTGGTCGACGCCATCCGGGACGGCCGCATCCTGTTCGCCGTCGACCAGCAGCAGTACCAGCAGGGCTACCTGCCGATCATGATGCTGAAGCTGTACCGGCAGAACGGGAACACGCTGGGCGGCGGGCAGTCCGTGCTGACCGGCCCCGGCTTCGTCGACGAGTCCAACGCGGACCTGGTGCGTCCGTACACCGAACGCGGCACGCGCTGAGGAGCCCGACATGACGACAACAACGACAACGGAACCCGCGGCCGTCGACGAACGCATGACCTCGCCGGGGTTACTGAACAAGCTGGTCGTGCGGCCGGAGATCGGCGCGCTGCTCGGCGCGCTCGTGGTGTTCGTCTTCTTCTCGGTCGTCGCCGACAAGTTCCTCACGATGAGCGGCGCCGCCACCTGGCTCGACGACTCGGCGACGCTCGGGATCATGGCGGTCGCCGTGGCGCTGCTGATGATCGGCGGCGAGTTCGACCTGTCCGCCGGGGTGATGACCGCGTCCACGGCGCTCGTCACCGCGATCTTCGCGACCCAGGTCGGGCTGAACGTGTGGCTCGCGCTGCTGCTGTCGCTGATCTTCGCGCTCGGGGTCGGCGCGCTGAACGGCTGGCTGGTGGTGCGCACCGGGCTGCCGAGCTTCATCGTCACCCTCGGCACGTTCCTCGCGCTGCAGGGTCTCAACCTCGGCGTCACCCGGTTGATCACCGACTCGGTACAGGTGTCCGGGATGCGCGCCACGGCCGGCTACGAGTCCACCGGGTTCGTGTTCGCGTCCACGTTCTCCATCGGCGGCACGCCGTTCCAGATCTCGATCATCTGGTGGATCGGGTTCGCCGCGGTAGCCGCGTGGCTGCTGGTGCGCACCAAGTTCGGCAACTGGATCTTCGCGGTCGGCGGCGCGGCGGTGTCCGCGCGGGCGGTCGGCGTGCCGGTGGCACGCACCAAGATCCTGCTGTTCATGGGCACCGCGCTGGCCGCGTGGCTGGTCGGTTCCATCAACATCCTGCGGTTCACCACGGTGCAGGCCAACCAGGGTATCGGGTTGGAGTTCCAGTTCATCATCGCCGCGGTGATCGGCGGGTGCCTGCTGACCGGCGGCTTCGGCTCGGCCATCGGTGCCGCGATCGGCGCGCTGATCTTCGGCATGGCCCGGCAGGGCATCGTGTTCGCGAACTGGAACAGCGACTGGTTCATGCTCTTCCTCGGCATCATGCTGCTCGGCGCGGTGCTGGTGAACAACACCTTCCGGCGGCGCGCGGAAAGGGTCCGGCGATGACTCCGACGACGACACCGACGCAGACAGCTCTCATCGAGGTCGACGAGGTCGGCAAGAACTACGGCAGCGTGATCGCCCTCCGCGACGTGTCCACTGTGGTCAACCCGGGCGAGGTCACCTGCGTGCTCGGCGACAACGGCGCCGGCAAGTCCACGCTGATCAAGATCCTCGCCGGGGTGCACCAGCACGACACCGGCCGGTTCCTGGTCAACGGGAACGAGGCGCGGCTGGGCTCGCCGCGCGAGGCGCTCGACCACGGCATCGCCACGGTCTACCAGGACCTGGCCGTCGTGCCGCTGATGAGCGTGTGGCGCAACTTCTTCCTGGGCTCGGAGCCGACCGTGGGCGGCGGGCCGTTCCAGCGCCTGGATCGCCGCAAGGGCAAGGAGACCGCGCGCACCGCGCTCGCCGAGATGGGCATCGACCTGCGTGACGTCGAGCAGCCGGTCGGGACGCTCTCCGGCGGCGAGCGGCAGTGCGTGGCGATCGCCCGGGCGGTCTACTTCGGCGCGAAGGTGCTGATCCTGGACGAGCCCACCGCGGCGCTGGGCGTCAAGCAGTCCGGCGTGGTGCTCCGGTACGTCGCGCAGGCCCGCGACCGCGGCCTCGGCGTCGTGCTGATCACGCACAACCCGCATCACGCCTACCCGGTCGGCAACAGGTTCCTCATCCTCAAGCGCGGCCGCAGCCTCGGCTCGATGGACAAGAAGGACATCACGATCGAGGAGCTGACGAGGCAGATGGCCGGCGGCGCCGAGCTCGAGGCACTGGAGCACGAGCTCCGCGAGGTGGCCGGCCAGTGAGGCTGACGACCGCGCAGGCGCTGGTCCGCTGGCTCCTCGCGCAGCGGACCGTGCTTCTCGACGGCACCGACGCACCGCTGTTCCCGGGCGTGTTCGCGATCTTCGGGCACGGCAACGTGCTCGGCCTCGGCACCGCCCTGTCCGAGCAGGACGGTCTTCCGGTGTGGCGCGGTCACAACGAGCAGGGCATGGCGCTGGCGGCGGTGGGCTTCGCGAAGGCGACCCACCGCCGCCAGGTCGGCGTCGCCACGTCCTCGATCGGGCCGGGGGCGCTGAACATGGTGACCGCGGCAGGCGTCGCGCACGCGAACCGGCTGCCGCTGCTCCTGCTGCCCGGCGACACGTTCGTCAACCGCGCCCCGGACCCGGTGCTCCAGCAGGTCGAGCACTTCGGCGACGGCACGGCCACGGTCAACGACGCGTTCCGCGCGGTCAGCCGCTACTTCGACCGGATCGTGCGGCCCGAGCAGCTGATCGCCACGTTGCCGCAGGTCGCGCGGGTGCTCACCGATCCGGCCGAATGCGGGCCGGTCACTCTCGCCCTGCCGCAGGACGTGCAGGCGGAGGCGTTCGAGTTCCCGGTAGCGCTGTTCGAGCCGGTCACCCACCGGCCGCCGCGGCCGCGACCGGACCGGCACGCGCTTGGTCGGGTCGCCGACGCGGTCGCCGCGTCGCACCGGCCGCTGCTCGTGCTGGGCGGCGGCGTCCGGTACTCCGGCGCGACGCACAGCGCGTCGGCGCTCGCGGAACGGCACGGGGTGCCGATGGTCGAGACCACCGCCGGGCGCACCCTGCTGCGCCACGACCACCCGCTGTACGCCGGGCCGCTCGGCATCACCGGCTCGGCGTCGGCCAACACACTGGCCGCCGAGGCCGACCTGGTGCTCGCGGTGGGCACCCGACTGCAGGACTTCACGACGGCGTCCTGGTCGGTGTTCGCGCCGGACGTCCGGCTCGTGTCGATCAACACCGCGCGGTTCGACGCGGTCAAGCACGGTGCCCTCGCGCTGGTCGCGGACGCCGACGAGGCGCTCGGCGACCTCGCGGGCCTGCTCGACTCATGGCGGGTCTCGGCGTCCTGGTCGGACCGGGCCGCCGCCGAACGGGCGCGCTGGGACTCCTACGTCGACGGGCTCCGCGCGCCGGGTGCCGGGTTGCCGACCTACGCGCAGGTCGTCGGGGTCGTCAACGAGGAGAGCGGCGCGGGCGACTACGTGATGACCGCGTCCGGCGGGCTGCCCGGCGAGCTGATCGGCGGCTGGCGCGCCGTCGCCGCGCCGGAGTCCGGAATGGATGTCGAGTACGGCTTCTCGTGCATGGGCTACGAGATCGCCGGCGCGTGGGGCGCGGCGATGGCCAGGGCGTCGGGCGTGGTGACGACGCTGCTCGGCGACGGCTCGTACCTGATGCTCAACTCGGAGCTGTTCTCCGCCGCGTTCGCCGGCCACGGGTTCGTGGCCGTCGTGTGCGACAACGACGGCTACGCGGTGATCGACCGGCTGCAGCGGGGCAACGGCGCGCCGGGGTTCAACAACATGTACGCCGACGCCCGTTCGCTACAGGCGCAACCGCCCCGGGTTGACTTCGCCTCGCACGCGGCGTCGCTGGGTTGCGCGGTGCTGTCCGTTCCGGACCTCACCCGCCTCCGCGCCGCCTACCGGCAGGCGCGCGAGCACGCACGGGCCGGCCGGGTGGCCGTCGTGGTGATCCGCACCCATCCGTCCGCGTGGACGGACGCCGGAGCGTGGTGGGAGGTGGGCGTGCCCGAGTACTCGGCGTACCCAGACGTCACCGACGCACGAGAGGCGTTGGACAAGGCGAAGTCCGACCAGGTTCGCTACCTGGGCCGCCCCTGAACCAGACGATCAACGACGGTAGTTGTCGTCCTCGTAGTCGTCGTCGTCGAACTGTTCTCCGCCGTTGCCGTCTGAGCCAGTCTGGCTCGACAGCTCACGTTGCAGAGCCTCGAAATCGGTGTGTTGAGTGCTGTATTTGAGCTCTCGGGCCACCTTGGTCTGCTTAGCCTTCGCCCGGCCGCGCCCCATGGCTCGACCCCCTCGCACAGTGACGGGGCGGCCGGGGGAATCGGCGGCCCCGCAGATCTCGACATTTGGTTCCTGTAACTACCGTACCGTGCCGACCGGGTTCTGTGCGAAGGGGCACGGCGTTCTCTCGGCGGTTCGGTTGGTTCGTTCGGCGGCCTCGCCGAGCCTCGGTGATCGCCCTGTGACCGCCCACCCGATCGTTCGTGACACGATGCCTCTCGTGCCTCGACCGTTCGTCGCCTACCTCAGGGTGTACGAACCGTTGTCCGCGTTCGACGAGGCCGTCGCCAAGCGCCTTCGCGAGGCTCTGGAGACCAACCACCTCGACTACGCGACGGTCGGTGAGCGCGAGCGCGACATGTGGCTCAGATCACAACTGTCCGTGCCGCCGACGCTACTGCCCGGTGAGCTCGCCAACGGTGACCCGTCCCCGCGCGCGCTGCGGGACGTGCTCGTACTCGACCCGGCGGAGGTCCCGATCGACCAGGCCACGGTCGGTCCGGGTCCGCTGGTGTGCCCGCTGGACGTGCGGGCCAGGTCGGCCGCGGCGCTGGTCGGGTTCCTGACCTCGTCGCATCCGGCGTTGCGGGCGGTGGCGTTGACCGGATCCATGGACTCCGTGCGGGAGAAGGCGGCGACGGTCCTGTCGGACCTCCCGGGCGGGGCCGTGCACATCGTGTCGACGACATGGACGGTGCCGCTGCCGTGGTTCACCCTGGTCGACCCGGCGCACCGGCACATCGTGGTCGCCACCCGCGAGGACGCCCGCCGCCAGGTCTGCTGGCGGGTGGCGATGGCCGACGCCCGCAGGCGGGTGGCCAAGGCGCACTCCCTGGCCGAGCGGGTGCTCGGCGACCAAGGCCCGACGAAGGTGCTCGAGGACACCGGCCGGTGGCTCGAGCACTTCCACCCGCACTCGGCGGTGGAGCTCGACTACGGCGGCCTGGTCCAGCTCCTGGACGACGAGGAGATGGTGGAGGACACGTCGGCGGCCGACGTGAACGGGATCGTGGACGCGCTCGAACGCGAGGACGTCGACGAGATCGCCGCCTACTTCGAACGCCTGCGCGACTTCTGGGGCGACCTGGCCGTGCGCGAACGTTTCAACTAGTGTCGCGTGATCCTGTTCCTTTGCGTCCGCTGTGGATCCACGTGGTTCCTGGCAAGGCGGAGGAAAGCCGCTCGTACTGGATGTACTTGGGCTTTTCTCCAACGCCGCCAGGGGCCGCGTGGGCCGCAGCTGGCGTAAAGGTTTCAGGGTCACGCGACACTAGTGCTCGTCGGCTGGGTCCTCGCCGCGTTCGGCGGCGAGCAGCCGGTCCACCGAGGCGCTGCCCGCCCGGTAGCGGCCGCCGATCTCGTCGTTCAGGAGGTCGACGACCTTCTGCACCTCACGCCGGCGCTGGGACACCGACGCCTCCTCCGCCGCGTAGGTCCGCAGCGCGAGATCCAACCGCTCGTCCGGCAGCGAGCCCACGTCGGACAGGTCCGCGTCCGAGACGAGCGCCTCGACGTGCCGGCGGTGCGCCTCCGCGCGGGAGGGCTCGAGGGGCTGGTGCCGGCCGGAGCCGGCCGGGGACTGGCCCACCGCGTTGTCCGCGAGGATCTCGGCGAGGCGCTCCACCACCGAGCTCGAGCCGCCCTCCGCCCGGCGCTTCTGCTCCGCCCTCACGATGTCGATCCGCCCGTGCAGCAGCCTGCGCAGGTAGGACAGGTCGGTCTCCTCCTGCGCGGCGTCGTCGCGGCGCGCGCGGACCTCGGTCAGGTCGAGCTGCGTCAGGTGGGCCACGTAGTCCGGCGCGAGCACCCGGTCGATACGCCTGCGGCCACCTGGTCGGACTTCGATCACATCGTCCATCCTCCGGTACGGAGCGGGTTGTCGCCAACCTGGATGTCTCACCCAGTGACTCAGTTGCTTTGCGCAACCCCGATCAACGTCCGCGCCTCGTCCGCCGACAGCGGTGGCCGCTGGGCCACGGACGCGAGCTCCGCGGCCCGCGAGACCAGCTGAGCGTTGTCCCGGACGCGCTCCCCTCGCGCGTAGGACACCGTGTCCTCCATGCCGACCCGCAGGTGCCCACCCGCGGACAGCGACGCCAGCATCACCGGCAACGACGTCCGCCCGATGCCCGTCGCCGAGAACGTCGCCCCGGAAGGGATGGCTCGCAGCGCGGCGACCAGCGTCTCCGGGTCACCCGGCATGCCGCCGGGCACACCCATCACCAGGTCGACGTGCACGTGCCCGCCGGCGGGCAGGCCGTGCCGGTCCAGCAGCCGGCGCAGGCTCGCCAGCTGGCCGATGTCGAAGATCTCGTACTCCGGCACGATCCGCCGCTCCTGCATCCGCTTGTGCAGCTCGACTACGAACTCCCAGCGGTTCATGAAGACGTCGTCGCCGAAGTTGACCGTGCCCATCGTGCACGAGGCCGAGTCCGGCATCGCCTCGAGCACGCGCAGCCGGTGGTCCTCGAGGTCGGTCACCGCGCCGCCCGTCGACAGCTGTACGACCAGGTTCGTCCGCTCCCGAAGCGCCGCGACGGTGTCCTTCAGGCGCCGCAGGTCGAGCGTCGGCTTGGTGTCCGCGCCGCGGATGTGCACGTGGATCATCGCGGCGCCCGCGGCCTCGCAGGCCACCGCCTCCGCGACCAGCTCCTCCAGCGTGACCGGCAGGTTCGGCACGTCCGACTTGGCATGTTCGGCACCCGTCGGCGCAACGGTGATCAGGGTCCCTGACGTCATGGCACCGGATCGTAGTCAGCCACGCAGCCGGCGGGCCGCCTCTCGACCGAGGCCCGGGGTGGCCTCGGGCACGGAGTCGGGGTCGATGGCGGCCTGGACGACGCGGTCCTCCGCACCGGCCAGCAGCTCGGCGTCCAGCGGCACCGAGTACTTGACCAGCGCCAGCGCGATCGGGCCGAGCTCGTGGTGCCGCGCGACCGACCCGACCCGGCCCACGGTCCGCTCGCCGAGCAGTACCGGGTCGCCGGTCTCGGGCTGCACCTCCGGCGAACCGTCCAGGTGCAGCAGCAGCATCCGGCGCGGCGGCCGGCCCACGTTGTGCACCTTCGACACGGTCTCCTGGCCGCGGTAGCAGCCCTTGGCCACGTGCGCGGCGACGCCGATCCAGCCGACCTCGTGCGGGATCGTGCGGTCGTCGGTGTCCACCCCAATCCTGGCCCGCGCGGCCTCGACCCGGAACGCCTCGTAACCCCAGCTGCCCATCGGCCGCGCGCCGCCCGCGGCCAGCCGGTCCCACCAGTGCGTGAGCCGGTCCCGGGGCACGAGCAGGTCGACGCCCACCGGCATGCGCCGCACGAGCACGCCCTCGGCACCGGCCACCTCGTACGGCGCGGCCGGCACCGGCAGCACGACCGACGCCAGCAGGTCGTCGGTTTCGGGACCCAGCAGCGACAGCACGGCCCGCTCGGCCGTCGCGTCCCGCAGCTCCACCTTCGACCAGAACACCATCGACTCGAGGTAGGAGAGCAGCGTCTGCGTGCCACCGCGCAGGCCCGTGGCCGACGCGCCGGGCTCGGTGTCGAGCCACACGGTCTCGTCGAGGTGTGCGACCGCCATGTGTGCGTCGACCCTGCCCAGGCTGTCGAGCACCAGCGCCTCGGTGCCGGCGCCGTCGGCCAGCTCGGTGACGTGCTGGGAGATGACCAGGTGCAGCCACCCGAGCCGGTCCGGTCCGGTGACCGCGATCAGCTCCCGGTTCGACCGGTCGACGACGGCGACCTTGCGCGCGGCGGCCCGCTGCTCGGCGAACGGGTCGCCGAAGTGCCACGGCACGCCCTGGTCCGGCGCGCCGTCCGGGGGCGGCACCGCGCCCGGTACGTCGAGGATCGGTGAGGTCATGACGGCTCCTGACCCGAGCAGTTGCGGCAGCTGCCGGAAAGTGCGAGGTGGCTGGCATCCAGTGCGAACCCGTACCGGGCGCGCAGTGTTCCGCGCAGCTCGTCCATCAGCTCGCACGGTGCCTCGATCACGTCGCCGCAGTCGTGGCACACCAGGTGGACGTGGCGGTGTTCGTGCACCGAGTAGGTGGGCGCACCGTGGCCGAGGTGGGTGTGCCGCACGATGCCGAGGTTCTCCAGCAGCTCGAGCGTGCGGTAGATCGTGGTGATGTTGACCGTCGGGGTGCTGCGCTGGACCTGCTGGCAGACCCGTTCCGGGGTGGCGTGCGCCAGCTCGAGCAGCGCGTCCAGGACGAGTTGGCGTTGCGGGGTCATGCGCATTCCACGGCGGTGCAGCGTCTCCCGGAGCTGGGCCCGCTCCGCTTCGATGTCGCGCATGCTCACGGTCTCCACGCCACAAATCGTAGGCGCGCGGCTGAGTAGGCTGCCGGTATGCGGGTGCTTGCGATGCTGGACGGAACGCTGGCCGACCCCGAAGCGCGGCACCTTCGGGTCGACGACCTGGGCCTGATCCGCGGCGACGGGATCTTCGAGACGATCCTGGTGGTGGCCGGCGAACCGCGCGAGCTGGGTCCGCACCTGGACCGGCTGGCGCGCTCGGCGGCGATGCTCCAGCTGCCACCGCCCGACCGCCCGCAGTGGGAACGCTGCGTGCGGGTCGTGCTCGACGCCTGGCAGGGCGACTCGGAGATGGCGCTCAAGCTCGTCTACACGCGCGGCCCGGAGTTCGGCGACGGCACGCCGACCGGGTTCGCGCTGGGCATGCCGATCGGCGCGAGGACGCTGCGCAACCGGGCGACCGGGGTGCGCGCGGTGACGCTGGACCGCGGCTACGAGCCCGAGATCGTGGCGCGGGCGCCGTGGCTGCTCCTGGGCGCCAAGTCGCTGTCCTACGCGGTGAACATGGCCGCCATCCGCTACGCCGAGGCGCATGACGCCGAGGAGGCGATCTTCATCGCGGCCGACGGCTCGGTGCTCGAGGGCCCGACGTCGTCGGTGGTCGTCGTGCGGGGGCGGACGCTGCGCACCACGCCGCCGTCGAGCGGGATCCTGCCGGGCACGACCCAGGGCGCGCTGTTCCGGGCCGCCGAGCAGGCCGGCTGGGTGACCAAGGTGGAGCCGCTGACCTTCGCCGAGCTGACCGAGGCGGACGGCCTGTTCCTCGCGTCGAGCGTCCGCAAGATCACCCGGGTGCACACGCTCGACGGCGTGGCGCTGCCGGATGCCACGTGGCTGCACGGCGAGCTCGGCGCGCTGTACGAGTCCGAGTATCGGTGACCGTCACCGCCGAGCACCTCGACCGGGCGGTCCAGCTCTCCCTGGCCACGCTGCTGCGGGCCTCGTCGGCCGACTGGGACGGCAAGGCCGGCTCGCTCGAGTGGACCTGCTGGGAGACCGTCGAGCACCTCGCCGACGACCTGTTCCAGTACGCCGTCCAGCTGACCCTGCGCACGCCGTCGCTCACCGGTGACGTCCCGTTCCTCTGGGAGCCCCGCCGACCCGGCGGCCCGCACAACGCGGTGCACGCCGACCGCTCGGCCGGGCCCACCGGCCTCCTGCAGGTACTGGAGGCGTGCGGCGCGCTGCTGGTCGCGATGGTGCGGACCAGGTCGCCGGAGGTCCGCGCGTTCCACGGCTTCGGGATCGCGGACCCCGAGGGCTTCGCCGCGATGGGCGCCGTCGAGACCCTGGTCCACACGCACGACCTCGCCGGCGGTCTCGGCCTCGCCTGGACGCCACCCGCCGACCTGTGCGCCGAGGTGCTCACCCGGCTGTTCCCGGACGCGCCGAAGGACACCGAACCGTGGCCGACCCTGCTGTGGGCCACCGGCCGCGGCGAGCTCCCCGGCCACGAACGCCTCACGAAATGGCGCTGGTACGGCGTGCCGCGTCCCTGACGGTCCGTTGTCCACAGGCCGCGGAGTTGTCCACAACCACGCCGCCGACCACCCTGACTCGTCGGTCCACGCCGGTAGTGTGAAAACAGGGGACCCCCAGGCGAAAGCGCTCAGCCATGGCCTTGGGCGTTTGCGATCGCAACTCAGCGGTGCTCGGCGATCCGTGGTTCGGCCGGGCGGGTCCGGGTCAGCCGGCGACGCGGCGCAGGTAGGCCGACGTGTGCGGCTGCAGTGGCTGGCCGACCATCGCCCGCTCCTCGACGTAGGCCAGGTCGCCGTTGTTGACCAGGCCGTACAGCCGCTTCGCGCCGGTGACGTCCTTGGCCGAGGACGTGCGCATCGTGACGTCCGTGGCGAGCTCCCAGGACGTCTGGGTGCGCGGCTCGCCGTAGAAGATCTCCACGATGCCCGTCGCGTGCGCCAGCAGGACCTCGATCGTCTCGTCGGGCCGCGGGCGCCACCAGCCGACCTCGCGTGCCGCCGGGCGGATGGCCTTGCCGTCCGCGTCCAGCAGCCACGCGCGGGACTCGTAGAAGACGAACGGCCTGCCGTCGTGGGCGAAGGTGATCTGCTGGCCGAAGTGCGCCCCGTCGATCGTGGGGTAGACGACCTCGCCCTCGCCGCGCCACACACCGATCAGCGGCAGCAGCGGCAGCAGGGCGTCGTTCAGGCTGGCGCCGTCGCGCAGGTTCGCCGTGTCGTTCGGGACAGGCAGGTCCTCCCACTGTGGGAGGTTGCGTTCGCGGGTGGTGGCGGCTCGCTGCGCCGCTGCCCGCAGTGCCGCGTCACCACTGCCAGGAACCGGGTTGCCCTCTGCGTCGCTCATCGGTCCGACCCCGCGTGCAGGCGGTGGGCCGTGCGGCCCAGAAGTGCGGTGCCGGCGAGTGCCGTGATGATCAACAGGACGGTCCAGAACAGTTCCACCCGGCGAGGATATGCGAACGCGGGACGGCCGAATGCATGACCGCCCCGCGTTCTGGTGAGATGCCTTCTCAGTCGACCGCCACCGCGACCGGGTGCAGCCCCGGTCCGTCCGCGGTCACCTTGGTCTCGCCGTTGCCGGTGCGGTGCAGCGCACGCACCGTCCACTGGCCGGGCGCGGCGAAGAACCGGAAGTCACCGTCCTTTGAGGACACGACCTCGGCGGTGAACTCGCCGCTCGCGTCGAGCAGCCGCACGTACGCGCCACCCACGGGCGCGCCGTCCGCGGTCACCTTGCCGCCGAGCACGATCTCCTTCTCGAGATCGATGCCCGCCGGCAGCTCCGCGGTCTGTTCCGGCGCGGCGCATCCGTCACTCATGGCTTCTCCTTCACGAAAGGTCAGTGGGCTCCGGGACCGATCTCGACCGGCACGCCGACCAGCGAGCCGTACTCCGTCCACGAGCCGTCGTAGTTCTTCACGTCCGAGTGGTCGAGCAGCTCGTGCAGCGCGAACCAGGTGTGCGAGCTGCGCTCACCGATGCGGCAGTAGGCGATGGTGGCCTTGGCCTCGTCGATCCCGGCCGCCTTGTAGAGCTCGCGCAGCTCGTCGGAGGACTTGAACGTGCCGTCCTCGTTCGCCGCCTTGCTCCACGGCACGTTGATCGCCGACGGTATGTGCCCGCCGCGCTGCGCCTGCTCCTGCGGCAGGTGGGCGGGGGCGAGCAGCTTGCCGGAGAACTCGTCGGGCGAGCGCACGTCGACCAGGTTCTTGGCGTTGATCGCCCCGACCACCTCGTCGCGGAACGCGCGGATCGCGGTGTCCTGCTCCTTGGCGGCGTAGCTGGTCTCCTCACGGGTCACCGCGTCGGTGGCCAGCGGCCGCCCGTCCAGCTCCCACTTCTTGCGGCCGCCGTCGAGCAGCTGCACCGCGTCGTGGCCGTACAGCTTGAAGTACCAGTAGGCGTACGCGGCGAACCAGTTGTTGTTGCCGCCGTAGAGAACGACCTTGTCGGAGTTGCCGATCCCCTTGGCGGACAGCAGCTTCTCGAAGCCGGCGCGGTCGACGAAGTCGCGGCGCACCTGGTCCTGCAGCTCGGTCTTCCAGTCGATCCGGACCGCGCCCGGGATGTGGCCGCCGTCGTACGCGGAGGTGTCCTCGTCGACCTCGACGAACACCACCCCGGCGGTCCCGAGGTTCTCTTCGGCCCACTCGGCCGTGACCAACACGTCTTCGCGGCTCATCGGAGCGCTCTCTCCTTCGTTGGGGTGACTCGTTTGATCAGTAGGTAGGTCTCGCAGCCGAGGCAGAACGCGAACGCGGCGTTGAGGAACGCCGCCGCCAGCGCGAACGCGGTCGCCACCACGCCGAGCGCCGGCACGTCGAGGGCGTACCCGAGCGTGCCGAGCACGGCGAACCCGAAGCCGACGCCCTGGGCGAAGCGCAGCGGCGCCTGGTCCTCGCGCTCGGCGGTCGGCTGGAGCCGCGGCGCGACCAGGTACCGGTAGACCAGCGAGTACGGCGCGACGCGCAGCCCGGCGAACGCGCCGATCGCGAACACCACGCCCTGCGCCGCGAGCAGTGGCCACCACGAGGTGACCAGCGCGACGGCGAGGACGACGGTGGTGACCCACGCGGTGAACCGTGGGCCGCGGGGATCAACGGGCGGGTGTGCGGACATGGACGACCTCCTGACTGCGGAGCTGGACGCATGGCTGGGCAGCGGTAACCAGCGCGGGCGAAGGCCGAGAGGGGCCGCCCGTCAGTCAGTTGCCGGACACAGGCTCGAGTCGACGCGGCAGTAGTCGACCGCGCGACGCCTGGTCAGCAAGGTGTACACGCCTCGCACACTACCGTCGATTCCCTGCCCCTGGGAGGCGTGTCCACTGGGTGGGACGGCCCGAGTGGGTGATTTTCGCAGGTCAGGTTGGGCCGACCGATGGGCCGAGGTGCGGCCGGAGCGCCTCCAGCAGGATGTCCCGCCTGGGCACCCCGCCGACCCGCAGGAGCTCGGTGCCCTGCCCGTCGACCGCGAGCGTGGTGGGAGTGCGCAGCACGGACAGCTCACGCGCCAGCTCGGGCCGGTCGGTGAGGTCGAGCTCGGTGTGGTGCAGCCCGTCGGTGCGGGCGGCGAGGTCGGACAGCAGCACGCGGGCCTGCCGGCACGGTGCGCAGAACGTGGTGGACAGCTGCACGAGAGTGACCCCGGCCGGGGCGAGCGCGCGGCGCACGTCCTCGGGAAGCCCGGAACCGGCGGCGGCCCTGATCCGGCCGTTGCGGGCCCGCAGTGCCAGGCCGAGCGCGCTCGCGAGCACGAGCGTGCCGATCAGCACCAGCGCACCGGTCATGCACCACTCCCGCCGAGCACCACGTCGAACGCCTTGCCTTTCACCGACAGTACGCCCGGTTCGACATTGACCGCCGTGGGTGTGACCGTGAAGGGCAGCTCACCGGGGTCGAGGGTGACCTTGAGCATCTGCAGGATGCCGGCCTCGAACTGCGGGGGCAGCTGACCGGAGCCCAGGACGCTGTTGCGCAGCTCCAGCCGCGACGGGACGAAGTTCGCCTTGGCGTCCACCAGCGTGATCAGACCGAACGCGCAGAAGTCGGTCTCCTCGCCGCCGATGTCGCCGGTGGCGCAGATCCGCGCGCCGGCCTGGGTGTCGTCGTCGTCCTCGAGCTCCTCGGCGCGCTCGGCCGCGGCCTGCTCCTCGTCGGTGCGCTCGTCGGGGTCGGACCGGGCGTCCTGCTCGCTGACCGGGTCGATCGTGAGGTTGGTGATCGAGGAGACCAGCGGGTTCTCGTTCTGCAGGATGGCCCGGGTGACGTCCGAGGCCTTGACCCGGACCTGGCCCTCCACCTCACGCACCCGCACGCCCTGCAGCGTGCCGGACACGAGGTCGCCGAGCGGGGCGATGACACCCATCAGGTCGACGTGCACCTCGAGGTCGCGCAGCGTGTCCTGCACCGGAACGCCCTTGGCGTCGATCGAGACGTGGTCGTACTCGCCGGAGATCGCCTGGGCCAGGAAGGAGAAGCCGTTGACCTTCACCGACGGGTCGTCGGTGAGGTGGAACTGCTCGCGGGCGCGCTTGGACACCTGGTACTCGAAGACCGCCGCGGCGCCGAAGTCGGCCGCCACCAGCAAGCCGATCAGCACCACGAGGCTGATGACGATCCTGCGGGTCCGCCGTCGCCGCCGGGGCGCGGTGCCGGACTTTCCGGGTGTCGTCATCTGTGCCGTCCTCGGTGTCATGCCGCCGTTCGCTCCGCTTCGTTCGTTCGGCTCCCGCAGTGGTCGGCCAGCCAGGCCGCCATCCGGTCGACCAGCTCCGGGCTCATCGCGGTCTCCGCGTGCCGCACACCGCGCTCGAGCCACAGCTCCGCGTGGCCACCGGTGGCCCTCCGCACGGCCAGCGGGTGGTCCACGCCCAGGTAATGATCCCCGTCGCCGTGCACCAGTAGTAAGGGGGTGGGTGCGATCCGGTGCGCGACCTCGATCGGGCTGGCCGGAATCTCCAATGACGGCGGCGCGAGCCGTACCCGCAGCGCACGCATCGCGAGCCGGCCGTGCGGCAGCTCGGCCAGCCAGAACAGCCTGCGCGCCCGCCCGAACGACCGCGCCCGCGGAAGTCGAACGCGACTACCGTGTGTCGCCGGGCGAGGCGGCGCAGGATCCGTTCGACGAACGGCTTGCGGACATGGTTGGTGAAGCCGTGGCCGACGACGACCGCAGAGTCGACCGCGGAGCCGACAGCGGACCGTACCTCCGGCTCGTTACGGGAATGTTGCCGTCGCAACACCAGTCCCGCGAGCCGCACGCCGTCGCCGGTCCGCTGGTGCACTCGTGTGACACATGCGTCACGACCAGGACATTCGGCGGGCACAGCGGTTATTCTCCCGGAAAGCCACGGAGTACCCGGAGAGGCGGGCCCCCAATGAGCCTCGACCTGCTGCTGCTCACCGCGGACCCAACGCCGGGCTCGGTCGTGCCATCCCTGATGTTGCTGCCCCACCACGTGCGCACCCAGGCGCCGGAGGTCACCGCGTTGCTCGACGCAGGGTCACGGGACGTCGTCCTGGTCGACGCGCGCACGGACCTCGCCGCGGCCAAGAGCCTGTGCCGGCTGCTCACCAGCGGCGGCGACAGCGTGCCCGTCGTCGCCGTCGTCAACGAGGGCGGTCTGGTGGCCGTCAACCCGGAGTGGCGGGTGGACGACATCCTCCTGCCGACCGCCGGTCCGGCCGAGGTCGACGCCCGGCTGCGGCTGCTCAACTCGCGCGGCCCGGCCGGCGCTCCCGCCGACGGCGCGTTGCGGCTCGGCGAGCTGGTGATCGACGAGGCGACGTACATGGCTCGGCTGCGTGGCCGGCCGCTCGACCTGACGTACAAGGAGTTCGAGCTGCTCAAGTACCTCGCGCAGCACGCGGGCCGGGTCTTCACCCGGGCGCAGCTGCTGCAGGAGGTGTGGGGCTACGACTTCTTCGGCGGCACCCGGACCGTGGACGTGCACGTGCGACGGCTGCGCGCGAAGCTCGGCACCGAGCACGAGCAGATGATCGGCACCGTGCGCAACGTGGGCTACAAGTTCGTCCAGCCCCCCAAGCCCGCCGCCGCCACCGCGGACCGGCTGACCGCCGAGCAGGACCCGGTCAGCGCGCTCTGACGTAATGTCGGGGACGTGAGGATCACCTGGCAGGAGTCCGCACCGGGGGACGACGTCCGGGCACTGCTTCGCGCCGCGCGGGCGCACGACGGGCGACCCGAGGTCGACGAGCAAGGTCCGTTGCCCCGGGAGTTCCGCGGTGGGTCGCACCTGCTCGCGCACGAGGGCGGCGAGCTCGTCGGCTACGCGCACCTCGACACCGGCGGCGACGCGTTCGGCAACCAGGTCGCCGAAGCAGTCGTGCACCCCGCGCACCGGTGCGAGGGCCACGGCACGCGCCTCGTCGAGGCCGTGCTCGACCGGGCCGAGGAGAAGCTGCGGATCTGGTCGCACGGCGACCATCCGGCGGCCGTGCGGATCGCGGAGCGGAAGAACCTTGCCAGGGTGCGGGAGCTGCTGAAGATGCGGCTGACCGGCCTGGCCGACCTGCCGGCGCCGTCGTGGCCCGACGGCGTCGGCGTGCGTACGTTCGTCCCCGGCCGGGACGAGGCCGAGCTGGTCGCGGTCAACGGCCGCGCGTTCGACTGGCACCCCGAGCAGAGCCGGCTCACCGTCGAGGAAGTCGTCGCCACCGAGCGGGAGGGCTGGTTCGACCCGAAGGGTCTCTTTCTCGCCACCCGGGCGGACAAGGTCGTCGGCTTTCACTGGACCAAGGTGCATCCGGGTGAGATCGGCGAGGTCTACGTGGTGGGCGTCGACCCGGCCGCGCAGGGCGGCGGCCTGGGCAGGGCGCTCACCCTGGTCGGCCTGCACCACCTGCGCGACATCGGGCTCGGAGAGGCGGTTCTGTACGTGGAGTCGGACAATTCCGCGGCCGTCGCGCTGTACAACCGGTTGGGTTTCACGGTCGCCGAGACGGATGTCGCCTACCAGCGGTAATTGACCCGCGGAGAAGGCGTCACCGTTACTCCACGCAACAAAAATCACAATCCGGTGTTGTTCACCTCGAGTTCACCTGAACACCCGGGTCTGTCCATTCCCCTTCCCTAGCGTCCGCGCTTGTGCCGCCTTTCAGCAGCGCACGTGAGTTCCGTGCCGTCCGGACAACCCGTGGCGGGCGGACCGATCTCGTGACATCGACATACCTCGAGAGGATCCAGTGAAGCGCATCCGCTACGGCCGCATCGCGGCCCTCGTCGCTGCCAGTGCCCTGGCACTGACCGCGTGCGGCAACGACCCCGCTCCTTCGGGCTCCGGGGACAGCAACGGCGGCGGTTCGGAGCAGAGCAACCTGGCCGGCAAGCTTGCCGGCGCCGGCGCGAGCTCCCAGGAAGCCGCCATGCAGGCCTGGATCGCGGGCTTCGGCTCGGCGAACCCGGACGTCACCGTCAGCTATGACCCGGCCGGTTCCGGCGCCGGTCGCACCCAGTTCGGTGAAGGTGCGGTCGACTGGGCTGGCTCCGACGCGGTGATGGACGACGAGGAGCGGGCGGCGGCCGAGGAGCGGTGCGGCAGCGACGCCATCCACCTGCCGCTCTACATCAGCCCGATCGCGGTCGTCTACAACCTCGACAACGTGGACAACCTGCAGCTCTCGGCCGCGACCGTGGCCGGAATCTTCGACCGCAAGATCACCAGGTGGGACGACCCGAAGATCAAGGCGGACAACCCCGACGCCACGCTCCCCGGCACGGCGGTCACCCCGGTCAACCGCTCCGACGAGTCGGGCACCACCGAGAACTTCACCGACTACCTGTCGGTGGTCGCGCCGGAGGCCTGGCCGCACGAGGCCAGCGGTGAGTGGCCGCTGAAGGGTGGCCAGTCGGCGCAGGGCACCTCGGGTGTCGTGCAGACCGTCTCGGGTGGCCAGGGCACCATCGGCTACGCGGACGCCAGCCAGGCCGGTCAGCTGGGCAAGGCCAAGATCAAGGTCGGCGAGAACTTCGTCGACCCGTCGGCCGAGGCCGCCGCGAAGATCGTCGACGAGTCGGAGCGGGTCTCTGGTGGGCCCGAGCACGACCTGGCCTACGAGCTCAAGCGGGACACCACGGCCGAGGGCACCTACCCGATCGTGCTGGTCTCGTACATCATCGTGTGCGAGAAGTACAGCGACGCCACCCAGGGCGACCTGGTCAAGGCGTTCGTCGGCTACATCTCGAGCGAGAAGGGCCAGAAGGCAGCCGCCGAGGCGGCCGGGTCCGCCCCGATCTACGACACGCTGCGCACCGACGTCGATGCCTCGATCGAGTCCATCGGCGCGGGCAGCTGACCGAGCCGGACACCTTGTTACGGTCTGGCCAGCCGGGTGGACGACCACGCGAACGTGGTCGTCCACCCGGCCGCGCCCGTCCCTTCCCGTCCACGGAGCTGTCGTGACCACAACGGGCCAACCGGCGACAAGGCGCAAGGCGCCGCATCGACCGGCCA
Source organism: Actinophytocola sp. (assembly GCF_009379765.1). Taxonomy (GTDB): domain Bacteria; phylum Actinomycetota; class Actinomycetes; order Mycobacteriales; family Pseudonocardiaceae; genus Actinophytocola. The sequence continues at coordinate 27,867 of NZ_WHTD01000022.1, read as the reverse complement.
AGCAAAGCGCACCGCAGCGGCCGGGCGATGTCATCTTCTCGAACGCCGCTCGCGCCGCCGGTGTCCTCATCCTCGTCATCCTCGCCGCGGTCGCGATCTTCCTGGTCGCCGAGGCCTGGCCGGCGATCGACACCCCCACCGAGGTGCTGGCCGACCGGATCCAGTGGATCGAGGAGGGCCAGTCGCTCCTCGGCTACGTCGGCCCACTCGTGTTCGGCACGGTTCTCGCGGCGCTCATCGCGCTGCTCATCGCGACCCCCGTCGCCATCGGGGTTGCGTTGTTCATCTCCCACTACGCGCCGCGCAGGCTGGCCCAGGTCTTCGGCTACGCCATCGACCTGCTCGCGGCCATCCCCAGCGTGGTCTACGGCCTGTGGGGCGCCCTGTGGCTGATGCCCAAGGTGTACCCGGTCTTCGTCTGGCTGAGCGAGTACCTCGGCTTCATCCCGATCTTCGCGGGGCCGGTCGGCACCCCGCCCCGAACGATCCTCACCGCGGGCATCGTGCTCGCCGTGATGATCCTGCCGATCATCACCGCGGTGTCCCGCGAGGTGTTCCTGCAGACCCCGACGCTGCACCAGGAGGCCGCGCTCGCGCTCGGCGCCACCCGCTGGGAGATGGTGCGGCTCGCCGTCTTCCCGTTCGCCCGGTCCGGCATCATCAGCGCGACGATGCTCGGTCTCGGTCGCGCGCTCGGTGAGACGATGGCCGTCGCGATGGTCCTCTCGCCGGGCCTCGCCTACTCGTTCTTCATCCTGCAGCCCGGTCAGCAGCAGAACATCGCCGCGAACATCGCGCTGAAGTTCCCGGAGTCCACCAGCATCGGCGTCAACGTGCTGATCTTCACCGGCCTGGTGCTGTTCGTCATCACACTCGTCGTCAACATGATCGCGCGGTGGATCGTGTCGCGGCGCGCCGAGTTCTCGGGGGCCAACTAGTGACCACCCTGCAGGACCCGATCGACGTCGGGCTCCGCGCCAAGAAACTGAGCCACGGCAAGCTCCCGCGCTACAGCCCGCTCGGTCTGTTCGTGCTCTCGCTCGCGGCCATGTCCGGGATCCTGGCGGTCTTCGGCTCGTTCAGCATCCCGCTCGCCGTGTTCCTCGGCGTCATCCTCTTCGCGGTGGCGCTCCTGGTGCTGTCCGGTGCCGTCGAGGGTGGCCGGGCCGCCCGCGACCGGCTCGCCACCACGCTGATGTACAGCGCGTTCGGGCTGGCGGTCATCCCACTGATCAGTCTTCTGTGGACGGTGCTGCAGTACGGCCTGGCGCGGTTCAACGGCTACTTCCTCACCTACACGATGCGCGGCGTGTTCGGCGGCATGGACGCAGGCGGCGTCTACCACGCCATCGTCGGCACCCTCGAGATCACCCTGTTCGCCACGCTCATCTCGGTGCCGATCGGCCTGCTCACCGCCATCTACCTGGTGGAGTACGGGCCGACCAGGCTGGGTCGCGGCATCACGTTCTTCGTCGACGTGATGACGGGCATCCCGTCCATCGTGGCCGGCCTGTTCGCCTACGCGTTGTTCGCGCTGTTCTTCGGGCCGGGCGTGCGTATGGGGGTCGTCGGCTCGGTGGCGCTCGCGGTGCTGATGATCCCGATCGTCGTGCGGGCGTCGGAGGAGATGCTCAAGCTCGTGCCGAACGAGCTGCGCGAGGCGGCCTACGCGCTGGGCGTGCCGAAGTGGCTCACGATCGTCAAGGTCGTGCTCCGCACGGCGGTGGCCGGCCTCGTCACCGGCGTCATGCTGGCGATCGCCCGGGTCATCGGTGAGACGGCGCCGCTGCTGATCACCGTCGGCGTCGTCGACTCGGCCAACTTCGACCTGTTCGACGGCCGGATGATGACGCTGCCGGTGTACGTGTTCCGCCAGTACAGCCAGGGCCTGGCACCCAACGGCATCACCACGATCAACTACGACCGGGCATGGGCCGCGGCACTGACGCTGATCATCATCGTCATGCTGCTCAACCTGGTCGCCCGGCTCATCTCCCGGTTCTTCGCGCCGAAGACCGGCCGCTGACAAGGAAGACGCGACAAGGACGATGGCGAAGCGACTCGACATCTCGGACCTGAACATCTACTACAGCGACTTCCTCGCGGTCGAGGGCGTCTCGATGGGCATCGAGCCGCGCGCGGTCACCGCGTTGATCGGTCCGTCCGGATGCGGCAAGTCCACCGTGATCCGCTCGCTCAACCGGATGCACGAGGTCATCCCCGGCGCGCGCATCGAGGGCCGCATCGCGCTCGACGGCGAGGACCTCTACGGCAACGCGGTCGACCCGGTGCAGGTCCGGCGGAACATCGGCATGGTGTTCCAGCGGCCCAACCCGTTCCCCACGATGTCCATCCACGCCAACGTGATCGCCGGTATGCGGCTCAACAACCGCCGGATGTCGAAGAAGGCGGCCGACGAGGTCGTCGAGAGCTCGCTGCGGGGGGCCAACCTGTGGAACGAGGTCAAGGACCGGCTGAACAAGCCGGGCTCGTCGCTGTCCGGCGGGCAGCAGCAGCGCCTGTGCATCGCGCGGGCCATCGCCGTCCAGCCGGACGTCCTGTTGATGGACGAGCCGTGCTCGGCGTTGGACCCCATCTCCACGCTGGCGATCGAGGACCTGATCGGCGAGCTGAAGAAGGACTACACGATCGTCATCGTCACCCACAACATGCAGCAGGCCGCGCGGGTGAGCGACCAGACGGCGTTCTTCAACCTGGCCGGGGTCGGCCAGCCCGGCAAGCTGATCGAGATGGACGCGACCGAGAAGATCTTCTCCAACCCGACCCAGAAGGCGACGGAGGACTACATCTCCGGCCGCTTCGGCTGACCCGTTACCGCTTTCGGGTGACGTCCACCCGCAACGGCACCGAATCCCATCTCGCTGGCGTCAGATGAACAGCGACGGCGCGCGCACTCTCGCCGAGGCCTACGGGCTGGACGAGACCGGGTCGAGGCCCTCGCCCGCCTCGCCCGCGAGCCGCGCACCCCCGGCTGGTGGCGGCTCTACTCCGACGCCCTGGCCACCGACGCGAGGACTTCCTGGAGATCGGGACGGACGCGGTGCGGGTGTGCAGCTACCAGGCGGATGTCATTCCCGGGCTGCTGCAGACCGAGGACTACGCCCGCGCGGTGATCCGCGCGTTCGACCCCGAGGTCGACGCGGAGACCGTCGAGAAGCGCACCGAGCTGCGGATGCGGCGCCAGCGCCGGGTGCTGGAGGGTGATCTGCGGCTGTGGGCGGTGGTGGACACCGGGGCGCTGGAGCGGGTCGTCGGCGTGGCGGCGCGGTGGCCATCGACCACCTCGCCGGGACCTTCTGTGTCGAGGACCAGGCCGTGGTGGACCGGTATAACCTGGCCTTCGAACACTTGCGTGCGACCGCGCTGAGTGCCCGGGACTCGCTTGCCTGGGTGCGAAGGGTCGCCGAGCGGATGTAGGAGGCGCCGTGGTGGCGGAGTTACCGGGCGATGTCACCTGGCGCAGGTCCTCCTTCGGCGGCGGCGGCAACGACTGCGTCGAGGTCGCCCGCTCGCGCCACGCGTTCGCGGTGCGGGACAGCAAGGACGCCGCCGGGCCCCGGCTGGCCTTCGGCGCGGCCGGCTGGTCCTCGTTCGGCCGCGCGGTGCAACGCGATTCTTCGCGTTCGCAGGTGGGAACCTGAACGGGCGAGGTTCCGTCACAATGGGGTCGCGCGCGAGTGCGGATTGGTACCGTGCGTGTGAGGTCCGAGCGGCACGACTAGGGGCGAACCATGCTTGACCCAGGTATCGGCGGCAGTATCGGTGGAGTCGCGGCCGGGATGATGGCCATGCGCAAGTCGGCGGCGGACGGCCACTTCGCGATCAGCGAGACCGGCGGCCAGGCCCTCCTCGAAGCCTTCCGTGAGATGGCCGAATGGGTCGACGACAACCTCGGCAAGCTGGGTCACCTAGCACAGGAACCGCAGCTGGGCAGCAGTAACGGCGCCAACACCATGAAGCCGTTCGTCCAGCAGGTGGCGACCGATCAGCAGGGCTTCATCACCATGCTCCGGGAGTTCCGTACCTCGATCGGTGACGCGGAGAAGGGCGTACGGGATGCGATGACCAACTACCAGACGATCGATCAAGGGTCCGCGCAGACCTTCTAGGAAGGCAGTTGAGCGACACAGTGAAACGCTCGGTTCTGCTGCTGCCGGCGATGGCGGCCGCGCTCGTGCTCGGCCTAGCCGGCTGCTCCGAGGAGACTCCCGGCGATGCCACGCCAGGCGAGGAGACGAGCACGAGCCGCCCCACGCTCCCCGGGGAAGGCACCGAACCGAGCGAGGACACCACCTCGACCGAGCCGGATTCGGGGGAGAGTCCGCTCGCGGAGCTGAAGCCTTGCGACATCGTGTCGGCGGACGGCGCTGATCAGCTCGGCCTCACCGAAGAAGAAGTGGCTGACTTCGGAGATGGGCGGGTCTGCGTATGGCGGTACGAAGGGGCGAATGTCTCCGACAGCTACAACGTGCAGCTGGAACTCTTCGATGAGAAAGCCATCGGAGACGTAGTTGGCACCAACGTCAAACCCGTGCCCGCGGTGGGATCGCATGAGGCAGTGACCTATGTGGACCCAGCCGGTGGTTGCGCCGTCGCAATCGAAGCCGGCCCAACGTCGCGCGTGGATACGAGAGTTGTTGGTGGCGAGGAGCGGAAGGCTTGTCAGTTGGCCATGCAGCTGGCGACGCTTGTCGAACCGGAATTGCCCTGAGGTAACGGGAGTAGTTGAGATGGCACCACGACCCACGGTGGTTCACCCGACGGACACGAGCGGCGGCGACCCGGCGTCGACCGAGTCGGTGTCCGACCCGTACAGCCCGCACTACGACCAGTCGAGCGACAACTACGACGCCACCTACGACTCGAGCACGGACGTCTACTTCGACCGTGGGGACACGTCCGATACCGGGGCCGAGGCGGAGCAGTCCGCCGAGAACGAGGTCAGCGCCGGCGAGGAGGACGGCGGTTTCCTCGCCCAGATCCTGAACCAGTGGCTGCACAGCGGTCGGGTCGACGAAACCGTCAACGAGGACATGTCCGCGCAGGCGGACCAGTTGGCCCAGGGCGTCGACACCCGACAGGGCCCGGCGATGATGTGTGCGAACTACATGAGCAACCCGCACACCGAGCTGAAGACGATGGTCACCGAGGGGGTCGACCCGGACGCGGTCGGCGAGATGGGTGACACCTGGATCGAGGCGGGCAACGCGATGACCCGCTTCCAGTCCGGCATCGCGTCCGCCATCAACAGCAGCCAGGACGAATGGCAGGGCAGCGCGGGTGACTCGGCCCGCACGTTCATGGCCGATGTCGGCACCTGGGTCGGCACCGCCGGGCAGAGCGCGCAGCTCGCCGGCACCCAGACCAACCTGCAGGCCCAGGCCCTGACCACGGCGAAGAACTCGATGCCCGAGCCGGTGGAGTTCGACGTGGCGGCGGCGAACCAGGACCTGATGTCGACCACCGACCCGGACGAGTACACCCAGAAGTACGACGACTACATGGACCAGTACGACGCCCAGCAGGAGGCGCACCAGCAGGCGGCGCAGGTGGTCGGCACCTATGACAGCAGCCTGTCCGGCACCTCCACGATGCCCGCGTTCGCGCCGCCGCCGGTGATGAGCGGCGGCGGCGGCACCGTCGACCCGAGCGATAAGGACCGGATCGGCGAGCTCGGGCGGGACGGCAGCCTCACGCCCAACGGGGACGACTCGACCAACAACACCACGAACACGATCTCCAACGGCCCGAACGACAACGGCAACCCGGGCATCCCCAACCTGCCCCCGCCGGGTGGCGACCCTGGCGATCCCGGCGGCCCTGGCGGCCCCGGCGACCAGAATCCAGGTGGGAACCCGGATCTCCCGGGCATCACCGATCCCAGCGGCGACCTGCCCGGCCCCGGCAACCAGCCGATCTACCCGGGCGGGCCGCTGCCTCCCGGTGGCAACCAGGGGCCTGGCGGCAACCAGGGCCTCCAGAACGGGCCGATGCCGCTCGGCATGGGCGGCACACCCGGCGGCGACGCGGCACGGGCCGGTCGTGGCTTCGGCTCCGGCGGGCGTGGTTTCGGACCCGGTGGCGGCTCCGGCGGGCGTGGTTTCGGACCCGGCAGTGGCGGCTTCGGCGGCGGTGCCGGTGGTGGCGCCGGCGGCTCGGGTTCCAGCGGCATGGGCGGGCGCGGCGCGGGTGGCATGGGCGCCGGCGGGTCCGGGGCGATGGCGGCGGAGAACGCGATGCGCGGTGGCGGTGGCGGGTCCAGCGGCCGCGGCGGCACGGGCATGGGCGGCATGGGCGGCCGTCGCGGCGAGGGCTCCGACGACGACGAGCACCAGCGGCCGTCGTTCCTGGTCGAGGGTGACCCGGACGCGGTGTTCGGTACCGACCAGGTGACCGCACCGCCCGTGATCGGTGAGTGATGGCGCGGTCGTTCTCGCTCTCGCTCGCCGCGGCGGATATCGTGGCGCAGCTGCTCGGGGTGAACATCCGGCTGTTCCCGTTCGACATCCCGAGCGTCGGCCAGCTCCAGCAGGACCGGACCCGGATCGCCCGGGCGGTGTTCGCGGACCTGGCCAGACGCGGCCTCGTCCGCCACGGTGACCTCGATCCGGAGCTCGGGCTCGCCCTGCGGACGCTGTCCGACCACGTGATCACGGTCGCCGTCATGGGTACCGTCGAGACGCACCGGGAGATCTACGCGCGCGCCTCGGCCTCCGGCGACACCGGGGTGCTGGCGGTCAAGGAGGCGCAGAGCTTGCGCCTCGAGCTGATCCGGCCGACCGCGCTCGCGCTGTCGCTCGTCGGCCTGCTGCCCAGGGCGCAGGCCGGGCCCGGCCAGTCGGTGACGATCAGCCGCCAGGTGCCGGCACCGGGGAGGCACCGGCGCGCCGACGACGACGAGCGGGAGCTGTTCACGCGGGTCCAGCCCACCCAGGGCGCATCGGCGCAGCAGCTGCGGATCGCCGAGAGCTACCTGTCCCGGCCGCGCACCGGCACCGGGTTCTTCGCCGTGAGCGGCCGGGACCGGATGGGCCGCGAGGTGCGGGCCGGCGGGCTGACCTGGCTGGACACCGACGCCGGCCGGTACCTGACGCTGTCCCGGCCGGCGGACGAGGAGGGCACGGTCCGCAGCACGTTCTCACCGGCCGACAACTCCCGCCTGACCCAGCAGCTCGGTGAGATGATCGAGTCGGTCGCCCCCCGCGCCTAACGGCTTGATCAACTGGTGCTGTCCCCGCGAGTCGTACGTGGTGCACAGTGAGTCGGAGGTTCTGGACTCAGCCATGACCCCCTGGCATGTCGGCCGCTGCGCCGGGCATGCGGCCGGTCACCACGAAGACCACACGCTTCGCGACCGACACCGCGTGGTCGGCGAAGCGCTCGTAGAAGCGGCCCAGCAGCGTCACGTCCACCGCGGCGGCGACGCCGTGCGGCCAGTCGCGGTCCATGATCACCGAGAACAGGTGGCGGTGCAGGTCGTCCATCTCGTCGTCGGCCTCCTCCAGGGAGTGGGCCTGCTTGACGTCCTTGCTCAGGATGACCTGCTCGGCCTCCCGCGCCAGCTCCACCGCGACCCGGCCCATCTCCGCGAAGTACGGGCGCACCTGTTCGGGCAGCACCGGCGCCGGGTGCCGGCGCCGCGCGGCCTTGGCCACGTGCAGGGCCAGGTCCCCCATCCGCTCGAGGCTCTCCGCCGCGTGGATGGCCGCCAGCACGCTCCGCAGGTCGGTCGCCACCGGCGCCTGCAGGGCCAGCAACGCGTACGCGTGCTCCTCGCACGCCGAGCGCGCGTCGTCGACCTTCGCGTCGTCGCCGATCACTTGTTCGGCCAGCCGGAGGTCCACCTCGAGCAGCGACCGGGTGGCGAGCTCCATCGCCGTCGCGACCATCGAGCACATGCCGGCGAGCTCGTCGGCGAGCTGACCGAGTTCGACTTGGTAGGCCTCACGCATGGGCGCAAGCCTACGGGCGCCGACGTTCACGGACCGCATCGCCGGGTGAATCCCGGGTGAACCCGAGGCCACAATATGACCCTCGGGTCAGGCGCAGGAGACGTCGCCCGCGTTGATCGTCGACAGGTCGTTCGGCAGCTTCGGCGGGGGCGCGCCGCCACCCTTCGGCGAGACCACCTTGCGGTCGAAACCGGGCCCGACGATCAGCTGCACGGCGGAGCCCATCGACGGGTCCTCGACCAGCTCGGCGTTCGGCACCGCGGCCTTGACGGTGCTCGCCGCGGCCGCGCCTTCCTTGCTGTACTTGATGACCGTGCGGTCCACCGGCTCCGGCGCCGTGTCCACCCAGACGATCTTGAAGCCCAGTTCGGCCAGTTCGTCGGCGGTGTCGCCGGCGATGCCCTCGGTCGGGTTGCCGCCGTTGAGCACCTGGAGCTTGATCGTGCTCGGGTCGACCGGCTCCTGCCGCAGGCCCGCCTGCGCCTGGGACGGGTTCGCCGGCGCCTCGCCGGGCAGCGGATTGTCGTTGCGGATCGCGGAGAACAGCGCGTTGGTGTCCTCCACCTTCAGGTCCTCGTTGCCGTTGTCGTTGGCCTCGCCGACGGTCGGCACGGTGATGAACGTGACCCGCCCGGCCTCGATGCCCTGCATCGACTGGCCGAGCACCATCATCTGGTCCACGCCGATGTTGTCGCCGAACGTCGACTTCGAGAACGCGTTGACGAACCCGGTCAGCTTGCCGGGGTCCAGCAGCACCTCGGTCGACATCGCCTTGCGCAGCAACGAGGACAGGAACCGCTGCTGGCGCTTGATCCGGCCGTAGTCCGATGTCAGGTCACCCTCGACGTGCCGGGCGCGCACGAAGTTGAGCGCCTGGTCGCCGCTGAGCGTGACGTTCTTGCCGGCCTGCGGCACCACCGTGCCGAGGATGTCGTCCTTGAGCGGCCGCTCGACGCACACCTGCACGCCGCGCACCGCGTCGACCATGTCCTTGAAGCCGTGGAAGTCGATGCCGACGAAGTGGTTGATCTTGAGACCGGACAGTTCCTGCACGAGCTTGGTGACGCACATCGGGCCGCCCACCTGGTAGGCGGTGTTCAGCTTGACCTGCTGGGCGTCCGGCTTCTGGTCGCCGGTGTAGTCGCCGGACTTGGGGTCCCAGCCCTCGCACTTCGGCCGGGTGACCTGGAGGTCGCGGGGAAATGACACGACCACCACACGCTGCCGGTCGGCCGGGATGTGCGCGATCATCACGGTGTCCGAGCGGGCGCCGACGATGTCCTTCTCGTCGCCGACCCCCTCCTCGGCGGCCGCACCCGCGCGGGTGTCGGACCCGACGAGCAGGAAGTTCTCGTCGCCCTGCTGCTTGGCGGCGTCCTGGATGGCCGCGGAGTCCGGGTCGAGCGCGTCGACCTGCTGCGAGCTGGCGTCGACCCACGCCTTGAAGCCCCAGGCGATGCCGGTGGCGACGAACACGAGGATGGCCGCGGTGGCGGCGAAGACCCGGACGGCCAGCGCGGACTTGTTGCGGCGGCGGGACTTCTTCTCCTGCAGCCGGGTCGAGCCTGCCGGTGCCATGACCTCCTGGAGCTCGGGCTCGGGGTCGGGGGCGGACTGCGGCACGGCGATGGTCTGCATGCCGACCATCTCGTCGAGCCGGTCGAACTCCTCGTCCTCGTGCTGCCACGGCATCAGCTTGCGGCGTTTGGCCTTGCGCTTGCGCTCCTCGGCCTGCAGCTCGTCGTGCACCGCGGAGAACCGGGCGATCGTGTGGTCGATGCTGCGGCGCTTCTGCACCTCCTCGCCGATCGCCTCCATCTCGGTGGTCATCGAGATGGCGTCCTCGGCGGGCGGACGCGGTGGGGGCAGCGGGACGGCGGGGTTCATCCGCGACTTCGAGCCGGGGCCGGCCTGGCCACGGGGTACCGGCGGGCCGGCGGGGTCGTCCGCGATGGGGATGGCGCCGGGGACCGCGCCGGGGCGGCCGGGGTTCGACGGCCGGTCGTCCGGAACCGGGACCGAGGGGTGCCGGCTGGACTGGCCCGGCATCGGGGGACCAGCCGGGTGGTCGTTCGCGGGCAGTGGGCCGGACGGCTGCCGGCTCGGCGGGGCCTGTCTGCCGTTCGGCGGCGGTACCGGCCGGCGCACGCTGGCCTGACCGGGGCCGGCCGGGTCCTCGGGGAACCCGGCGGGGCCCGGGGCGGGCGCGCGGCCCGCGGGATCCTCGGGGAAGGCACGGTGGCCGGTGGCCTGGCCCGGCGCACGGCCGCCCGCGAGGTCGGGCAGTGCGCGGCGGCCGGTGGTGTGGCCGGGCGGGGGGACATCGGGAAGGGCGCGGCGTCCACTGACCTGGCTCGGCGGAGGTCCGTCCGGCAAGGCCCTGCGGCCGCCGGGCGGAGCCGGCGGAGGTGCGTCGGGAAGGGCGTGGTGGCCCGTGGCCTGGCCAGGAGCGCGCCGGCCACTCACGGCCGGGTCGTCCGGAAGCGCCCGGCGTCCGGACGCCTGACCAGGGGGGCGGCTCTCGGGGAGGGCGCGGCGGCCGGTGGCATGTGCGGCCGGGTCCTCGGGGAACCCGGCGTGGCCCGGGGCGACCCCGCGGCCCGCGGGGTCCTCCGGAAAGGCCTGGCCCGCGTGCGGCGCCGCGGTGGCGCGGCGACCGGGAGGCTGGCCGTTCGTCTGGTCCGGCCACTGCGGGCCACCGGCGGTCTCGCCGGGTCGGCGGCCGTTGCCCTGGCCCTCGACGGGGCGGCGTGGCGGCTGGTTGGCGGGCGGGAGGTTCCGGCGCGAGCGCGGCTCGCCCGGCGGCGGGGCAACGGGGTTCAGGTCCTGCCGGGAGTTGGAGTGGCGCTGGACGAGGTCCGCGACGCTCAGCCCACCCGGGCCGTCCTCCATCGAGCGGCGCCGCCTGCGCGGCTGCTCGGTCGGCTCCTCGGCCCGCCGATGACGACGGCCGTACCCGTTGGAATCACCGGCGGAGGAGTGGGTGCCGCCTCGCCGTTCATCGTCGGGCACCCGGTCTCCTTCCACCTCGCGTCAACCGCGTTCGCCGCACGGAGTCGTGCCGCTTTCTTAACCAAGACGTTGTAGTCAGCAGCTTGGTTGCCGACTCACAGTGTCGTTCCGCGCCCAGATAGTACGGATGGATGGCACCCGTGACGACTGCAGATCCGTTTTTGGCCACTTTCCGTGCGCAGTTGGGCCGATGTCACTAGCCCGATTGGGCTATCGAGACCCTCGATCCAAACGTTATCGAACTGCCGCCGAGTGTTTTCCTCAGCGTGGCCGTCGGACGGGCGCCCCGGACAAGCGGACCTCTCCGCCCACACGGTAGGCGACCGCGTTCCGGCCCGATTGCTTGGCCGTGTACAGCAGGCCGTCCGCACTGCGAAGCTGCTGCTCAGGGTTGGTGAGCGCGTGCCCACCGGTGGCGGGCTGGTGCGCCACGCCGATGCTCACGGTGACCCGAAGGCCGAGCACGATCTTGGACCACGGATATGCCTCGACCCGCGCCCGGGCCGCCTCGGCCACGGTGACCGCGGTGGCGTCGTCGACGCCGGGGAGAAGGAGCACGAACTCCTCGCCGCCGTAGCGGGCGCAGAACCCGCCCTCGGGCAGCTCGACCTGCAGCAGCTCCACGACCTGCTGGAGCACCCGGTCGCCCACGAGATGGCCGAAGGTGTCGTTGACGCTCTTGAACCAGTCGAGGTCGACCAGGGCGACGGCGAGGCCGTCCGAGGCGCCACCGCGCTGCTCGGCGACGACCTCCAGCAGGCGCTGGTCGAGGTAGCGGCGGTTGTAGCTGGCGGTCAGCGCGTCGCGGATGCTCTGCTCGCGGGCCTCGGCGTGCTCGCGGCGCAGCCGGGCGACCTCGAGGCGGAACTGCTGGGGCACCTGCGGCGGCATGGTCTTCTCGGCGGTGGCGAGGTCGAACGCGTGGCGCAGGTGCTCGTAGGCCTGGCGCCACTCGCCGCGGGAGGCCAGCAGGGAGGCGATGGTCTCGTGCAGCTCCGACAGGCGCGTGTCGTCGTCGGCCGTGCCCTGGCTCGCCAGGTCACTGACCACGCCGTTCAACACGCCGCTGCCACTGGTCGCCTCGAGTTGCCGACCCGGGTTCTGCATCGGTACCGTCGGCTCGCTGATCCGCCGGTCCCGCCATGCAGCGTCATGTCGGGCACTGTCATGTCGGGCCGGGTCCCGCCGGGCAGGTCCTGGCTGGGCTACTCCCTGGTCCAGTACGGCCACCGCGGTCACCTCCCTACCTAGGACTCTTCGTCCGAGGGGAGAGCGGCCTTGAGACGTTGGGACGCCCTGATTTCGATTTCCCCCTACTGGTGGAACTGGGACTGCTCCAACCCAGTGACGGCCGCGGGTCGCGGCTCAGCGGAGCGCACGGATGATCTCCGTGCGGGTCACCCCCTGGGACAGGGCGCGAACCCGTAGGCCGCGCCGTCCAGCACCACCACGCGCTGCGAGCCGATCTGCTCACCCAGAAGTGCGCCCTGCTGGCGGATGCTGACCGAAACCCCGAGCACGTAGACGGTTCCGCGCGGGCGCTCGCTCCCCGGTGCGTCCGGTGGCACCCACTCGGGATCGGGGCGGAAGGTCGACATGGCCGGCTCGACGTGCAGCGTGAGGCCACCGAGGTCGCACAGCCGGTCGGTGTAGTCCGGATGCTGGGTGCGGCGCAGGAACTCCCGCTGGGTGTCGGTGCCCTCGTCGCCGGACTCGTTCAGCTCGGTGTAGTACGCCTCGACCAGGCCGCGGTCCCCGTCCGACGACGTGGCGCCCGCGGGCACGGGCCGGCCGTCGACCTGGGTGCTGCATCCCGCCAGGAGAAGGCCCAGCGCGGCGACGGCGAGCGGCCAGCGAGTGCGTCGCATCATCCCCCCGGAGTCCTTTGTGTTGCTCGCAGGTTAGCCGCGCGGGTGTCGCGTCGGGGTCAGGCCGGCGGGATCCGGTAGCCGACCCAGCGCACGGTGTGGCGAACGGCTTCACCAGGTAGTCGTCGCCTAACTCCCGGGGCCACCGTCGGCGACGTGCGGATCGAGCTCGCGCAGCCGGTGGACCGGACCGATCATGTCGAGCTCACCTGGCGCAGCACCCGGGAGCTCGACTTCGCAGTGGTCGTCGCCGCCGACGGGAAGACCCCGCAGTTCTTCCTGGGCCGAGCGGAACCACTCGATGACCGTCGAGGTCGAGCCGGGGCGCAAGTACTGCTTCATGATCCGGGCCACCGACGCCGGGTCTACGAGAGCCGGCCCGCGCCGCTCCGGGGAGCCACCTGCCGCGAGCAGCGGTCAGCCGCCGGAGTGCATCAGGTCCGCGCCGAGCGGCACCGACGGGTCGTCCCGGTCGTCCAGCCAGCCGTAGGGCAACGTGACCTTGCCCGGCGAGCCCTGGCGACCTCGCGGGCCCTCGGCCGCCTCGGGGAACGGGGCCTCGCGGTCCACTTGGGACAGCAGGGCGGCCAGCTCGGACCTCGTGGTGACCATGGCCAGCTTGCGGCGCAGGTCCGAACCCACCGGGAAGCCCATGAAGTACCAGGCCATGTGCTTGCGCAGGTCCCGGATGCCCTTGTCCGGACCGTCGTGTTCCACCAGTAGCTCGGCGTGGCGGCGCAGCACGTTCGCCACCTCGCCCAGGTTCGGCCCGGCCGGGATCGGCTCGCCGGCGAACGCCGCCTGCAGCTCACCGAACAGCCAGGGACGGCCGAGGCAGCCGCGGCCCACGACCACGCCGTCACACCCCGTCTTCGCCATCATGGCCAGGGCGTCCGACGCGGTGAAGATGTCGCCGTTGCCCAGGACCGGGATCGACGTCACGGCCTCCTTGAGCAGGGCGATGTGTGCCCAGTCCGCCTGGCCGGAGTAGCGCTGCGCCGCCGTCCGCGCGTGCAGGGCGACCGACGCGGCGCCTTCCGCCTCGGCGATGCGGCCCGCGTCGAGATAGGTGTGGTGCTGGTCGTCGATGCCGACCCGGAACTTCGCGGTCACCGGGACGCCGTGCGGCGCGGCCGCCTCCACGCACGCCGCGATGATGTTCCCGAACAGCCTCCGCTTGTAGGGCAGCGCGGCGCCGCCGCCCTTGCGGCACACCTTCGCCACCGGGCAGCCCCAGTTGGTGTCGATGTGATCGGCCAGACCCTCACCGATGATGATCTTGACGGCCTCCCGCATGGTCGCCGGGTCGACACCGTAGAGCTGCATCGACCGCGGGGACTCGCCGGCGTCGAAGGTCATCATGTGCCGGGTCTTCGGGTCCCGCTCGACCACCGCGCGGGCGGTGATCATCTCGCAGACGTACAGGCCGCCGCCGTACTCGCGGCACATCCGGCGGAACGCGACGTTCGTGATCCCGGCCATGGGTGCGAGCACGACCGGCGGATCGACCGCATACGGGCCGATCTTCAGGTTGGGTGTGGCTGCACGCATGGGTCCATTGTGCGGCATGCCGAGATCACCCCAAGCCCGAAGTGAACTTTGCAAGGGCGCTCGCGAGGGTGGCATCCAGCACGTCGGCGACATTGGCCCACTGCGCATCGGCCGAATCGGTCCACGTCCAGGTCACGGTCTCCGTGGGCGAGGACACCACGGCGGGCTCGGATACCGAAGGCGCTTCCTCGTTGTGTTCGGTGCCTATGATCTCGGCGTAGACCGTCAGCGTGAGAACGCCTGTCTCACCACTGCCGACCTTCTGTATGAATACAAGATAGCGCAGTTTCTGTTCAAAGGCGACAATCTGCAGTCGGGACCACCAAACGCCACCCTGAAGATTTGCAAAGAAATCGACGCTTCTCGCGGCCTGAATGACTTGTCGGCGCCAGTAGCGTGCTTCTTCACTGGGTGGCGCGGCGCTCGCAAGCGTAGCGCGGGCGTCAGCGTCAACACCAATGCGTAGCAGGGTGCTTATCTTCTCTCTCATGTCGTCGAGCCAGGAATTAGCCATTTCCTGGATGGTATTTGCGAGTATCGCGGTCTTCGTGGCGCGGTCGGTCGTGCCGCTCGCGGTCCGAAGTTCGCGAAGGCGCGCAATTCCAGCCTCGAGGACGGTGAGTGCGCCACCGCCAGCCGTCAGTGCGTGCTCGGCCGCGACTGGGCGCTCTAGTTCGCTCCGCAGGGCTCCGATCTCGAGTTCAGCGAAGAAGCGCACCAACGGGCGTAGGTCGCCTTCGTTGGCTCGGTCCAGACTTTCCAGGTAGCGAGTGCGTTCACGTCGATCAACGACCAGCGGCGCTAGATCGTGTTTCAGTAAGGTTAGGAGTGTGAGGCAACGTGCAACTCGACCATTTCCGTCCTCGAATGGATGAATACGAACGAAGCCATGGTGCAGCCAAGATGCTCGTATGATCGGGTCCCGGTTTTCGTATGTATGGTAAAGCTGAATCAGTTGGTCCAACTGTGAGGCAACTTGCTCGGGTGGAGTGTACTCGAGTCGTGAGCCGTCTGATCGAGTCACATGGTTGGGCTGTTTCTTCCATTCTCCATGATGCAGGGTTGCCTCAAATACCATGCCGGTAGGTCCGGTCGCAGTGTAAGTAGCTTGGTTTCTGGTGAGCGCTACGTGTAGTTCCTTGATTAAAGAAATGGAGACATCGCGACCTTCGCGCGCAGATTGCGCGAGGAACTCCAGTGTTTCGTATTGTGAACGAACGACTTCAAGAACGTCTTCGTTGACTGAACCGTCCGTGACGCGGGCGACTGCGTCGGCTGTGATTCCCTCGGCAACCAACGCTTCCGTGACGCCCCAGTCAATGTCGTACAAACGCTCGATGATTCCGGTCTCGATAGCGTGGCGACGCAGCGACCTGCGACGAGCTTCCTGGAAGGCGTCGTCGTTCGCCGACACAACGGACTTCCAGGCGCGCTGGAGAGACTTGACAGAGTCAAGAACAGACTGGAGGTCGCCATTGAGTTCTGGGAGCGGCTCCACATCGGTCCACGGCAGATCAGCCATCGTCACGTGAGAGAGCGTAGCCAGCATCAGCGGGTGCTGCAGAGATGCCCAGGTCATCACTCCACAGGTATGCCAGGCTGGTGATGCCGGCCATCGTTGCGGATGGGCGTCCCTGGCGGACGTCACCGTGCGAGTCGCGTCCAGATCACCTGGCGCGCCAGCGCCGAACGGCCGGCCACATCTACGGCCAGCGCCACCAGGTCAGCGTGTGGCAACGTGGTGAGCCGATCAACAAGCGCGGTGTCATCGCCGAGAACCGCCCACGCCAGTGCCGTCATGTGCGCGCACAACTCCGTGGCACTGCCGTCCGGACACGGACATTCGCCAGTCAACCGCCGTCCCGCGTAGTGGACCAGGAGTTCCCCGAGGCCGATCTCCTCGCCTGGCAGACCGCCCCACAGCGAGTATTCGTCCCAGTCAACGTCCTCGACGTGCGGGGCGGGTTCCTGACCACGTGACAGCGCCTCCGGTGTCGTGGCGTATTCGAGATCGCGGCGGGTGAAGTCCGGTGTCAACAGGGCGGAGTTCCTTCGGTAGGTACGGGCCCGGTGGTGAGCCATGAGTCGATTGATCCTGATCACGAGGTTGGTTCAGCGCCGTGAACGTCTGTTCGGCTGCCGGAGCGTGCCGCACTTCCTCGTGCCTGACCTGCTGCTATGCGGCGACACGCAGACGTTGTCAATGTGTTGACTTCGGGCAGCCCCAGTTGGTGTCGATGTGGTCGGCTAGCCCCTCCCCGGTGATGATCTTGACGGCCTCCCGCATGGTGGTCGGGTCGACTCCGTAGAGCTGCATCGACCGCGGCGACTCGCCCGGCGCGAAGGTCATCATGTGCCGGGTCTTCGGGTCCCGCTCGACCACCGCGCGGGCGGTGATCATCTCGCACACGTACAGGCCCGCCCCGTACTCGCGGCAGAGCCGCCGGAAGGCGACGTTGGTGATCCCCGCCATCGGCGCGAGCACCACCGGCGGATCGACCACGTACTGGCCGAGCTTGAGCGCCGCTCTGGTCTGCGTCATCACCCGCACGTGCTCCACTGTCCCTTATCCGTGAACTGCCAGCGCCGGATGGCTCTGGGCAGTTCACGCACCCGAACAGGGCGATCGGTGTCCGAAGAGCGACATGGCCCAGCCGGCGGCTCAGGTCAGGTCGTTCAACAACTGGGGTATGAGCCGTTCTTCCATGATCGCGCGGCGGTGCTCGGTCAGCGCTTCTGCCAGCCGCGGTTCCCACGGGCTCGTGGCCGGTGGGCCTTTCAGCGTCTCGGAGTCGCCGGTCTCCAGTGCGGCCAGGTATTCCTGGGTGGTCATGCGCCATGGTCGCGCGGTGTGGCGGGCGATGGCCGTGGCGGTCGTGCGCAGGCCGGTCCAGTCGAAGTCGCCGCGCCAGTGGATGGTGCCGGTCGCCCTGGCGAGCAGGGCGTGACAGGCGGCGGAGGGTTGGCCCTCGGTGCAGACCAGGGTGGCCGAGTTTGCGCCGAGCTCGCCTGCCGCCGCCCGCAACACGGCCGGGTTCTCGCACACGTAGATGTCGCGCGCGACCGGAGTCAGCGGGTCGATGTTGAGCTGATGCAGGGTGAGTCGGAAGGGAACCCCGAAGCCGGCCGCGTCGCCCAGCCAGTTCGCCACGATGTGGTCCTCGCGGGCACGCAGGTTGAGCACGAGGACCTGGCTGGCCAGGTCGTCGACGATCACCCCGGCTGACTCCCACCGCGCCCGCGCTTCGGCGCGGTTGGCCGGCGCCGCCGCGCCGTCCCGGATCGCGAGCGCGCGCAGGACCACGGCGGACAGTGGGGTTCCGGTGAGTGCCTTGGTGTTCCCGGTCGCCCACTCGGCGAGCGCGGGTAGCGGCAGGTTCGTGGCCGGCAGGCGGTCGAGCACCCGCGCGGCCCAGCCGAGCACATCGGCCTCGCCGCGGCGCACCAGCCGGGTCGCCGTGCCGTCCGAGCCGACCGCGTCCAGCCACATGGTGAACCACGGTTCGGCGCGGTGGCGGCACAGTCGCCGGGCCTGGGCGAGTGCGGACTCTCGTGCCTCTGCTTCGTCCGCGCGCTCCGCCGCCCGGTCGCGCACCGGTCCGTCCCGCTCGGCCAGCACCGCGAGCAGCCCTCGCCCGCAGGCGTCGTGCAGCGCGTCGTCGAGCTCGACGAGGTCCACCCGCAGCGTCTTGACCTCGGCCGAGCGGTACTGTCCGGTGGCGCCGATGATGATGCGGCGCTCGGCGTCGGTGGGCTGAGTGAGGCCGACGCTTCCGTCGAGCCTCCCGGCGGACTTCTCCAGCTTTCGGCGCGCGGCGGCAAGAAGCCGATCCCAGGCCGGGTCGTCCACCTTCACGACAGCCCCGCGTCTTGGTCGAGCAGTGTGCCCGCGTCACCTGTCGGCCGGCGGCGGGTGCCCGGCGAACCGAGCCCGGCGGCGAGGTCGTCGTTGCCGTCGGCGAGGATCTCCGCGCCGTCCCACACCAGCAGCAGCGCGCTGACCGTGTGTTCGGCCGCCGAGTGCGACAGGTCGTAGTGCGCGCAGGCGGACACGGTGTCGTAGGTGGCCCACAGGTCATAGCCGGTCATGAACAGGTCCAGGTCGAACTGCGCGGTGAGCCCGAGCAACTCGCGCCGCCCGGTGTCGTCGACCCCGGCGAACGCCTCGTCCAGCGCGAGCAGTCGCGGGCAGTGCTCGTCAGCCGAGGAAAGAGTCACGTGGGCGGCGGCGAACAGCGGCAGGTGCAGCGACACCGACTGCTCGCCACCGGACAGTGTGCTGTCCGGGACTGGGTCAGTCTCTCCTCGGTGCCGTCCCCGGCGACCAGGGTGAAGGCGAACGTGCGCCAGCGACGGTAGTCGAGCACCTCGCCGAGCAGCTCGGCGTAGGCGCGGTCGGGGTGCTGGGCCCTGGTGGTCTTGATCCGGCCGGCGAAGTGGGCACGCATGCGCGCCAGCTCGTCCGGGCTGAGCCGGGACGCGTCCCGGTCGAGCAGCCGGCAGGTCTCCCGCTGCCCGTCGTCCAGGGTGTCGGCGAGCTCCCAGTGCACCCCGATCGTCGCACCCGAGGACATGCGGCGGGCACGCATCTCGGTGCTCATCCGGCCGATCAGGTCGCGGGCGTCGATCGTGCGCTCGTGGATCTGCTGGGCGAGCCGCCCGAGCAGGGCGTCCTCCAGGATCCGCCGCTCCGACTCGGTGAGCAGCTGTTCCTGGTCGCGGCGCGCGTCGGCGATGCGCCGCGCGAACGCGCCGATCGGCGCGAACCCCTGGTCGTCGGCGACGCGGACCACGATCACGTCGTCGTCGGCCTCCCACTCGGGCCGGTAGTCGTGCCCGGCCGCCGACAGCTGCGCCTGCAACTCGTTGAGGGCCGTGGAAAGCCGGGTCTTGCTGGACTTCAGGGAGGACTCGGTGGGGCTGAGATCCGTGGTGGTCGCGCGGATCTCGTCGTGCAGCCGGGTGACCGCCTCGGGCAACGCCACGACCTTGCCGGCCGGATCTTCGGCCAGGGCCTGCTCGGCGACCGCACACAGCTCGGCCGGATCACGCCAGTCCTGCTCGGCGCCGGGCCACGCGACGCCGACCGGCAGCCGAAGCAGGTCGGTGATCTCCCGGTGCGCGTAGGGCGCGAGCCGGTGCGCGTCGGTCTGCGTCTCGGTGATCGCGCTGCGCAGCGTGTCCACCGCGCCGGTCACCGTGGCTCCTGCCGCGCCGGCCGCGGCACTGGCGTCGTTCTGCTCCCCGCGGGCCTGGCGGACCCGCACCTCGGTCGCGTCGATGTCGGTACGAGCGGCGGCGATATCGGCGAGCACCCGGTCCACGTCGGCGCCGACGGCGGCGCGCAGAGTGGCGAGCCCGGCGGCCTGCTCGCCGTGTTTCTGTTCGGCCTCGAACGCCGTTTCGGCCTGCTCGGCGGCTGCGTGCGTGGCGTCGTCGAGCCGTCGGGTGGCCGCGTCGACGACCTCGGCGCGGGTCGTTTCGTCCTTGCGGGCGGCCGTCAAGCGGCCGGCTTCCCGGTGGAAACCGTCGAGCGCCGACGCCACCCGGTCCACCGCATCGATGCTCGGCGTGACCGAGTGCTCGGCGGCGACCTTGGTCAGCTTCCGGTCCCGATCGCCGACCTCGGCCACCGCCTGGTCGAGGTTGCTGCGAGCCGAGTCGAGCGCGTCGCGCCGGGCGCGCAGCGCGCCGGCCTGGTCGGTCTGCGCCCGCAGCGAGCGCACGATCGCGCCGGTGCGGGGGAGCTCCTGACGCGCGGTGGCAAGGTTGGCGAGCGTGCTCTCGATCCGGGCGATGTCCTGTTCCAGCGACGCGATGTTCTCCTCGGCGACAGCGATCCGGGTGGCGATCTCGGCCAGTCGCGCTTCGCGCCGCCGCCGCCGCGCCGTGGCCCCGACGAACTCGGCGTCGGCCTTGGTGTGCGCGCCGACCTGAACGCCCTGGGCGAAGGCACCGGCGAGGGACACGGTCGGAGCGGCGGTGCGGCTCGGGTCGACGTCGGCCAGCGCGATGGAGGTGAGCACCGCCCGGATCCGGTCCGGCCCGACCTCGCCGTCGTCCTCGGGCACGAGTACATCGGCCAGCGTCGCGCCGGCTGGTCGACCGGCCTCCGGAAGCGGCACCAGGCGCCCGTCGGACAGACCCCGGCGCAGCGCCTCCGAGGTTCCGCCGTCGTCGGCGTCCAGCCACGCGTCGAGCAGGTTGGCCGCCTCCAGCGCCGCCTCGACGCTTGCCGCGCGCTCGACGGGCAGATCCTCGACGAAGCGGACCAGCCGCCACAGTGGCGCACCCGCACTGTCCACCCGGGACGCCGTGCGCGCGGCGAACGGTGCCGGCGCGTCGTCCTGTTCCGCGGCGATCCGATCCTGGTCGGCACACAGCGTGGCGAGCTCGTCGCCCACCAGCCGGCGTTCGCCCTGCCGTTCGTGCAACCCGCGCCGCAGCGCCTGGGCGGCGGGCGCGGTCAGCTCGTCGAACACGGTGTCCAGCGCCGGCGCGTCCGGCTCGCCGACGAGTGTCAGCGCCGCGCCCAGGTGCTCGGGTACCTCGCCGAGCCCATGTTCGCTCATCGTCGGTTCGTGCCGCGACCACCACGACGCCAACGTCTCGAACGCATCCGCACGAACCCGCGCCAGGTGTTCGGTTGCCGCGCGCTCGGCCGCCTCCGCCTCGGTCACGGCGTCCTGCGCGGAGCCGAACAGGCGCTCGTACCGGAGCCGTTCGGCCAGGGCCTCCCGCACGGCCTGAAGGGCGCCGCGCACCTCGCGCACGTCGTCGCGGCGCAGCTCCACCCTGGCCAACACCCGGTCGTCGAACTCGGCGTCGGGCTCGGCATCCGTGGCGCTCCAGGCGATCCCGGCGTCCGCGGCGTCCTCGGCCAGCGCGGCGGCGGAGCGGGAGATGGCGTGCCTGGCGTCGGCGAGCTTCGCCGTGGCGGATCCCAGTTCTCCGGTGAGCCTTTCGGTAACCGCGGTCGCCCTGCTGGCCGCCACCCGTTCCCGGCGAGCCGCCTTGGCGAGCTCCTCGACGAGCTCGGTGAGCTTGTCCAACTGCTCCAGGTGCGTGTACGCGGTGCTCTTCTGCAGCGACTCCAGGGTGGCCTGGAACCTGCCAAGCGCCCGCTCCATGTCGACCACGTCGGTGTCTGCCGTCTCGAGCCGGGTGGCGGCGTCGCGCCGCGCGGCCAACGCCTCGACCAGTGCCGTGCGGGCGCGGTCCACCTCGGCGAGCCGGCCGGCCAGCACGTCGGCCGCGGCGCGGGCGTGGGTCCGCAGGTAGGTCGTGTAGCTGGCCAGGAACGTGCCGGCCGCGGTGTCGGCCTGGACCAGCTCGTCCAGGGTGCGCTGCACAGTCTCCATGTCGTCGAACGAGCGAGCCGCCTCGACGATGAGCTCGTCGTCCAGCGGCCGCAACCCGTCGGACAGCGTCTGGGACAGCCGCTTGGGGTCGAGGTGCTTGGCCAGCTGGGGTCGGCGCAGGGTCAGCACGAGGGTGAGGAGCTGTTCGTAGCGTTGCGGTCCGAGCCCGAACAGCCTCGTGTCGATCATGGCCCGGTACTCCGGCGCGCGGTCGGTGATCGCGTCGGGGCCGAGCTCGGCGACGAGCTGCTTGCGGGTCAGCGGGCGGTCGTCCGGGCCCAGGATGGAGAAGTCCACGCCGACCCGGCCACCGGTGACGAAGTACCAGCGGGTGACCTTGTCGTTGTGCCGCTGCGCCCGCAGGCCAACGCCGACGGTGACGGCCGTGCCGTCGTCGTGGGTGAACTCCATCCACACGTAGGCGTGGGCGGCGTCCTGCCGACGGTAGAGCAGGTTGGACTTCATCGTGCGGTCCTCGCTGGCGAACGGGTTGAGCCGGCGCGGCTCGATCCGCCCGTCCAGCACAAAGGGGAACAGCACCTCCAGGGCCTTGGTCTTGCCGGAGCCGTTCGGCCCGCGCAGCACCAGCCGCCCGCCGGCGAAGACGAACTCCTCGTCGCCGTAGTCCCAGAGGTTGACGACGCCGGCGCGGGTCGGCCGGAACCTCGGGCTCACTCGCTCGTCTCCCCGAAGTCGAAAAGGTTCGGCTCGGCCTTGCGGCGGCGCACCTCGACCATCACCTGACGGTAGCGAGCCAGCAGCGGCAACGCGAGCACGCCCCCCTCCACCCGGACCACGATGCGCAGCTCCGCGAGCAGGTCGAGCGCCGCCGCCAGCAGCCGGGCGGGATCGGCACGCCACGCGGCCGCGAACGTCGAGCCGTACCGGTCCAGCAGACCGGCGAGCACGGCGGCCAGCCAGCCGTCCTCCAGTAGCGGGTGGCCGGTGTTCTCCCGCTCGTCCTCGGGCTCGCCGTGCTGGCCCGTCCCGGCGTCCTCGTCCTGGTCGGCGAGCTCACCGAGGACGCCGCCCGATGGCAGCCCGGCGTCGATCGCACCGGCCAGGTCGGCGACGCGGCGATCGGGTGCGGCGAGCCGGACCAGCGGAGCCGCGTCGATGTCCTCGATCCGGTCCGCGATCTCACCGATCAGCAGCAACGCCGCCTGCGCCACCGTCCCGGTGCCGGGGAAGCGGCGGTCCGAGAACGCGCCGGAGGTGTCCAGCACCGCGACCCCCTCGGCCCGTCGCTCGGTGGTCAGCCCGGTGATCCGCTCGACGTCGCCGAGCGCGTGCGGCCCGCGCAGGATGTTGCGCGCGTCCTGGTCCAGCTCGTCGTAGTAGACGACGGGCCGCTCCAGCAGCGCCCGCCGCGCCCGGTGCCCGGCCTCGCGGCGGCGGGTGTCCCTGCTGTGCGCGGTGGGCGTCGTGAGCAGCGCGGTCACGCTGCGCAGATGCTGCAGCACCCTGGTCGGGCGGTACACCGCGCGCACCACGTCGCGGTCGATGTCGTAGAGCGCTTCACCGGCGGTCGGGTCGTCGGCCCAGCGGCGGGCGCTGCCGTCGGCGAGCGTCAGCGCACCGCGGACCTCCAGCCACGCCACCGCGTCGACGAACGCGGCCCGGTCCGCGGCGCGCTCGGTGGACAGCCCGAGGCCGGCGATCCGGATCGCGTCGGCGGCGACCGCGTCGGCCAGCTCGGAGAGCGCGATCTGGGTGCCGGCTCGGCCGAGCGCGGCCAGGGTCAGTGCCAGGTAGGCGTAGCGGCGGCGGTCGAACGGCCGGTCGGTGTGGGTGCGGGCCGGCTGGCTTTCGTCGAGCTGATCGAGCGTGCGCAGCAGCCGCGCGGTGGTCCTGGACAGCTCCAACCGGTAGCCGAAGGTCTCCAGCAGGTCCTCGCGCAGCTCCGCCGCCCAGCGCCGGATCGCCGGCAGCGCGCCGGGGTTCGGGTAGGTCTGGGTGACCAGCGGGTGCGTCAGCAGGGTCCGCGCCGCGCGCTGATAGTCGGCCAGCTCGAAGGTGGGGATGGCGGTCATGACTGTTCCGCCTCCCCGGAATTGAATGTTGTGGTCACGTTGGGGGACGGACGGTTCTGTCTGGTCACGTACTTGTGGCTGGTTTGCGTCACGTTCCCCTGAGGTGCGGTTGGGAAGCCCGCGGCATGATGGGACCTTGGGGTTGACACAAGGGGTGTCATGCCCTCGCCTCCAGGCGCACCGCCAGCCGGTCCAGGTGCAGCCGGCCTCGGACGGTGTCGACCGTGGTGGCCCTCGAGTGCGGGCGCAGGGTCAGCCGCACCCCGTAGGCCGAGCCGCTGCCGCCGGTCACTCCGGACACCGGCACTCGCGCGGCCAGCGCCAGGTCCAGCAGGCCGAGCAGCAGGTCGGTCTCCTCGTCGTCGAGCGTGCGGCCGTCGAGCCCGTGGGTGGCCAGTGCCCGCGCGGCGGCCGTGCGGGTGCGCTGCTCGGCAAGCTGCTCGGCCCGCAGCCTGCGGCGGCCGGCTTCGTTGCGGTCGACCCGGGCGGGAGCGCCGGGGCTGGCGGACTTCCCGGTCTCCACCAGGGTTCGGGAGATCTCCACCGCGGGCGCGTCCCACCACGAGCGCCGGGTGGAGATCAGCTCCGGGTCGGGATAGGTCGTGCTGACGTGCCGCGGCGCGGTCAGGTTGAACGCGCACGAGAACAGCGCGTGTGCCGCCCGGTCGTTCTCCACCCCGGTGAACCAGGCGGCCAAGTGGCGCAGCTGGCTCTCCCGGCTGACCCCACCGCGGCGTGCCTCGGTGACCCTGCGCAGCAATGCCAGCACCGCAGAGATCGCGCTGACCGTTCCGGCCTGCAGCCGCTCGCTCTCACTCGGGATGTCAGCGTCGGCGACGAACCAGTGCGCCAGACCCGACCAGCGCTGACGCCAGTCCGACAATCGCTCCGCGGGCGAGGCGAAGATCCGCTCATCCGCGCTCGCGGCGTGCTCGACGAGGCGTTCGGTCCCGGTGGCGTCGACCTCGGCGATCGCGGCTGCCAGCTTCGGCGAGTAGCGGGCCAGCTCGTTGCTGAACTCCCGCAGGTGAGCGAGCAGCGCGTCCTTGTGCGCGAGGAAGATCTCCGGACGGGAGTCGTTGGTGCGGGACAGGTCGCCGAGCATGAGGTAGAAACGTGCCGCTCGGGCGGCCATGTCCGACAGGCTTGCGTCCAGCCTGGTGAGGCCGCGGTACACCCGCTCGGCGTCGCCGGCCGAGTTCGCGCTCGCCAGCTCCTGGAGATCGCGCAGCAGCTCGGGAAACACCAGCCGCGACAGCGTCGCGTCGTCGAGGCTGGCTCCCAACACGTCCTCCACCGCGCGAAACGCGCGATACCCCGCCTGGGAGAACTGGTAGACGTAGTGCCGGTTGCGGTACTCGGCCAGCGAAGCCGCCCGCGCGCCGTCGTAGCTGCGGTCCAGCGCCTGCCACCCGTAGAGCTGGTCGAGCAGCGGGGTGAGGTCGCCGTCGATCGCCGGCGCATCCGGGTGGTCGACAGCCAGCTCGGTGAGCTGCGCGGCGACCTCGGTGGCATGTAACAGAACCACGTAGTTCGCCCGCGCCCGGTCGAACGCCCGCAACACCCACAGATAGTCGATCCGCTTGTCCGCGGTCGCGAAGTTGAACAGCCGCAGCCGATCATCCAGCGCGAACGCCTCGATCCCGAACGCGTGCTCGCCCGCCATGCCACCTCCTCGTCGCACAAGGGTGCCAGGTCGGCAGCCCAGCCCGATTCGCGCCTCGATGTAGGTACCCTGACGTGCCTACTTCCCAAGCGCGATCTTTCGCCAGGATCCGAGCCGACGAGACCATCGAGGTGATCAAGCATGACCAGGTCGTCGCCGTGATGATCCCGCCACCGCACGGGCAGAGCCGCCACGACGAGTTGGTGGCTCAGGGCGTGATCCGGCCCGCCGGGCGCGGGCTCACGGCCGGGGACTGGGACACCTTCACCCACATCGAGGTGCCCGACGGTGCCGACCCGCTCGCCGTCCTCCTGGCACTGCGCTAGGACGAACGGTGATCTATCTCGACGTGGCCGCGCTGATGACTGTCATCGTCGGGCGGCAGTACGGGGGTGAACTGCGCGGTTCCTCTAGTGCTGTGCGGTACAGGTCAGCTGCCCGTGACGTCGGGATCCGCCTTCGCCACCAGCTCACGAGCGGTCTGCGGGTTCGCGTCGAAGGGCCTGGTAGGCAGGTCGGAGCAGGTCGGTCAGCGCGCGGCCGCGTACGGCGACGTCGACCGGTGGTAGCTGGTCGAGCAGGGCCGTGCTCGCTGTCGAAGCCACGCTGGTCGCGGGAATCTCTGCCTGCTTGACAAAGAACGTATCGAGGCAGTCGGCCAGGGGTGTGCCGTTCTGTTCGGCGTGGTCGGCGGCGGGTGGGCCGGCGGTGCGCGCGGCAGCCAGGTTGGCCAGCAGGTCCGCCCGTTCGCGTCCCCGCCAGGCGAGGATGGTGAACGGGTCGTCGTCGAATGCCTCGGCCAGCAGGTAGAACGCCGCGGCGAGGTGCTTGCACGGTACCTCCCAGTCGGGACATGAGCAGTCCATCGACAGGTCGCCGGCCGTCGTCGGGAACAGGGACAGTCCGAGACCGGTGAAGACGTCCTCGATGTCCTCGGGCATCTCACCGGCGAGGAGCTTGGCGGTGTACCAGGCGCTGTCCGCCAGCGTGCGCTCCAGCTTGGCCCACTCCAGCTTGCCGAACGCGGTGCTGCCGATACGAACGCGGTAGGGCCGTGCCCTGCTGCCCTGTACCCGCGCGGTGACCGAGCCGGCGTCCACGTCGAGCGAGATCACCTGGCCCTTGCGGGCATAGGCGCGGCCTCGTTGCAGCCGGTTGCCGAGGCCGATGTCCTCCAGGACCTCGACGAACCGCTCGGACCACCAGGTCTGGCCGATCGCGCCCCGGGTGCTGCGCGCCCTGAGGCCGTCCTCGACCGCGAGTGGGCGCGATGGTGGCGGGTACCAGTCACTCACCGACGGCTCCGTCCGACAGGGCGAACACGTCGCGCAGGTCTCTTGTGGACAGTTCGGTGAGCCAGCCCTCGCCGTCCCTGATCACCAGGTCGGCCAGGGCCTTCTTCTCCTCGATCATCTCGTCGATCTTCTCTTCGAGGGTTCCGGTGCAGATGAACTTGCGCACCTGGACGTTGCGTTTCTGACCGATCCGGAACGCGCGGTCGGTGGCCTGGTTCTCCACGGCCGGGTTCCACCACCGGTCGAGGTGGATCACGTGGTTGGCCGCGGTGAGGTTGAGTCCCGTGCCGCCGGCCTTCAGGGACAGCAGGAAGATCGGCGGGCCGCCGTCCGACTGGAACCGGCCGACGATCTCGTCGCGGCGCTTCTTCGGCGTGCCACCGTGCAGATAGGCGACGTCGGTGCCGAAGTGCGCGGCCAGGTGCGGCAGCAGCATCTCGGCGAACTCCGTGTACTGGGTGAAGCACAGGACCTTGTCGCCCTCGGCGATGATCTCTTCGAGCAGCTCCTCCAGCCGGATCACCTTGCCCGAGCGCCGGCCGATCGCGGAGCGGTCGTGCAGCAGCTGAGCGGGGTGGTTGCACACCTGCTTGAGCTTGGCCATCGCGGCGAGCACGTTGCCCCGGCGCTCGATGCCGTCGGTGTTCTCGATCTTCTCCATCATGTCGTCCACGACGGACCGGTACAGCGACGCCTGCTCGGTGGTGAGCTGGCAGTACTGCTTGATCTCGATCTTGTCGGGGAGGTCGTCGATGACGGTCGGGTCGGTCTTGAGTCGGCGCAGGACATAGGGGCGGGTGATGGCGCGCAGCCGCTCGGCCGGTTCGGTGAGTCCGTGGCGCTCCACCGGAATCGCGTAACGCGTGCGGAACAGCTCCGCGGAGCCGAGCATGCCGGGATTGAGGAAGTCCATGATGGACCACAGCTCGGCCAGCCGGTTCTCCACCGGTGTCCCGGTCAGCGCGATGCGGTGCCCGCCGCGCAGCCGCCGCACCGCCTTGGCCGACTGCGACAGGCTGTTCTTGACCGCCTGAGCCTCGTCGAGCACCACCCGGTGCCATTCGTGGCCGTCGAGCTCGTCGATGTCGCGGGTCGCGGTGGCGTAGGT
>NZ_WHTD01000054.1 GCF_009379765.1 Actinophytocola sp. | reverse complement strand
CCGTCGCCGGGCGGGTCTGTCAGCGGCTAGTGTCCTGAGTCGGGAGTTCGGCGCCAGATCCGGTGATCCGCGTGGTGGCTGGCAAGGCGGCGGGAAGTCCTCGTACCGGGTCGTACTCGGGCTTTCCGCCAACGCCGCCAGGCGCCGCGCGGGCGCCGGAGGTGGTGTCGAATCTCCGACTCAGGACACTAGTGTCTCCGCGCAGCCGCACCAATGGAGGGCAGCCATGTCAGTCCGTCGCGCCGCCGTGGCACTTCTGGTTCCGCTCGTCGTCGCGGGGCTGACGACGACCCCGGCGGTCGCCGATAGGGGCCATCATGACCGGCCGGAGGCGCTGCACTCGGTGCGCGGTCCGGTCACCGACGAGGACTTCTACTTCGTCATGGCCGACCGGTTCGAGAACGGCGACACGGCCAACGACCTCGGCGGGCTACCGAACGACCCGCTGGTGTCCGGCTTCGACCCGACGAGGAAGGGCTTCTACAACGGCGGCGACCTCAAGGGGCTGCGCGACCGGCTGAACTACATCCAGGGCCTGGGCACCACGTCCATCTGGCTGACGCCGAGCTTCAAGAACAAGGCCGTGCAGCTGGAGGACGGGCCATCGGCCGGCTACCACGGCTACTGGATCACCGACTTCACCCAGATCGACCCGCACCTCGGCACGAACGAGGACCTGGCGGCGCTGGTGAAGGACGCGCACCGGCGCGGCATGAAGGTCTACTTCGACATCATCACCAACCACACCGCGGACGTCATCGGCTACCAGGAGGGCGCGCGCAAGGCGTACACGTCCAAGGATGTCGCGCCCTACACCGACGCGTCGGGCGACGTCTTCGACGACCGCGACTTCGCGGGCAGTGACGACTTCCCCGCGATGGACCCGGCGACATCGTTCCCGTACACGCCGGTGCTCGACCCCGCGGAGCAGAACCTGAAGGTGCCCGCCTGGCTCAACGACGTGACGCTGTACCACAACCGCGGCGACACCACGTTCGTCGGCGAGGACTCGCAGTACGGCGACTTCTTCGGGCTGGACGACCTGTTCACCGAGAACCCGCGGGTCGTGGACGGCATGGCCGACATCTACGAGCGCTGGATCGCCGACTTCGGCGTGGACGGCTTCCGGATCGACACGATGAAGCACGTCGACGACGAGTTCTGGCAGTCGTTCGGGCCGCGGGTGCTGACGTTCGCCAAGGCGCACGGCAAGCGCGAGTTCTTCATGTTCGGCGAGGTGTTCGACACGACGAAGAGCTACACGTCGCACTTCACCACGACCGACGAGATGCAGTCGGTGCTGGACTTCCCGTTCCAGGCGGCGGCGCGGCAGTTCGCCTCGGGTGGTGGGCCGACCGACTCGCTGGCGACGTTCTTCGCCGACGACGACTGGTACACCGACGCCGACTCCAACGTGTACGAGCTGCCGACGTTCCTCGGCAACCACGACATGGGCCGGTTCGGCGGGTTCGTCGTGGCCGACAACCCGGGCGCGGGCGACGCGGAGCGGGTGTCGCGCGACCGGCTCGGGCACGAGCTCATGTACCTCTCGCGCGGCAACCCGGTGATCTACTACGGCGACGAGCAGGGCTTCACCGGTCCGGGTGGCGACCAGGACGCGCGGCAGACGCTGTTCGCGTCGCGGGTGCCGGAGTACCTCGACGACGACCTGCTCGGCACGTCCGCGACGCACGCGTCGGACAACTTCGTGCCGACGCACCCGCTGTACAAGTCGATCAGCGCGCTCGCGTCGGTGACCAAGGCGCATCCCGCGCTGCGCGACGGTACCCAGCAGAGCCGGCTGTCCTCTCCGGACGCCGGGGTCTACGCGTTCTCCCGGATCGACCGCGAGCGGCAGCGGGAGTACGTGGTGGCGCTGAACAACAGTGAGGCGGAGACGACCGCCGAGATCCCGACCTACACGTCGCGTAAGGGCTACAGCCGGGTGTACGGCTCCGGTCCGTCGCGGCTTTCCTCCGGCAGGGACGGGAAGCTGACCGTCACCGTGCCCGCGCTGTCCACTGTGGTCTACGCGCTGGACGGGCGGATCCCGCGCTCGCACGACGCGCCGAAGATCACGCTCGGCACGCCGACGCCGGCCGCGGCGTCGCGGGGGCGCATGGAGGTCACCGCCGACGTGCGCGGGTCGTCGCTGTACGAGGTGACGTTCGAGGCGAAGGTCGGCAACGGCCGCTGGCAGCCGGTGGGCACCGACGACAACGCGCCGTACCGGGTGTTCCACGACGTCTCGGCGCTGACGCCGGGCACGCCGGTCGAGTACCGCGCGATCGTGCTGGACAACGCCGGGCACACCCGGTCCGCGCCGTCGGTGCGCTCTCGGGTGCCGGCGCCGGTGCTGACGATCGAGGCGCCGGCCGAGGCCGGCGGCGTGCGCGGGACCGTCGAGGTGCGCGCGGTGGCCGACCCGGAGAAGGCGTCGCACGTGGTGTCCTTCGAACGCAGCGTGGCAGGCGGCCCGTGGACCGCGATCGGCAGCGACGACACCTCCCCGGCCTACATCGTGTTCGACGACCTGACGCCGCTCGGGTTGGCGCCCGGGACGTCGGTCGCGTACCGGGCCACGCTGCCCGGCGGCGTCGTGAGCGCGACGCGGACCGTGCGCTACGCCGGCCCTCCGCTGGAGACCGCGACCTTGCGTTACTTCCGGCCTGCGGGTGACTACGACCAGTGGGGCCTGCACATGTGGGGCGACGCGGTCGATCCTGCGGTGCTGGCGCAGATCGCGTGGGAGCGCCCGTGGCCGCTGACCCGGATCGAGAACGGCTGGGCGGTGTACGAGATCCCGCTGGTGGACGACACCAAGCCGGTGAACTTCATCATGCACCTGCCGAGCGGCGACACCGTCCCCGACTCGCGCGAGCCGGGCGGTGACCGCTCGTTCCTGCCGATCAACACCCCGGAGGTCTGGATCCAGCAGGGCGACCCGACGGTCTACCCGTCCCAACCGGGCGGCTGACCGCCGTCGAGTGGCAAAGCCGCCGGGGGCTGGTGAGGCATTCAAGGTGTAGGAACCCGGGACGGCGACCGCGCACAGGATTCCCTTCTACCGAAGGAAACCAGATCAGGGAAGTTCCGGGACAGCGCATGCCACCCGGACGTCACCTGCCCGTGGGCCTTCGCGCGCCCGTTGGAGTGCTGACCGGACCCGGTCGTGACCGGACTAGATTTGCCGCGTGGCGGGTAAGGGAACGCCGGCTACCGCGTTGCTGGTCAAGCAGCGGGTGCGGCACGAGGTGCACGAGTACGCGCACGATCCGCGGTCGGCGTCCTACGGGACCGAAGCCAGCGAGCTGCTCGGGTTGCCGGCCGAGAGGGTGTTCAAGACGCTCGTGGCCGAGGTCGACGGGGCGCTGACGGTCGGTGTCGTGCCGGTGGCCGGGCAGCTGGATCTCAAGGCGATCGCCGCGGCCACGGGCGGGAAGAAGGCGAAGATGGCCGAGGTCGCCGCTGCCGAGCGGGCCACCGGGTACGTCGCCGGCGGGATCTCGCCGCTCGGGCATCGAAAACGGTTGCCGGTCGTGGTGGACAGCTCGGCCACGGGCTTCGAGACGATCTTCTGCAGCGGCGGGCGGCGCGGGTTGGAGATCGAGCTGGCGCCCGCAGAGCTCGTTCGCCTCGCCGGCGCCACGGTCGCCCCCATCGCCGCGCGCGGCTGAGCGGCCTCAGCCGATGACCTGCCGGACCTCGATCATCCCGATCGCGGCCCACGGGTGGGTGGCCGCGACGCGCAGGGCCTCCTCGCGGTCCGCGCACTCGAGCAGGTTGAGCCCGCCCATCTGCTCCTTCGTCTCGGCGAACGGCCCGTCGGTGTAGAGGACCTCGCCGGCGCGCACCCGGACCGTGCCGGCCTACTTCGGCGGGTGCAGGCCCATGCCGTCGAGCAGGACGCCGCGCTCGGCCATCTGCTTCGACCACTCGTCGCAGCCCGGCAGGTAGCCGGACTGGGGCGTGCTCTCGTCGGCGCACAGCAACATCAGGAACCTCACCGCGGACCTCCCATCGTGGGCGGCAGCCCGAACACGTCGAACAGGGTCTTGTCGAACGTCGTGACCTCGGCGATCCGGTCACCTGCGAAGCGGACCACGTCGATCTTGAACGCGCGATACGTGTCGTCGCCCGGCGCGCGCAGGTAGTTGGCCGCGGCGAGCTGGCGGTTCGCGCTCGTCGGCACCAGCAGCCAGTCGCCGTGCGAACCACCGAACGCCGCCTCCATCAGCGGCGCGAGCGACGCGACGCCGTCGTAGCACAACGGCTGCGGCGGCATCGTGATGCGAATGTCGTCGCGTACCAGGTCGGCGAACGCGTTCATGTCGCCGCGCTGGTGGGCGTCGACGTAGCGATCGAGCAGCGACCGCTCGACGTCGGTCGGACCGCTCACCGGCCGGTGCTCGTCGCGTTCGGGGAGCCGGGTGCGGAGCGTCGCGCGAGCCCGCTGCAAAGCGCTGTTGACCCCGGCGACCGTGGTCTCCAGCAGCTCCGCGACCTCCTTGGCCGACCAGTCCAGCACCTCACGCAGGATCAGGATCGCCCGCTGCTGCGCCGGGAGCAGCTGGATCGCGGCGAGGAACGCGAGCTCGATCGTCTCTCGTGCGACGACCGTCGCGTCCGGCTCGGCGTCCGCGGGGGCGGCCTGGTCAAGCAGGTGGTCCGGGTACGGCTGCAGCCACGGCACCTCGGCGAACGACTCCAGCCGCGGCACCCGCCGCTGCTTGCGCCGGATGGTGTCCAGGCAGGCGTTCGTGGCGATCTTGTACAGCCACGCGCGAAAGCCCGTGCCGACGAAGCCGGCCCGGGCCCGCCACGCGCGTACCAGCGTCTCCTGCACCACGTCCTCGGCGTCCTCGAAGTTGCCGAGCATGCGGTAGCTGTGCACGTGCAGCTCACGCCGGTGACGCTGGGCGAGCCGCGCGAACGCGTACTCGTCCCCGGATGTCGCGGCCGCGATCACTGCCTCGTCGGTGGCCAGGTTGCGCACGCTGACGATTCTGCACCGATGAGTTCTCACCGCGCCGACCGTCACACGATTCGCAAGGATGACGAGCGGACGGAGGGATTGCCGTGGAGACCGAGCAGGTCGAGGTGGTGGCCGCCGCGCGCAGGGGCGACGAGTCGGCGTTCGCCCAGCTCACCGGCCGCTACCGGGGTCAGCTGCAGGTGCACTGCTACCGGATGCTGGGGTCGGTGGAAGACTCGGAAGACCTGGTCCAGGAGACGTTCCTGCGGGCCTGGCGCAGGCGCGAGACCTACGCCGGCCGCTCGACGTTCCGGGCCTGGCTGTACAAGATCGCCACCAACGCGTGCCTCGACCTGCTCGGCCGCAAGCCACGGACCGCGCTGCCGACCGCCTCGACCCCACCCGCCGACCCGAGCGCCGCGCCGCTGCCCGCGGTGGTCGTGCCGTGGCTGCAGCCCTGCCCGGACCGCCTGCTGGACCCCGACGAGGTCGTGGTCTCGCGCGAGACGGTCGAGCTGGCGTTCCTCGCGGCCGTCCAGCACCTGCCCCCACGCCAGCGGGCCGTGCTGATCCTGCGCGACGTGCTCGGCTGGTCGGCCAAGGAGTCGGCGGCGCTGCTGGAGACGACCGTGGTGTCGGCCAACAGCGCGCTGCAGCGGGCCCGCGTGACCATGCGTGCCCAGCTGCCGGAACGACGGTTGGACTGGTCACCGTCGGCGCCCTCGGAGGAGGTGCGGGCGGTGGTGGCGCGGTACATGGACGCGCTGGAACGCGCCGACGACGCTGCCCTCGGCACGATGCTCCGCGAGGACGCCCGGTGCAGCCAGGCCCCGTGGGCCGGCGGCAACATGACCGACGACCCCGTCTGGTACGAGGGCCGGGACACGCTCGTCGCGGCGTGGGAGCCGGTGTTCCGCGGCGAGCACCGGCAGGAGTTCCGCTGCCTGCCGACGGTCGCCAACGGCCAGCCCGCGGTCGCGACGTACATCCGCCCGCCGGGCGGCACCGACTACCAGGCGTTCGGTCTGAGCGTGCTGCGTCTGGTGGACGGCCGGATCGCCGAGATCACCGTGTTCGGTTCGGAGCTGTATCCGTTGTTCGGGCTCCCTTCGTCGGTGTGACCGGTGCTACTTCCCCCGTGCGGCAAGGAATCTGGCGCGGGCCTGGCCGAGGTCGACGATCGGTTCGGGGTAGCCACGGCGTTCGCCGGCCGGTAGCCGCCACGGCTGGTGAACGTCCTTGTTGCCCACATGGGACAGCTCGGACACGTACCGGCGCACGTACTCGCCGTCCGGGTCATGGCGTTCGGCCTGCGACAGCGGGTTGAGCACCCGGTTGGGGCGGCTGTCGATGCCCGTGCCCGCGACCCACTGCCAGTTGAGGCAGTTGTTGGCCAGGTCGCCGTCCAGGAGCCAGGTGAAGAAGTGCTTGGCGCCGACGCGCCAGTCGATATACAGGGTCTTGGTGAGGAAGCCGGCGGTGATGAGCCGGGCGCGGTTGTGCATCCAGCCCTCGGCACGCAGCTGGCGCATGCCGGCGTCGACGATGGGGATGCCCGTCTGACCCTCCTGCCAGGCCTGCAACGCGTCCTTGTCGTCTCGCCACTGGTCGCCTCGGCCGCGGTAGTCGCGGTGCGCGGAGTCGGGGCGAGCGGCGAGGACCTGGTGATGGAAGTCGCGCCAGGCCAGCTGCCGGACGAACGCCTTGGCCCCGGCCGAATCGCCCGCGCGGCGGGCCAGCTCGAGTGCCGACACGCAGCCGAGGTGCAGGTATGGCGAGAGCCGGGACGTGCGGTCGGCGGCGAGCGCGCCGTCCTGGTCGGCGTAGTCCTGGACATGAGCGGCGAACCAGTTCTCCGCACGGCGCCGGCCTGCGGTCTCGCCGCCGTCGCCCCGTGCCTTCGGTACGTCGCCGAGCGCGATCTCGGGGAGGGTGACCCGATCCGGTGCCGGTTGGCAGCCGCGCCAGGTCTGTTCGCTCCATTTCCGGTGGTACGGGCCGAACACGGCGAAATGGTCGCGACCATGCGGGAGAACCGCGCCGGGTGGCACGACCGTGTGTACGTCGTCGTGCACGACGAGCTCGCGCCGGCCGAGCGCCTGCCGGAGCCGGGCCTCGCGGGCCTTGGCGAGCGCGGACACGTCGCGCGCGACGTGCACCCGGGTGGCGTCCGCGTCGTCGGCGACGCGGCAGATCTCCTCGACCGGGTCGCCCGCGCGCATGACGAGCCGGCCGCCTCTCGTGCGGAGCCGGCTGTCCAGGTCTGCGAGCGACTCGTCGAGGAACCGCAGGCGGCCCGCGGCGAACGGACTGGCACCGATGCGGTCGTCCCGCACGAACAGCGGCACGACGTGCTCGGTGTCGCGAGTGGCCGCGGCCAGCATGGGGTTGTCGTGTATCCGCAGGTCGCGGGTGAACACGGCGATGGTGGTGCTCAACGTCGTCTCCGGGTGGTGATGGCCGACAAGGCGCAGAGCGCGCCCCAGCCGCCGGCGATGGTCATGACCTTGGTGCGTTCCGGCTTGCCGCGCAGGGCCTGTCCGAGGACGACGAGGTCGCCCGCGTCGGAGGCGACCCGCACGGCGATGGCGGTGCGTAAGGCCTTACGGCTCGGCGCGAACGCCATGGCGAGGCCGGAGGCGAGGTCGCGGATGCCGAGCGTGCGGACGAAGGTGGCCTGCTCGGGCTCGGGCTCGGTGCCGCGCAGCATGCCGGACGGGCCGAGGAGGAGCGCGGGCTTGGCGGTGATGGCCGCGCCGTATGCGGCGGTGGCGATACCGAGGACGCGGGGAAGCCAGTACTTCTTCATGCCGCCGATACTGTCCGACGTTTCCGACGAAGGCAGATCCGCGAGCCCCGAAACGGCCTGGTTATCCACAGGAGGGGTGGTTGTCCACAGACAAGATCGACATCACCGGAACGGTGGGTGTTCACCGATAGAATGGAGCCGGCGGGGTCGGCGCACTACTCGGGGGACGGCGTGAACCGGAGCAGCTCCGGGTGGTCGTTCTGCCCCCGGTACAGCTGCCGACCCAACGTCGTCCAGAGGTTTCGCTCTTCCTCGAGCGTTCTCGGCAGCTCGAGGCCCATCTTCGCCAGCAAGTCGCGCCGGTGGACGTCGAAGGCCGTGCGCACCAGGTCGCCGTATTCGATGGCCGCCCGGACACCGCCCCGGTACGCGATGACGCAGAGCAGTGCCGCACCTGTGGCCGACGGCAGCCAGACGGTCACCGGCACATCACCGAAGATCGCGAAGTTCAATGACACCAAGGAAAGGACAGCCGCGTTCATCGACACGACGAGCATCCGCTCCAGATCGGCGCATGCGTCTGTCAGGAGGCGCGAAAACTGTCGGGGAGTACGGAATATAGACGTGGCCAGAAGAACGCGCTGTCCATTCCGTAGCGGTCGTTGCTGTGGGGATAGTCCTCGGCCGCCCGAAGCACGTTGCCGAGCCTGGTCGGCATCAAGGACTCGGTGGGAAACAGGTAGTACCGCTTCTCGAAATCCGTCGTCCTCGCCCGGCGCCTCTCCTGGCGCTTTCGACCGAGTGTCGCGAGTGGCTCGGGCCACTGCCCTTCGAAGAACCGGACCAGCGTGCGCAGCCGGACGGCCAGCAGCAGGACGATCAAGAAGGTCGCGGTGACGGCAGCGGCGACCAGCAGAACGCGGCGGGAACCGTCGAGCGCCGACCACCAGGTGAGGGTGTGCGCCCAGCCGATCTGCGTAACGACGAGGGATCCGATACCGGTGAGGAGGATGAAGCTCGGAAACAGCAACGTACCGAGGAATCGCTGGTCCGTCCGCCCGGAGACCTTGTCCAACAATGTGCCCAGCACCGGTTATCACCCGAGTTCGTCGTCAAGGCCTGGGTGAGATCTCCGCCAGGAGGTCTTCAGGTGTTCGGTCAGGCGGTCCAGGAACGGGCGTTGCCCGGCGATGATCTTTTCTGTCGCCACGTCCACGGGAAACCACTCCACGCGGTCCAGTTCGGGGAACTCCTGGCGTTTTCCCGAGCGTGGGGGCCATTCCATCTCGAACGTGCCCGGGACCACGTCGGCCGGGTTCAGGTCGGCCTCGACCGCCCATACGGTCACCGTCTTGCCGCCGGACTGGCGGATCTCGCCCAGCGGGACGTAGTCGCCGGAGGGGGCGGGTAGACCCAGCTCCTCGGTGAACTCGCGGCGGGCGGCGGCCTCCGGGGCCTCGTCGGGATCGAGCTCCCCCTTGACCGCCGTCCATGCCGCGGCATCCTTTCGCGCCCAGAAGGGCCCGCCCATGTGGCCGAGCAGCACCTCGACACCCGCCTCTACCTGGCGGAACAGCAGGATCCCCGCACTACGCTTCGGTGGCACGTCGCACAGTCTGACACCGACAGGGAAAATTGTCTTGACAAATTGAATTGTCGGTCGGCAGACTTCAGGGCATGTTCGATGTGGCAGTGATCGAGGACCCGGCCGCGGCCGAGGTCTCGCTGGACCCGATCCGGGCCAAGCTACTGGCCGAGCTGGCCGAGCCCGGATCGGCGACCACCCTCGCCAACCGGGTCGGTCTTCCGCGGCAGAAAGTCAACTACCATCTGCGGGCGCTGGAGAAGCACGGGCTGGTGGAGCTGGTCGAGGAGCGGAAGAAGGGCAACGTCACCGAGCGCGTGCTGCAGGCGACCGCCTCCTCCTACGTCATCTCGCCGATGGCGCTCAGCGCGGTGCAGCCCGACCCCGAGCGGGCGCCCGACCGGCTGTCCGCGCGGTGGTTGCTCGCGGTCGCGTCGCGGCTCGTGCGCGATGTCGGCATGTTGATCACCGGCGCGACCAAGGCCCAGAAGCGGGTCGCGACCTTCGCACTCGACGGGGAGGTGCGGTTCGCCTCCGCCGCCGACCGCGCGGCGTTCGCCGAGGAGCTCGCGCATACGGTGACGACCCTGATCGGCCGCTACCACGACGAGAACGCCGCCGGCGGTCGCGACCACCGGCTGATCGTCGCCATCCACCCCACGGCCAGGAGCGAGTGATGGGACGGGAGTTCAGCGAGACCAACGAGGTCGAGGTCGACGCCACGCCCGAGCAGGTGTGGCAGGCCATCGCGACCGGCCCGGGCATCGACTCCTGGTTCATGGGCCGCAACGAGGTCAGCTTCGACGAGACCGCCGAGCAGGGCACGGTGCGGATGGCCTACGGCGGCTACGAGCCCGAGCACCGGGTCACCACGTGGGAACCGTTGCGGCGCTTCGCCTACCGCTCCGACGACGCGCCCGACGGCCGGTTCATCGCCTACGAGTTCCTCATCGAGGGCCGCGGCCAGGGCAGCACCGTGCTCCGCATGGCCAACAGCGGCTTCCTCCCCGGCGACGACTGGGAGGCCGAGTACGACGCGATGACCAAGGGCGGCGCGCTGTTCTTCGCCACGCTCGCGACCTACCTGCGCCACTTCGCCGGCCGCACCGCGGTGCCGGTCACCGCGTTCGGCCCGGTGACCACCGACTGGAAGCTCGCCTGGGCCACGCTCACCAGCGCGCTCGGCCTCGCCGAGGCGCCGCGCGCGGGCGACCGGGTGCACGTCGAGCCGGACGGGCTCGAGCCGGTCGACGGCGAGGTCTACTTCGTCAACGCCCACACGCTCGGCGTGCGCACCGGCGACGCGCTCTACCGGTTCCTCAAGGGCTTCGGCGGCCCCGTCGTCGCCAGCCACCACCTGTTCGGCCAGGCCGACACGAGCGCTGCCGAGCGCGCCTGGCAGACCTGGCTCGACAAGACCTTCACCTGATTGGGGAGAAAGCCATGACCAGCACCATCATCTCGGCGGACGGCACGAAGATCGCCTACGAGCGCTCCGGCGACGGGCCGCCGTTGATCATCGTCGACGGTGCGATGTGCTACCGCGACAGTGGCCCGGCCCGGCCGATGGCGGCCGAGCTCGCGGGCGACTTCACCGTCTTCATCTACGACCGCAGGGGCCGCGGCGAGAGCGGAGAGAGCTCCGAGATCGCCCTCGAGCGCGAGATCGAGGACGTCGAGGCGCTGGCCAAGGAGGCCGGCGGCTCGCCCTTCGTGTACGGACCGTCCTCCGGCGCGATGCTCGCGCTCGAGGCCGCCAACCACGGCATCGGCGTGTCGAAGCTCGCGATGTACGAGGCGCCGCTGATCGTGGACGACAGCCGGGTGCCGATCGCCGAGGACTTCCTGCGGCAGATCACCACGATGGTCGAGGCGGGCCGCAACGGCGACGCGGTGAAGGCGTTCATGCGCTCGGTCGAGGTGCCCGGGTTCGCGATCACCATGATGCGGCTGATGCCGGTGTGGTCGAAGCTCAAGACGGTCGCGCCGACACTGCGTTACGACTTCACCGTCATGCAGGGCCTGCAGCAGGGCCGACCGCTGCCGGAGACCCGCTGGTCCACGGCCACCATGCCCACGCTCGTGGTCGACGGGGGCAAGAGCCCGGCCTGGATGCGCAACGGCAACGAGGCGATGGCCGACGTCCTGCCCAACGCCACCTACCGGACCCTGCCCGGGCAGAACCACCTGGTGAAGGCCAAGGCACTGGCACCGTGGCTGAAGGAGTTCTTCACCGCCTGAGGGTTCCTCTCAGCACCCCTTACCCCGCCCCAGCGGGGACCCTCAGTGGCCGGGGTAAGGGACGTGCGGACCAGTAGTACGTGATCGTCCGATGCCCGGGTACCGGCCTCAGGACGAATCTTCTCCTTGTCACCGAGAAAGTCGAACAAGGAGATGGAAATGAACTGGACGCATGAGTTCGTGCGGACCGAGATGGACTACCGGGTCGAGCGCGCGCTGGGCGACGTGCGGCGCGGGACCACCCTCGAGCACCTGCGTGCGGCGCGCGAGAGCCACCCCTCCTGGTGGCGCCGGGTACGGGTGCAGCACCGGACGACCAACGACGCGGCATGACCGGCCAGGCCCGACCGGGCCACCGACAGCGAACGACGCCTTCGCGGAGAGTCCGCGGAGGCGTCGTTCGCTGTCAGGAGGTGTGCGCGACCAGCTCGCGCAGGACCAGCGGCCAGTTCTCCCGCGGGAGCTCGTGGCCGGTTTCGGGCAGCGGGACCAGCCGGGCGCCGGGGATCTCACGGGCCAGCGCTTCGCCGTGGGCGAGCGGAAACATCGGGTCCTCCGTGCCGTGCAGCACCAGCGTGGCGACCCCGATCTCGGGCAGCCGGGGCCGCCAGCTCTCCCCGCCGTCCTCGGTGGCGTAGTGGTTCTTCTCGGCCGACTCCGGCGACGTCGTCCGGTCGAACGCAATACCCACGACCTCGCGGACCGCCGCGTCGTCGAACGGTCTGGTCCGCGACGCCACCCCCCGCTGGCTCGCCACCTGGTAGTCGACGACCGAGTCCCGTGAAGTCCAGTCCGGCTCCGGCACCGGTTCGATCGACCCCATCGGCAGGTCCGGGTCGCCCGCCCCGCCGCTGGTCGACATCAGCGTCAGCGTGATCAGCCGCGCCGGCTCACGCTGCGCCAGGAGCTGCGCCAACGCCCCGCCCATCGACAAACCGACCACGTGCGCCCGAGCCACGCCGAGCGCGTCGAGCACCCCGGCCGCGTCGGCCACCAGGTCGTCGCCGGTGTAACCGGGCCGACCAGGTGGGTAGCTCACCGACTCGCCGGTGTCGCGGTGGTCGTAGCGGATCACGTACCGGCCGGCGGCGGCCAGCCGCGCGCAGAACTCCGGCTCCCACCAGTCCATCGACCCACCCGCGCCCATGATGAGCAGCACCGCCGGGTCGGTCGCCGAGCCGAACGTCGAGACCGCGATCCGCACCCCGCGCACGTCGAGCAGCATCACCGCACCTCCCGGCCCAGCCTGCCCAACAACGCCACCAGCGGCGAGGCGTCCGCGGGAACCGGCACCGGGTCGCCGAAAGCGCCGTCGGGCGCCGGGCCGTCGGACAGCGCCGCGACCGCCGCCACCACGTCGACGTCCGGCTCGTACGGCACGCCGGCGCCGGTCGCCAGGTCCCAGCCGTGCACCAGCGACTCCGACAGGCTGATGCCCGCGACCACCCAACCGCGCAGCACGCCGCCGGGGAACGGGTGCTCTGCCGCGAGCACCTCGGGCCGGCCGAACGCGGCCAGGCACCGGCGGGTGGCGTCGCGGTAGTCGGTGGGCGAACCCGGCGCCGAGCCGGACACCGTGCACGCGAAGAAGTCGAGCGCGTCGACCAGGTGGTCGGCCACCTCCCGCACGGGCCAGTGCGGTGACCACCAACGTTCGCCGGGTCACCAACGTCGGCGGTCACCGCACCGGGCGCGTTCCACCGCTCGTTCGGGATCGTGGCCAGCACCTGGCCGGTCGCCTCGTAGGCGCGGGTCAGCAGCGCGACGTCGATGCCGGTCAGCTGGGTCGTCGGTCCTCCCTCATCCGGTTCCTCACCCCACCGACGAACGGCGCGGGCCCTGGTCGACAGGCCGCTGCCCGGACATTTCGGCGAGCCGGCCGGCGAGGTAGCGCCGCTCGGCGTCGGTGCCGGCGAGCTCGATGGCCGCGCGGTAGGCGTCGGCCGCCTCGGCGCGGCGGTCGAGCCGGCGCAGCAGGTCGGCCCGGGTCGCCGGCAGCAGGTGGTAGCCCGCCAGCTCGCCACCCTCGGCGAGCCGGTCGACCAGCACGAGCCCGGCCGCCGGGCCGTCCGCCATGGCCACCGCGACCGCCCTGTTCAGCTCGACGATCGCGGACGGCACGTACTTCACGAGCTCGGCGTACAGCGACGCGATCTGGCGCCAGTCGGTGTCCTCGGCCGTGGGCGCGGTCGCATGGCAGGCCGCGATCGCCGCCTGCACCTGGTAGGGCCCCGGCTGCCCGCGGCGCAGCGCCGACTCCAGCAGCGCGACGCCCTCGGCGATCTCGGCGGCGTCCCAACCGCCGCGGTCCTGGTGCTCGAGCGTCACCAGCTCGCCGTCGGCGCCGACCCGGGCCGTCCGGCGCGCGTCGTGCAGCAACAGCAACGCGAGCAGCCCGGTGACCTCCGGCTCGTCGGGCATCAGGCCGGCCAGCACCCGGGCGAGCCGGATGGCCTCGTCGGTGAGCGAGCGGCGCACGAGGTCGGCCCCCGCCGAGGCCGCGTAGCCCTCGTTGAACAGCAGGTACAACACGCCGAGCACGGCGTTCGTCCGCTCCGGCAACAGGTGCGCGGGTGGGACGCGGTACGGGATGCCGGCGTTGCGGACCTTCTTCTTGGCCCGCACGAGGCGCTGGGCCATCGTCGCCTCCGGCACGACGAACGCCCGCGCGATCTCGGCGGTGGTCAGCCCGGCGAGCGTGCGCAGGGTCAGCGCGACCCGCGCCTCGAACACCAGCGCGGGGTGGCAGCAGGTGAAGATCAGCCGCAGCCGGTCGTCCCGGATCTCCTCGGCCGGTTCCGGCCCGTCCTCGACGTCCGCGAGCGCGGCGGCCTCGCGGAGCTTCGCCGCGCCAACGGCGTCGCGGCGCAGCCGGTCCACCGCCCGGTTGCGGGCGGTCGTCGTGAGCCACGCGCCGGGCTTGCGTGGAACGCCGTCCCGCGCCCAGCGCTCCAGCGCCGACGCGAACGCCTCCTGCGCGCACTCCTCGGCGAGGTCCCAGTCACCGGTCACCCGGATCAGGGTGGCCACGACCTGGCCCCACTCGGCGCGGAACGCCGCCGCGACCGCATCCTCGACGTTCACCAGAGTGGGCGCACCTCGACCAGCCCGAACCGCGCGACCGGATGCGCCGCGGCGATCTCGACGGCCGCGTCCAGGTCGGCGCACTCGATGACGGCCAGGCCGCCGATCTGCTCCTTGGTCTCGGCGAACGGCCCGTCGGTGCGCAGGACCTCGTCGTCGCGCACCCGCACGGTGGTCGCCTCGGCCGGCGGCCGGAGCAACAGGCCGCTCACCCACGAGCCGCCCCGTTTCACGTCCTCGACCCAGGCCAGCCCGTCGTCAGCGGCGCAGATCTCCTTCGACGACAGGGGCGGCGCACCCGACTCCTCGCCGCCGATCAGCAACAGATAACGCACGAACTCATGCTCTCACGAGACAACGGGCGGATTCCCCGCTTGCGGCCCTCGTAGCCGCAGAAATCGCGTAGTACTGTTCGTAGTGACGCGATGGCGCCCCGTAACACCGGTGTCTGGGGAGGAACGGTGGTCACGAGCCGACCGATCGGCTACCGCGGCATTTTCCGGAACACCGAGTTCCGAGCGCTGTTCGCCGCACAGACGATATCGATCATCGGTGACCAGTTCGCCAGGGTGGCCCTGTCCGTGCTCGTGTTCGACCGTACCGGCTCGCCCGCGTGGACGGCGCTGACCTACGGCCTGACGTTCCTACCGGACCTCGTCGGCGGCCCGCTGCTGTCCGGGCTCGCCGACCGGCACCCGCGGCGCGGCCTGATGGTCGGCGCGGACCTGACGCGGGCCGGACTGGTCGGGCTGATGGCGGTGCCCGGCATGCCGATCTGGCTGCTGTGCGTGATCTTGGTGGCGGTGCAGCTGATCAGCGCGCCGGCCAATGCCGCGCGCGGGGCGCTGCTGCCGGCGGTGCTCGGCGAGGACGACTACCCAGCCGGGCAGGCGGCGCTGCAATCGGTCACCCAGGCCGCGCAGGTGATCGGCTTCGCCGGCGGTGGCGCGCTGGTCGCGACGATCGGAACCGGTGGGGTGCTGCTGGCCGACGCCGGGACGTTCGCGGCGTCCGCGCTGCTGGTGTGGGGCCTGGTCCTGGCCCGCCCTTCGGCGGGCGACACGGACCCGGAGCGCCGCGCGTGGTGGCCGGACTTCGTCGCCGGGTCCCGTCTCGTGTGGACGGACCGGCGGCTGCGCGCGCTGGTGCTGTTCGCATGCCTCGGCGGGTTCTACATCGTGGGCGAGGCGTTGGCCGCGCCGTATGCCGAGGCGTTGGGCAACGGCGCGGTGGCGGTCGGGTTCATGTTCGCCGGGTACGCCGCGGGGGCCGCGGTGGGAATGCTCGTGCTGGCGCGGCTGCCGAAACCGGTGCGGCTGCGGCTGTTACCGCCGCTCGCGGTCGCCTCGTGCGTGCCACTGGTGCTGTGCTTCACCGATCCCGGTCTCGTGTTCGTGGTGGCGTTGTTCGTGGCGTCGGGGGTCGGGAGCGCATACCAGGTGATCGCGTCGACGACGTTCGTGCTGGCGGTGCCGGACACGCGGCGGGGCCAGGCGTTCGGGTTGGCGGTCACGGCGATCAAGGTGTCGCAGGGGTTGGGCGTGACCCTGGCGGGACTCGCGGCCGAGGGGATCGCGCCGCATCAGGTCGTCGGGACGGCGGGCGTGCTGGGCGTACTCGCGGCGGTCGCTGTGGTGTGGTCGTGGCGGACGGCCGGCGGACGTACGGACTCCTTGGCGGGCCAGCCGGCATGATGCATGCGGTGCATGTTCCATATCAGAACATTGCATTGGACACATAGTTCC
This sequence comes from Actinophytocola sp., assembly GCF_009379765.1. GTDB lineage: Bacteria > Actinomycetota > Actinomycetes > Mycobacteriales > Pseudonocardiaceae > Actinophytocola. The sequence continues at coordinate 28,822 of NZ_WHTD01000054.1, read as the reverse complement.
TGCGAGCCCATGCTTGTGCCATGAACGCACAGCAGCAGCCCAGAGTGGCGATCGTGACCGGTGGGTCACGCGGAATCGGCCGGGAGACCGCGTTGCGGCTCGCCGGCGACGGGTACTCGGTCGTCGTCAACTACGCCGGGAACCAGGCCGAGGCGGACAGCGCGGTCAAGGAGATCACCGAGGCGGGCGGCACGGCCGTCGCGGTTCAGGCCGACGTCGCGGACGAGACCGCCGTCGCGGCGATGTTCGACCGGGCGGAGGCGGAGCTCGGCGGGGTCGACGTGCTCGTGCACGCGGCCGGGGTCATGCTCCTGTCCCCGCTCGCCGACCAGGACCTCGACGTCCTGGATCGGATGCACCGCACCAACATCCGCGGCACCTTCGTCACCAACCAGCAGGCCGCGCGGCGCCTGCGGGCCGGCGGCGCCGTCATCAACTTCTCCAGCTCCGTCACCAAGATCGCCCGGGAGGGCTACACCGCCTACGCGGCCAGCAAGGGCGCCGTGGAGGCGATGACGCTCATCCTCGCGCGCGAGCTGCGCGGCCGGGACATCACGGTCAACGCCGTCGCGCCCGGCCCCACCGCCACGGCGCTGTTCCTCGACGGCAAGTCCGAGGAGCTCATCCACCGCATCGCCGCGGAGGCCCCGCTCGAGCGGCTCGGCCTGCCCAGCGACATCGCCGAGGTGGTCGCGTTCCTCGCCGGTCCCGGCCGGTGGGTCAACGGCCAGGTCGTCTACGCCAACGGCGGCGCGGCCTAAGTCCCAAGGGGGACAACAATGTCCACCATCCTCATCAGCGGCGCCTCCAGCGGTTTCGGCGCACTCACCGCCCGCGCCCTCGCCGACGCCGGCCACACCGTCTACGCCGGCATGCGCGGCCTGGCCGGCCACAACACCGGAGCGGCCCGGGAAGCGACCGCGTACGGCCTGCACCCGGTCGAGCTCGACGTCACCGACGACGACTCGGTGCGCCGGGCCGCCGACACCGTCCTGTCCGAAGTGGACGGCGTGGACGTCCTGATCCACAACGCGGGGCACATGGTCACCGGGCCGGCCGAGGCGTTCACCCCCGAGCAGCTCGCCGACCTGTACGACACCAACGTGCTCGGCACCCAGCGGCTCAACCGGGCACTCCTCCCCCACCTGCGCGAGAAGGGCGACGGCCTCGTCGTGTGGGTCGGCAGCTCCAGCACTCGCGGCGGCACCCCGCCCTACCTCGCGCCGTACTTCGCCGCGAAGGCCGCCATGGACGCGCTCGCCACGAGCTACGCACTCGAGCTCGCCCGGTTCGGCATCGAGACCACGATCGTCGTCCCGGGCGCGTTCACCAGTGGCACCAACCACTTCGCGCACAGCGGCACCCCGGCCGACAAGTCCGTCGTGGACGAGTACGACACCCGCTACGGCGGGCTGATGGACCAGGTCGGCCGCAAGCTCGCCGAGCTGGAGCCGCCGGACGCGGACGTCGCCGAGGTGGCCCGCGCGATCGTGCGGGTGGTCGGCACGGAGAAGGGCAAGCGCCCCTTCCGGGTGCACGTCGACCCGTCCGACGACGGCGCCGCGGTGGTGAACGCGGTGGCCGACCGGGTCCGCACGGAGTTCCTGCGCCGCATCGACCTGGCCGACCTGCTGCACCCGGCGACCGCATGACACCGGCTACCGTGCCGCACATGCGCACCACGCATCTGCAGCGGGTCGACCTCAACCTGCTGGTGGCCCTGGCCGTGCTGCTCGAGGAGCGGCACGTGTCCAGGGCCGCCGACCGGATCGGGCTGAGCCAGCCGGCTACCAGCAGGGCGTTGCAGCGGCTGCGTGACACCCTCGACGACGAGTTGCTCGTGCGCACCCGGGACGGCTACCAGCTCACCCCGCGCGCCGAGCGCGTCCAGCAGGAGCTCGCCCGGATCGTGCCCCGGCTGGAGATCCTGTTCGGCGGCGAGAGCTTCGACCCGGCCACGGCGACCGACCGGTTCCGGATCGCCGGCACCGACTACGCCACCTCGGTGCTCGCCCCTGGCCTGTGCCGGCGGCTGTACGAGCAGGCGCCGGGCGCGTCGCTGCACTTCAGCACGTGGGACGTCGGTGCCGTCGAGCATGTCGGGAGTGGCCTGGTCGACCTGACGTTCTACGGCTTCCCGCCCGGACCGTCGGTGCGCAGCGAGCTGCTCTACGAGGAGCGCTTCGTCTGCCTGATGTCCGCCGACCACCCGCTCGCCGGCCGGAAGTCGCTGTCCCTGGCCGAGTTCCTCGACGCGCCGCATGTGCGGGTCGAGGTCCAGGAGGGCGAGAACCCCGCGATCGACCGCACGCTGACCGGCCTCGGGCGACCCCGCCGGGTGGCGCTGACCGTGCCGTACCACACCGCGGCCGTGCTGGCCGTGCCCGGAACGCCGCTCGTCGCGACGCTGCCCGAGCGCATGCTCACGGCGGCCGCAAGGAACCCCGCGCTGCGGATCGTGGGCGCACCCAAGGAGATCGAGACGATGCCGTACCTGATGGTGTGGCATCCGCGGCTCGACGACGACCCGGCGCAGCGCTGGCTCCGCGACCTGGTCAGGGTGGTCGCCGCGGGGAGCACGGAGACCGCGGGTTAGGTCGGGTCTCGTGGATCTTGGTCGATGGGATTCGTGATCCAGCTGGCTCCTGGCAAGGCGGCGGAAGGCCGCGCATACCGGGTTGTACTCGGGCCTTCCGACAACGCGGCCAGGGGACAGCTGGGCGCGAATACCACGACCCAAGATCCGCGAGACATGGCCTAGTGTCGCGTGATCCTGTTCCTTTGCGTCCGCTGTGGATCAACGTGGTTCCTGGCAAGGCGGCGGAAAGCCGCTCGTACTGGATGTACTTGGGCTTTTCTCCAACGCCGTAACACAGACAGGGGCCGCTGTTGGCCGCAGCGGCGTAAAGGTTTCAGGGTCACGCGACACTAGTCCTGCGGCAGCCGGGCACTGGGGAAATGCCGCACGGAACCCTGCTGTGGCACGCTGCTCTGCTTGGGCAGGGGAACGACGTTCGGCGCGGTCGCACCCCGTGACACCCGGGTGCGGTCCCGACCCGCGTCCTTGGCCTCGTACAGCGCCGCGTCGGCGGCCAGGAGCAGCGTGGTCCGGTCCTCGCCGTGGTCGGGGAACACCGCGGCGCCGACCGAGGCGGTCAGCCCGCCGACCACCCGCTCCACCCCGTCCAGGTCGGTCGTCGAGACCTTGAGCGTCGCGACCGCGGCGCGGATCCGTTCGGCGGTGACGCGCACGTCCTGCGCGCCGAGACCGGGCAGCACCACGGAGAACTCCTCGCCGCCGTACCGGCCGACCATGTCGTGGCCGCGCACGGAATGCTTGATCGCGTCGGCGACCGCGCGCAGCACCGCGTCGCCGGCCAGATGCCCGTACCGGTCGTTGACCCGCTTGAAGTGGTCGAGGTCGAGCAGCAGCACGCCGAGCTTGCCGTCGAGGCGCCGGGCCCGGTCCATCTCGTCGGACACGAGCTTGCACCAGAACACCGACTCGAACAGGCCCGTCTTGGCGTCGGTACGGCTCGCGTCGCGGAACTGCGGCATCAGCAGTCCCGTGTGCAGCGCGAACACCGTCACGACGAGCAGCGGTGTCCACCACGGGTGGGCGGCGACCATGACCGCGATGCCGCCGCCGAGCCCGATGGCGCCGGCGATCATCAGCTGGTCGCTGGCGTGGCCGAGCGCCATGCGCGGCGGGCGGTCCGGGTTGGTGGCGACGATGACGAACACGACGAGCCCGTAGTTCACCAGCCGGTACAGCGCGCCGGCGGCCACCACCGCGGCGAGCCCCTTCGGGCTGTCGAGCGCGGTGGCGAACGGTTCGGTGTGCGCGGGGTAGACGGCGGCGAGCACCGCATAGGCCGCCGCACACGCCAGCACCACGGTCGCCCCGGAGAAGATCTTGCGGTGCACCACCGCGCGGCGGCGGTACACCCGGAACCAGTTGTAGGTATAGCTGACGATGAACAGCGCACACATCAGCGGCGGCGGCAGCAGCAGGATCGCGGCGAAGAACCAGACGGTCTGCAGATGGTTGTACGGCGTGCCCTCGGCGGCGATCTCGCGGAGCCGCTCCATGCCGCGGGCAGCCTCCAGGTGGACCGTCGAGGCGAGCACGAGCACGCCGAACCAGATCCAGTGTTGGCTGGTGACCGGAGCGAGCCAGCCGGTGGCGACCACGACGGCCACCGCGGCGAATTCGACCGAGAGGATGTATACCCGCACGAACCTCGGGAGGGACCATAGAGTCCAGCGGCTGGGCGACAGCCGCCGCCACCCCTGCACGGGGTCAGGATCATCCGCACCGTGCACTACTGTGTCCCTTCGCAACGGAGGTCCACGGTAATGGCTCGGACACACAGTGTCGCGACTCCAAACGAGTGACGACCCTGAGCGAACCCGCTCGAGGAGGTGTCATGTCTTCCACCAAGAACACCGGTCGCCCCGCCGAATGGCGTACCGGACGTCCCGCCGAATGGCGCTGACGATACGGACGAGGAGAGGCGTTCGCCGTGGAGATGGCATGACGAGCGCCTCTCGCCCGCTCTAGACGATTTCCAAGCGCGCCAACGGCTCCACGAGCTCACGCTCCTCATAGGACAGATGGGAGAGCAGCGTGTCGGTGAGCAGGTCGACCGCGTCGCCCAGCTCGGCGATCCCGGTCGGGTCGCTCACGGTCGCGACGAGCGCCGCGTCGACCCGGTCGAGCACCTCGTGGATCATGTGGTGTTCCTCACTCAGCCGGTCCAGAACGGGGCCCAAGCGCGGGTCGGCGCCGCGGATCTGCGGGAAGAACGAGGTGTCCTCGAGCGTGTGGTGCACGGTGACGAACCTGCAGTAGCTCTCGCAGAACGCGCCGAGGGTCCAGTTGTTCTGCCGCATGGTCATCTCGTTGATCTCCGACCGGGCGGCACCGACGTCGAGTGCGCCCTCCGCCACCTGCCGGACCAGCCCGCGCACCCGCTGCAGCTCGCCGCGCAGGTGGTCGTGGATCTCGACGAGGTGCTGGCCGGTCAACCCGCCGCGGTCGTGGTAGACGGCGTCGGGGTCGACCGCGGGACCGGTCGGGCGCCGCGTCTCGTCCCACACCCGGGTGGTCGACAGGCGCGTGCCGTCGTCGGGCGTGGGGGTGACGCGGAGTCTGGGGTTCTCCGGTGGCGCAGCGTCGATCGGGGTGGGAGCTCTCGGCGCGCCGCCGAGGTCACGCTCCTGCGCGACCAGCTCGCGCACCCCCGGCGCGACCTCCTCGGCGAAGCGGCGCAGGTCGTCGGCGCCGTCGCGGTCGACCATGAGGATGAACTTGCTGATGCCGTCGGCCAGGGTGAGCTCGGCGAGCTGCTCGACCCAGACCTTGGCCGGGGCACGCAGGAACTCCGCCCCGGAGCCGGTGAACGAGCCGGTGATGTTGTACAGCCGCACGATGTCCGTCGCGGCCCGGCCTGCCGCGTCGGCCCCCGCGTCGATGATCTCGTTCATGCCGGCCAGCTGCTCGGGCGGCGCGTAGGGCGAGCTGGGCAGCCAGCCGTCGGCAGCGCGGCCGATGAGGCCGAGCATGCGCTTCTTGTAGCCGCCGACCCAGATGCGTATGTCGTGCACCGGGAACGGGCCGGGGTGCGCGCCGGCCAGCCGGGAGTGCGTGCCGTCCCGCCGGACGCCGCGGCCGGGTGTCCACAGCGCGCGGAGGACGCCGATGGCCTCATCGAGCGCCGCGAGCGACTCCGCCGGGGTGCGGCGCGGACCGTCCATGGCCTCGATGGCGTCCCAGAACGCGCCGGCGCCCAAGCCCAGCTCGGCGCGGCCGTTGCTGAGGATGTCGAGGGTCGCAACGCTGCGCGCGAGCATGGCGGGCGGCCGTAGCGGGAGGTTGGCGACGTTGGGGAACACGCGGACGTTGCTCGTGCCGGCGGCGATCACGGAGAGCAGGGTCCAGGTGTCCAGGAAGGCAGCTTGGTAGGGATGGTCCTGGGCGCTGACCAGGTCGAGGCCGAGCCGGTCGGCCAGGCGGGCGAGGGTGAGCGTGTCACCGGCCGCCTCCGCCGCGGGGGGCAGGAAGACGCCGAACTCCAGGGGGTGACCGTAGTCGGGCATGAGATCAGTATGCCACGAGATATTCTGTCAGACAGATGTTCTGCTGTGCCGCGTACCATAGGGCGCATGACGGCACTGGACGGCGACCTCGGCTGGACGCTCGGCGTGGTGTTCCGCGCGTACGTCAAGTCGAGCGCCGTCGTGATGACCGGCGTGCCCGGCGGGCACCGCGGCTACCAGGTGCTCACCGCCGCCGCACGGGACGAGGCGCCGTCGCAGTCGGCCCTCGGCGCGCAGCTGGGCATCGACCGCACGGTGCTCACCTACCTCCTCGACGACATGGAGCGCGCCGACCTCGTCGCTCGCAAGCCCGACCCGGCCGACCGGCGGACCCGCCAGATCGTCGCGACCGAACCCGGCCGCGCGCTGCTGTGCCGGCTCGAGGAACAGCTCGCCCACGCGGAGGCGCACATCCTCTCCGGCCTCCCCGCCGGCGAGCAGCGGACGCTGAAGTCGCTGCTCACCCGCCTGGCCGCGCACGCGAACGAACTGGACCCGGTGGACAGCACCTGCGCGGTCGTCGAGGACATCAGTGCCAGCCGCCCGAAGCGCTGACCTGACGCTCAGGAGACCCCACCGATAGGGAGCGGCAGGACCATGGCATCGAAATGCGGCGAGTCCGGGTATGGACGAAGTTCGCCGATCTTCTGCCAACCCCACCGCGCGTAGGCATTCTGCGCCGACGAATTGTTTTCCCGGACCAGCAGAGTCGCCCGTGCCTCGGAGCGGCCACCAAGAAGCTCGTCGTGCAAGGAGTGCGCCACACCTCGACCTTGCCACAAAGGCACGACCATCAGTTCGTTGAGTGCGAACGTGCGCTTTCCGGACTCCTCGGCGAACCCGTCAGGCACCGGCGTCGTAAGCCCTTGCCACCAGCGGGCGTTCTTCGGCAGAGCATAACCGAACGCAAGCCCCTATCTGTCAACGGATCCGACTCGTGATATGCGGCTACAAGCTCGAATCCCGGCGCTCGAATATACCCTGCTACCCGCTCGATAAATCGGTCGGCCGAGTAGAACGGATCCGAAATGACGTCGGCGTCACTAGTGTCGCGTGATCCTGTTCCTTTGCGTCCGCTGTGGATCAACGTGGCTCCTGGCAAGGCGGAGGAAAGTCGCTCGTACCGGGTTGTACTTGGGCTTTTCTCCAACGCAGCCAGGGGCCGCGTTGGCCGCAGCGGCGTAAAGGTTTCAGGGTCACGCGACACTAGCCTCATAGATGGGCCGGACTACCGTGTCAAGAATCTCCGCCGCCGTCGACGCGTCATGATGAGAGAACGTCACGTGATCGATCAGACCGCGACTCCGGCCCACTTGGCAAATCCAGCGAGCGATTCCGTCTTCCTTCGATCGGCCGATGCCAGCGCGATGATGGTCTCGTGAACGGACGGGTGGTGCCTGGTGTTGAACGGTGCGACGCGGCGGGCCTCGTTGAGCTCGTCGAGGCAGCGTCTGCGGTCGCCGTGGAGCAACCAGGCTCGCGCCTGGTCGATGTGGTGGTGACCGAGCCGTTCTGGCTTGCCTGTACCGGCGAGTTGGACTTCAGCGCCCCGGCGGACTGCCTCGGTCCCGTCGAGCGCCTCCACCGGCAACGCACACCAATGCACGTCGACATTCAGGGCGGAGGCGTCGATACCGCGGTAGTCGGCCTGGCCGTCCCGTCGCATGGCGCGCGCTTCGACGACGTACTCGTCCGCACGATCGAGCCGGCCCGCGCGGGCGGACAGCACGGCGTTGCGCAGGTGCACTTGGGTCGCGACCGCGGACGGCTTGGCCAGATGCGCCTGGACGCGCTCGAGCACCCGAAGGCCACCGCTGTAGTCGCCGAGGCCCAGGTATCGGGACGATCGGTGGAAGGCGCTGATGGCAACCCGGAGCGGATCACCCGTGCTTGGCGCGAGCTGGATGTGCCGTTCGGATGCGACAGCCGCGATGTCGGCTTGCCGAAAACGTCCGGCGACGGTGGCGGTCAACCTGTAGGCGTCGTGCAGCGCGGCACGCGCGACCTCACCGTCGGAGCCTGCGCGGTCTGCGAGTACGTAAAGGTGGTGCAGCAAAGGTGAAAGCTCGCCAGCCGCGTCCGCGTACTTCGTGCCCGCGACCTGGCGGGCGATGGCGTCGAGCCGGCGGTTGATCGCATCGAGGCTGAGAAGCGGCCCCTCCGGGCGCGGATCGTCCCAGGCGTCCACCGCGGCTCGGAGGTTGGCGAGCTGGACCGCGCTCGACTCCTCCGCCATCGAGCGGTCCTCGACCCCATACAGGTGGGATGGATCCACATCGAGAGCCCTCGCGACTCTCCCCACGAACGCCGCGCTCGGAGGGATCCTCCCCTGTTCGACCTTTTTGACGGTATCCAACGAGTAGAAGGCACGGACAGCGAGTGCGGCCTGCGTGAGACCGCGCCGCTTGCGCAGGTTTGCCACGCGTGCGCCGACTCTCGTCGTGGTGTCCATGAGTCAAGGGTGCCACGTCAACCATTCGGGTAATGAGAGCAGGGCCGTGACCTGCGCATTCCCCCTTTCATCCCCCTTCAGATCGGTAGATCGCCCATAGCTTCGAGCCGTGACAGGAGATGAGCACGGCTGATGGCTCTGACAGAGACACAACTCCGAGCGGTGGTCCGTTACCCGGCGCTGAGCCGGCTCGTGGCGCTGCGGGAGGACCACCGGTGGACGTTCAGCATCGAGTGTGTCGAGGACGGTGGCGTGGACCTGGTGGCCGGCGGTCGCCTGTGGCCAAACGGCTGGTCCGAAGCCATCGCGGTCCGCGACACCAACGACGTGCGCGCGTTCCGGCTCGACCCGTCCTGGGGCGAGGTGTGGTCCCGGGAGGGCGGGTTGATCGAGGTGGTCGACACGCTGCTGGAGCTTCCCGAGCCCGGACGGACAGGCGCGCCAACCCTGGTCAAGGGGCTCGCGCCGAGGCTGTGGGTACCTGGCCGAGCCTGAGCCGCGGACACCTTCCTTGATCCACGCTTCGAGAGCGAACGACCCGAATGACAACGAAGACTCAGCAAGTCCCGGCCGGAACCGGCCACGTCATCGCGCCGTACATCACCACCTGGAGCGGCGAGGAGGATGTGCCGCGCCAGGTGGTCGAGCGACGAGGGCTCGGCATCGGCTTCGCGGACGAAACCGTGCTCGACCGCGACCGCCACCACGTGCTGTGGAGGACACGAACCTCCCGTCCGGGCCACGGCAGACCGCAGTTCGGCAACGTTCACCCGCAGCGGCAGCGGCGTGCCATGCGCAAGCTCCTGTGTCAGGTCTGCGCCGGCCCGGCCGATCAGACCGACGAAGGCGTGCTGTGGCTGATTCCGGACCTCCGCGAGGACTGGCCGGGTTGGCCCGCGAGGATGGGGCTCGACGAGCCGCCGGTGTGCCGCCCGTGTGTCCGGCTGTCGGTCCGGCTCTGCCCGGCCCTGAGACGAGGCGCGGCTGCCATTCGCGCACGGAAGTACCCGATCGTCGGAGTATGGGGTGCGGTCTACACCCGAACCGTGTCGGGCCTACAGGCGACCGAGGTTCGAACCGTGGGGTTCGAGGACCCGGCGATCAGATGGACCCGTGCCGAGCGACTGATCCGACAGGTCGACGACTGCGACATCGTTCCGCTCGACGATCTGTGATGGTCGGTGCGACTGGACCTCGGGCGTCGAGGAGGCCGCACAACCCGCCGATCGTCGGGTTGTGGGGTGTGGTCTAGACCGGCATGCTTTGTTGGCGCGCGCAACAAACGTTTATCTCCTGAACGAACGGAGAGCCGACAATGATGTCCGCACGCATCAGCATGCTCGCCGTCGTCGCGGTGGCCGCGGCCGTCGTGCCCTGGGCGACCGCCACGGCGGCGCAGGTGCCCGACGGCCAGGCGTCCGACGCCACGCCACGGGCGGTTGTCTTCGAGGACCAGTTCGTGGTCGTCGCTGGGCGTGTCCGACGGCGCGGACGAGTCGGAGGTGGTCGACGACCCGGTCGACGCGTCGAACATCATGTACACGTTCCACTTCTACGCGGCCTCACACCGCGACGAGTACCTGAACGCGCTGTCCCGTGCGGCCGACCGGATCCCGATGTTCGTGACGGAGTTCGGCACCCAGGAGTACACCGGCGACGGCCCGAACGACTTCGCGATGGCGCAGCGCTACCTGGACCTGTTGGCGAGCAAGCAGATCAGCTGGACGAACTGGAACTTCTCCGACGACTTCCGGACCGGCGCGGTCTTCGAGGAGGGCACCTGCCCGAACGGTCCGTTCACCACCCCGGCGCGGTTGAAGCCCGCCGGCGAGTGGGTCCGCGACCGGATCCGCTAGGAAATCTGGTGGATCCGGGTTTCGTCGACTGTCATCCCTTATCGAGGCGGTAGCCGCGGCGGAGCAGGTGTTCGACGAGCCGTTGGGGCAGCAGGGTCGTGAGTCGCGGGACCAGCAGCGCTTCCGGTCCGACGCCGTAACGGGCCCGCGGTCGCCGCGTGCCGGCGATCCTGACGATCAGGTCGGCGACCTTGCGCGGGTCGCCGCCGCCGCGGAGGCTCCGGTTCAGGGTTTCCCGGGCCCGCTCGCGGAGTCCGTCGTAGTCGGCGATGGTCGCGGCCGTGTTCGACGACGCGTCCACCACGTCGGTGACGAACGCGCCGGGTTCGACCGAGCAGACGGCGACACCGCGATGGCGGACCTCGTGCCGCAGGGCCTCGGTGTAGCGGGCGAGGGCGGCCTTGGAGGCCGGGTAGTAGGCCTCCCCGGGTTCGCCGATCCACGCCGCGAGCGAGCCGACGTTGATGATGTGCCCCCGACCTCGAGCGCGCATGCCGGGCAGCACGGCGGCGGTGACCCGGACGGTGCCGAAGAAGTTCACGTCGAACACCGCCCTCGCCTCGGCCTGGGTGGTCTCCTCGGCGATCCCCGAGTGCATGACTCCGGCATTGTTGACCAGCACGTCGATGCGACCCGCGCGGCGCAGCACCTCATCGACGCAGGACGCGACCGAGTCCTGCGACCGGACATCGAGCCGCAGCATCGTCACACCGTGCTCGTCCGGACGGTCCCGGCGGCTCGTGCCGAACACCCGCCAACTCCTGCCGGCGAAGCCGCGAGCGGTCGCCCGCCCGATGCCCGACGAGGCGCCGGTGACGACGACGGTGCGGTCAGCGGAGCGCGGCTGGGTAGACATGGGCACGGCTCTCCGTCGGACGGGGCACGAGCGGAACCGGCGACCGACGATCGTCGCGGCGAGCCTCGCGACCGTGTCGGTCGAGCCGTCCGCACGCGGGCGGGCGTTCGTCGTGCCGGTGCTCTTCGGCACGACGGGTGGCATGAGCAGTCACGGTGGCCGCGCTCGCCGCACGGAAGCCGCCGCTCGGCGATCCGCTCGTTCTGCCGCGCCGAAGGTGGCTGGTCGAGGCGGCCACGGTCGGCAGCGGCACCGTGGCCGTCCTGTTGGGACCATCACTCGCGGCGCCGGGTCCGCACGTCGCGCTGGCGCTCACCTACGCGGGTGCGGCGAGTACGGCTAGTGATCCTCGGGCTCGAGCACGAAGACCGGGATCTGGCGGTCGGTCTTGCGCTGGTAGTCGGCGTAGTCCGGGTAGGCCTCGACCGCGACCGCCCACCACGTGGCCTTCTCGTCGCCGCTGACCTCGCGGGCGATCATGTCCTGCTTGACCGGCCCGTCCTGCAGCTCGACGTGCGGGTTGGCGACGACGTTGTAGTACCAGACCGGGTGCTTGGGCGCGCCGCCGAGCGAAGCGACGACCGCGTAGCTGCCCTCGCGCTCCACCCGCATGAGCGGAGTCTTGCGGATCTTACCGGTCTTCGCGCCGATCGTGGTCAGGACGACTACCGGCATGCCGCGCAACATCGTGCCCTTGGCCCCACCCGAGCTCTCGTACAGCTCGGCCTGCTTGCGGGCCCAATCGGACGCGCTCGGCTCATATTCTCCCTCAAGTGGCATGCCTCCAGTGAACACCAGTTCCGCGTCGGCGGCAGGCCACGCCCGGAGTGCTCGGGACGCCGCAGTCCCGGGCGGTGATCTCGGTGACGATCTCGGTGGCTCGCGCGCCCGCGCACGGGTAGGAATGGGCTCATGACACAGCAGCAGTGGGACGCGGTCGACGGCTACATCACCGATCTGCTGGTCGGCGACGATCCGGTACTCGGCGCCGCGCTCGCCGCCAGCGACGCGGCCGGGCTGCCGCGGATCGCGGTCGCGCCCAACCAGGGCAAGATGCTGAACCTGCTGGCCAGGATGCACGGCGCCCGCTCGATCCTGGAGATCGGCACGCTCGGCGGCTACAGCACGATCTGGCTCGCCCGGGCGCTGCCCGAGGACGGGCGGATGGTGACCCTCGAGTACGAGGAGAAGCACGCGGTCGTGGCACGGGAGAACCTCGAGCGTGCCGGTCTCGCCGACAAGGTCGAGGTGCGCGTCGGTCCCGCGCTGGACAGCCTGGCCGTGCTCGACCACCAGGGCGCCGGGCCCTTCGACCTGGTCTTCGTCGACGCCGACAAGCCCAACAACCCCGGCTACCTCACCTGGGCGCTCAAGCTGACCCGGGCGGGCAGCGTGATCATCGTGGACAACGTGGTGCGCGACGGCCGGGTGGCCGACGCCACGAGCACCGACCCGTCGGTGGTCGGCACCCGCAAGCTGGGCGAGATGCTGGCCGCCGAACCGAGACTGACCGCGACGATGGTGCAGACGGTCGGCAGCAAGGGCTACGACGGCTTCGCACTAGCGCTCGTCACCGGCTGACCCCGCCGAGCCGGCAGTCCCGAGCGGCTCCGGAGCGGTGGTCGGGTCGGCGGCGGCGGTGCCGGTCAGGCCGCGGAGCTGTTGCAGCATCTCGAAGGCGGGTACCGGCGAGCGGGCGAGGCACGTCTCGCACGGCATGCCGACCGGGGTCGACAGCACCTCCCCGGACCCGGGCGCGATGCGCAGTCCACAGTATGCGGTCAGGAACCGCGGCATCGCGTCGGCGTCCGGGAGCGGCACCAGATGGCACGTTCGCCGGCTCTCGCCGATCACTGACCCGTCCGGCTGCCGGGGTTTCAGTCGAACCAGGATCAATGCCCGGGTCATGTCGGAACATTAAAGCTGCGGAGTCCCGGAAGGACAGAGGATTTCTCATTATTTCTCGAGGTAACGGAAACCGTTGCGAGGCCGATATTTCAGTCGTCATTCCGGGTTGATTCCGGGGCAAGTTGGTCGATCATCCGTTTGATGATCGCGCGTGCCTGCCGGCCATACGCGGCGGCCGTGGCCATCGAGTCGAAGATCGCCCGATACAGCTCGATCTCCTGCGGTTGAGCCAGGTTGAGCTCGGCGGAGAACGTCTCGACCATCACCCGCTCGTCGTCGAGCAGCCAGAACCCGTGCGTCGGGGCCACCGCGTACGCGGTCTCGAAATCGATGATGCCGAACTTGACATTTGGCAGGGCGGACAACGCGATCAACCGATCGAGTTGTCCGAGCATGACCTCCGGCGAACACAGCCGATACCGAAGCGCCGCCTCGGTGAGCACGAAGTGGAAGCGTTTTTCCGGCTGGTAAAGAATTTCCTGCCGTTGAATACGGGCCTGTACCGCCTCGTCGACATCGGCGCGCACCTTGAGCACCGTGACGCTCTGCAGGAACCGCGCCCGCGCATACTCCGCGGTCTGCAGCAGTCCCGGGATGAAGGTCGACTCCAGCGCCCGGAACAGGCGCGTCTTGGCATCCAGCGCGGCGAGCTCGGTCTGGTGCGGCTTGAGACCGGCGCGTAACTGGCGCTGCCACTCGATGTTCTGCACCGCGAGGGTGTGCAGCGACGCGAGCAGCGCGTCGGTCTCGCCGTCGCTCGCCGTGGCCTTGGTCCACGCCCGGATGTCGTCGTCGGTGGGCGACTGGCGGCCGTTCTCGAGCTTGGAGACCTTCGAAGGCGGCCACGACAGCGACTCCGCGAGCCCACGACCGCTCAGGTCTGCCTGTCGGCGCAGCTCGCGGAGCCGCTTGCCGAGCGCGAGGCGCGCCTCGTGGAGACTGGACACGCTGCTCGTTCGAACTGGAGGCACGACATCGTCCCGTCGCCGGGCGCGATGCCCGCCGACACCGCACCAGTAGGTTCACCCACGATAACGGCCAGGACGGGGTATTTCCGAGAAATTTCTCGGAAATCGTCACATTGCAACCCTTATGGCGCAGCGCAGAACGCTCGGTGACACTCCTCGGCCAGGGCGCGTCTGGTGGATCACGGTCGATGCGATTCGTGATCCAGGTGGTTCAGGGCAAGGCGGAGGGAGAGCCTCATACCGGGTTGTATTCGGCTCTTCCGACAACGCAGCCCTGGGCCACCTGGGCGCGAATCGCGCGGCCGGGATCCGTCAGACGTGCCCTAGCTCGCGGGAGTACATCCGCAGCACGTCCTCGGGTATCTCGATGATCGCCTCGCCGCGCGGCACCGGCCCGACATCCACGAGTGCCTGGGGATCGGTGACGATCCAACCCTGGGCGATGTACGTGCGGCGGTCGGTGCGGTCGGTGGCGAACAGCGTGGGTGACTGGCCCTCCTGTGAGAGAGGGTCCTTGCCGATGAAGCGCGCGCGCAAGCTCGTCTCCGTTTCTAGAAACCGGGGGAATTGTTCGTGATCGTGAGCGACCTGGCCGGGGTCGTCAAACCGCGGACGGGGCCGGCTACCGTTCGTCGACGCGCGGGTCAGCGGAGAAACCACAGGTCGGAGGCCTCAACCGCCCGTAGTTCACCAGTAGAAGACCGCTCAACGAAAGAACCCCCGCGGGTCACGGAGCCTTAGCGTGAACGGTGCCGGGGCCTGCGCTCCGGCCCGAGAGGTTGAGGGCGAGGCGAGACCGATGGACCAGTGGACCGAGACGACATGGCCGGGCCGTGTCGACCAACCCACCCTGCGCGTGGTCTCCGGACACGCGGTCCGCGTCCTGCCCAGGCCCGGCGAGCGGTCCGGGGAACGTCCCGGTGAGGAGCCCCGGCTGGCCGAGGACGACGAGCCCGCCGGCATCCGGGTGCTCGTGGTCGGCGACGACGTGCTCGCCCGGCGGGGCGTGCTGGCCGCGCTCGACGGCGAGCCGGGCATGGTCGTCGTCGGCGAGCACCGCAACGGGCCGGCCGTCCTCACGACGCTCACCGCCCGGCACCCGGACGTCCTGCTGCTGCACGGGTTGCGTGCCGAGGACGCCGCGCCGGTGCTCGCCGCCGTTCGGCGCACCGGCCGGACGGTGCGGGTGCTCGGCATCGGCATGCGCGACGGCGAGGCGCTGCCCGGCCCGGGCGCGTGCGGGTCGCTGCCGGCATGGGCGACGCCGGAGGAGGTCGTCGCCGCGGTCCGGATGGCGGCGGCCGGGTTCGCGCTGAGCCGCGCGGGCGAGTGCGCGACCGGCCGGCTCGTGCGGCTGCCGGAGAGCCGGCACGTGGCGGTTCGCGACGGGCTAAGCGAGCGCGAGTGCGACGTGCTGGCGCTGGTCGCGCGCGGCATGTCCAACGCCGAGATCGCCGGGGAGCTCACCCTGTCCGAGCACACGGTCAAGTCCCACATGCAGAACCTGCTCGGCAAGCTCGGCCTGCGCAACCGGATCCACGCGGTGATCTACGCCTTCGAGTCGGGCCTCGCCGCGCACGAGCACCGGTGAGCTCGGAGACACCGATGCAGCTGTCGATCCTCGGCCCACTGGAGATCCACGACCGGCACGGCACGCTGGTCGAGGTCACCGGCCTGAAGCGTCGCGCGCTGCTCGCCACCCTCGTGCTGTGCGCGGGCCGCACGGTGTCCGCGGACCGGCTGATCGCCGAGCTGTGGGGCGAGCGGCCGCCGGCGAACGCCGCCAACGCGCTGCAGGCCCACATCCGCCGGCTGCGCAAGGTGATCGAGGTGGCGTGCGGCGAGCCGGACCGGATCGTCACCCGACCGCCCGGCTACCTCCTGAGCCTGCGACCGGGCGAGACCGACGCGGTCGAGTTCCTCGGCCACCTCGGCCGGGCCAAGAAGCTCGCCGGCGCCGAACCGGCGCGCGCGCTGCCGCTGCTGCGCTCGGCGCTCGCGCTGTGGCGGGGGCCGGCCCTGGAGGGCTGCGTGGTCGGCGACATGTGCGCCACCGAGGCGGTCGTCCTGGAGGAGCACCGGCTGACCGCCCTGGAGATTCTGTACGACGCGAGCCTGCGGGCCAACCAGCACGGCGAGGTGATCGGCGAGCTGGAGGAGACCTCCGCCGCCTACCCGCTGCGGGAACGGTTCTACGACCAGCTGATGGTGGCGCTCCACCGCAGCGACCGGCAGTCCGACGCGCTCGGCGTGTACGACAGGGCCCGCCGCCGGCTGCTGCACGAGCTCGGGGTGGAGCCGGGACCGGTGCTGCGGGCCCGGATGCGGTCGATCCTGGCGAACGTGCCGACAACGGACCCGGAACCGCCGCCGGCACGGGACTTCGCCCGGACCGAGAGTGCCGAGCTGTCCAGGGAGCTCGCCGAGCTGCAGCAGCGGATCGACACGCTGGCCAGCCGGCAGGAGGCGCTGCTCGAGTCGCTGCGCTCGCCGGCACGGGAACGGATGCCGCGCGGTTAGGGCGCGCGCCCTAAAGGGTTTCCGGGTCGTGGACGACCACATCGAGGTGCTCGGCGAGGATCGCCTTCACCTCGGTCTTGGCACGCATGTAGGCCTCGGCGATGTCGGACGGGATGCCGTCCTTCGACGCCGCGACGACGGCGTCGGGAGGCCGCACCCCGGGCGGCGCCTCGGACACCCGCTCGAAGCCGCGCACCGAGCCGGCGGCGCGTTCGAGGAGAGATCTGTTGCGTGGCCCCGTTTCCGCCGCGAGGTACAGCACCTGCGTGGTGGACTCGCGCAACGCCCGCTCGACGATCTCGCGGTTACCGGGAAAGCCGTCGTCCCGCATCGTCATGGTCGAACTCCGTTCCGGCCGCCGCGCGGCACACCTCGCGGACGTCCATTGTCGACGCTTCGGCGCGGCGCGGGCAATCGGTCCACCGAGCGGTCTTCGTCCATCCGCGGCGGGAGGGAGGTCATCCCTCCCGCGACGGACGGGCATGGACACTTCAGCTTGTGGCTGCGGGATGAGGGAGATCGACCAGGGCACGGCGGGGCGCAGGTCGTGCGCGGGCAGGGCGCCGTGCTCCGGAACGGAGCGGCGGAGCTCAGCGAACCAGCAGCTCGATGACGCCGTTCGCGGCGTCCCGGCCCGCCTGCTCGATCACGACTCGAACACCGGTAGTGCCATCGGCCGTCGAGCCGACCACCTCCGCCGAGACGTAGCAGGGCGAGTCGAACTCGAGGTAGTGCGAGAACGCGAGGTCACCGGCCACGGGCAGCGCACCGGGGCTTTCCACCGCCAGCAGCGCGGCCTGGCGCGCCGCCTCGACGACCGCGTTGCCGGGCACGTGGTCGATCGCGTGGTCGTAGATCACTGAGTGGTCGGGGGAGACACGCAGCTCCCAGCCGTCGCCGTCGGGCCGTTCGGCGAGGAGGACGTCGATCTCGTCGGTGCGGCCGACGCGCTCCGGCGCGACCGGGGTCGCGTCGAACGGCGGTGGCTCCGCGTCCTTGTACTCGCCGCGCAGCTTCGCGTAGGCGGGTCCGGACACGCAGCTCCACCGGTAGGTCGCGGCACCGATCTTCTCGCCGTCGCGGCGCGCCTCGACCTCTGTGCGCATCGAGGCGATCCGGCGGCCGCGCCGCTTGACGTCGTGCTGGGTGACCAGCATGACCAGGTCGACCGGCAGGTCACCGGCGGTCCGGAGGCCGGCGGGGTCGACCTGGAACTGCTTGTCGTGCGTGACGAACTTGGACTCGCGGGGAATCTCGTAGGCCACGTGGCCGACGAGCAGACCCGCCTGGCGCACGCACTCCAGGAGGAGCAGCGAGTCGTGGTGGTCCCCGACCGGACCGTAGAAGGAGTGCGCCGCCGGGAGCCGGGCGCTCACCTCGAAGGTGTCGTACCCGGTGACGCGCAGGTTGGTGACGAAGACGTCCGTATCGCCGGTGCGGCGCACCAGCCGGGGTGGAACGGCCTGCTGGAACAGACGCTCCGCGCGTCGTGACTTCGTGGGTAACTCGGGCTGCGGGTTGATCATCGTGGTCATGGCAAACCTCTCATGAAGGTCCTGTGGCGTCGTTGCCAATACCGTGTCAACGTCCTACGCCCGGGCGGCGATGACAGGGACCCGTCCGGCTCGGGTCGATCGGTACGCCGCTCGCTTGACTCTGGAGAGTGGCGTGGGCCACAACTCGAAGAATACCTACCACCCGGTTTTTTTTCGAGAGGCGATTGCGCCATTCTTGAGCTACCCTGGACCGGAGGTCGAGCATCGCTGGTGTCCTCCAGGGTGGCGCGACCCCAAGGTGTGCGAGACATGGCATCGTGGTCTGCGGCCACCGTGGCCCAGGGTCATTCACGGGAGGTGCGGAACCTTGCCACGCCAGGATCGGGCGGAGCGAACCCGTAACGCCATCCTCGACGCCGCGGCAGCGGTGTTCGACCAGCGGGGCTTCGCCGGCGCGAGCCTGTCGGAGATCCTGGCCAAGGCCGGGGTCACCAAAGGCGCTCTCTACTTCCACTTCTCCTCCAAGGAGGAGCTCGCGTCCGCGCTGGTCTCCGAGCAGTGGAACTTCGAGTTCCCGCAGGCGGCGGACTACAGCAGCAAGCTGCAGGCGCTCATCGACGTGAGCCACGTGTTCGGGCAGAACCTGTGCAGCAACATTCGGGTCAGCGCGAGCAACCGCCTCGTCACCGAGGCCAACGTCTCCAGCCCGGCGCCCGCGGTGTACGAGCGCTGGATCGAGATCGTGCACGAGCTCATCGTGGCCGCGCAGGAGGCCGGGGACATCCGCAAGGAATGGGACCCGATGACCATCGCCACCTGGCTGACCGGCGCCTTCCTGGGCGTGCAGACGATGTCGGGCGTGCTCACCAACCGCGCCGACCTGCGCGACCGGATCACCGACATGTGGCGGATCGCGCTGCCCGGCCTCGCCGCACCGCGCCGCCTGTCCCGCTTCATACCCGCCGGCACCATCCAGTGGGACTCCAGCGCGGCCTAGGCCATGTCTCGACCTAACGGCTCCCGTAGCGCTCCAGGTGGACGATCTCGGCGAGCGGCTTGCGGCCGAGCCTCATGGTGTGCAGCGGTAGCCGGTCGTCCACATCCCGTTCCGCGCTCACCAGGTGTGCCCGATCCCCGGCCGGATGTCCGGCCGAGATGGCGATCCGGATGGTCCGATCGGCGGGCACACCGAGCAACTGCTTGACCGCGTCGCCCTGCTCCGGGCGGGCGAACCCCGCCACGCACGCGCCGATCCCGTGCGCGGCGAGGGTGAGCAGGACGCGCTCGGCGCACCGGCCGGCGTCGAAGTCGGCGCGCTCGTTCGCCATCACCAGCACGATCGCGAGCGTCGCGTCGGCCAGGTGCCGGGCGCCCGGTCCCCCGCCGATGTCGGCCAACGCGGCCACCGTCTCTCGGTTACGGACGAGGACGAGCTCCCACGGCTGGCGGTTGCTCGAGCTGCCGGTCCACCGCACGACGTCCAACAGATCGTCGATCACGTGCTGAGCTACCGGTTCCGCGGTGAACCGCCGCACCGAGCGGAGATCGCGTAACAGCCGGACATGCTCGCTCGCGGTCATGCGGCCTGCCTGTTGACTCGGGGACAGCGGCTTCGTACCGTGCGACTTGCTCGCGCCATACCGGTCGGAATGTTACCGCTGCCCATCCAAGGAGCGCGATGATCCGAAGGAACGTCCTGATCACCGGCGCCAGCGGCGGGCTCGGCATGGGGATGGCCAGGCGGTTCGCCGCCCTGCAACGGAACCTGGCGTTGTGCGCCCGCCGACTGGACCGGCTGGAGACACTGCGGGACGAGCTGGTCGCGGCCCACCCGGGCATCTCGGTGGCGGTCCGCGAGCTCGACGTCAACGACCACGACGCGGTGTTCACGGTGTTCGGCGAGCTGTGCGACGAGCTCGACGGGCTGGACCGGGTCGTCGTGAACGCCGGGCTCAGCAAAGGACACCCGGTCGGCACCGGCGCGTTCGACACCAACCGCGCGATCGTCGAGACCAATGTGCTGGCCGCGCTCGCGCAGGCGGAGGCGGCGATGGAGATCTTCCGCGCCCGACGCCACGGGCACCTGGTGATGATCTCCTCGATCGCGGCCCGGCGCGGCTTTCCCCGCGGCATGAACGTGTACTCGGCGAGCAAGGCCGCCGTCTCGGCGCTGGCCGAGGGTCTGCGGGTGGAGATGTCCGCGCTACCGATAGAGATCACCACGATCTACCCCGGATACATCCGCACGGAGATGAACGCGAGCCGGCCGAACGCGCCGTTCGTCGTCGACACCGACACGGGTTGCCGCATGCTGGTCGAGGCGATCGAGCGGGAGCCCGCGCAGGCCAGCGTGCCGCCGTGGCCGTGGGGCCCGATCGGCTTCGCCCTGCGCCACCTGCCGTCCCCGCTGACCGCACGGCTGATGACCCGGATGTCCCGGCGCTGAGGCCGGGGTCAGCCGTCCGGCCGGCTCGGCCCGCCCGGGTCGATCCGGGCGAGGTCGTCGTGGGCGACGAGACCCGGGAGGATCAGCTTCCACATCTCGCGGACGTTCTCCCGGATGTCGCCGTGCCGGATGCCCGACCACCACAGCATCTCCACGCCCGCGCAGATGGTCAGCACGAGCGTGCTCGCCTGCTCGATCGCCACCCCGCCGCCGAGGTCGCCTGCCTGCTCGGCGCTGATCAGCATGGTCTCCACGGCCGAGAGCAGGTCGACGTAGAAGTCGAGGAACGGCGCGCCGCGGTGGCCGCACTCGCGCGCGGTGCGCAGGCTCGCCCGCACCACCGGTTCGTGCTCGAGCCAGCGCGCGAGCTCGTGGGTGAGGTCGACCAGGGACTGCAGCACCGGCAGCCTGTCCTCGAGCACCCGGTGCACGGCGTTGCGCAGCAACGTGCACGCCTCGGCCTGGATCGCGCCGGCGAGCTCGTCCTTGGAGGAGAAGTGGAAGTAGAACGCGCCCTTGGTGACCCCCGCGGCCCGGCTGACGTCCTCCAACGTGGCCCCCGAGAAACCGTTGCGGTCGAACAGCTCCGCTGCGGACCGCACCAGATGCAACCGCGTGTTCTCAGATCTCGACTGTTTGGTCACGACACGTCCCGAGGCCCCAGATCCGCTCAACCGTTGAGCGGATTGTCCATCCGAGGGATCTCACCCCGGCTCATATGCCAAAGTAGGGCGCGTCGCCGCAGCCCTACTTTTGCCTCTGTCCAATGGTTCAACGTCAGCCCGCCCGGTCCAACGCGGCCGCCTCGGTACCCACCTCGGCAAGCCTGCGGTCCGACATCAGGATCGCGTGCTGGAGTCGGCGCAGGCTGGGCGATGGCTCGAGACCCAGCTCGTTGACCAGGCCGGTACGCATCCGCCGGTACACGTCGATGGCCTCGCCGCGCCGGCCGGACCGGTACAGCGCCAGCATGAGATGCGCGTGCAGGCCCTCGTGCGTGCGGTAGCGGCCGACCAGCCCGGCCAGCTCACCGAGCAGCTCGTGGTGGCGACCGAGACGCAGGTCCGCGTCGATCCGCCGGTCCAGCACGTTCAGCCGAGCCTCCTCGAGGCGGTGGGACTCCACTTCCAGCAGCGGACCGGTCTGCACGTCGACCAGCGCACGTCCGCGCCAGATCGCCAGGGCCTCGGTGAAGCTGCGCGACGCGCCTTCGTAGTCGCCCATCTCCCGTGCTCGGTGCCCCAGTGCGGCGAGCCGGTCGAAGTCGCGGACGTCGACCCGGCCACCCATGGTGTCCAGCAGATACCCGCCCGGGTAGGTGACGAGCACGCGCTTGGCGTCGGTCGGACCATCGGCCGGCGACTGGTCGAGTGCCGCACCGATGAGGTTGCGCAGGTGCAGGATGTAGGTCTGCACGGTGGTGTTGGCGCTGCGCGGGATGTCCTCCCCCCACAGCTCCTCGAACAGCGACGCCATCGGCACCACCTGGTCGGCGTGCACGGTGAGCATCGCCAACACCTTACGGGGCTTGGCGGCGGTGGGGACCACCGACGTGCCACCTTCGCGGGCGACTAAGGGCCCTAAAACGTCAATGTCCACTTCGGTCTCCTGGGGCCTGTGTGGCGACCGACCGCCAACCGGTTTGATCGACATCTGCTCGGCCGCTCCTCAAGAGTACAAAACCGACCGCCCGGTTTGTCAATAGAAGCCGACTGGTTGGTTTCTTTTACTCGTGCGTAGTATTTGCTGGTCAACGCAATAGTCACCCTGCGCGGTCGCCAACCTGCACAATCGCCGCATGAGGTGACTCTACGTCGTGTAGTTCCCTTATCAATCACTTATCCCGCAGCGGTCTGAGGCCTGCCGGCCTCCGGAACGAGGTCCAGCGACGGGTCATGGTTGAGGATGGCCTGCATGCGGTCCTGCAGCATCGTGGACGGCTCCATGCCCAGCTCGTCGACCAGCCGGCGGCGCACGACGTTGTACTCGCGCAGCGCGTCGGCCTGCCTGCCGGACCGGTAGAGCGCGATCATGAGCATCTCGGCCAGGCGCTCCCGCCAGGGGTAGAGCATGGCCATCTTCTTGAGCTCGCTGATCACGCCGCCCTGGATGCCGGCCACGATGCATGCGTGGAACTTGTCCTCGATGGCGGCGAGGCGACTCTCCTCGTAGTGCAGGACCGAGCTGTGGCACATGGGTCCGCCGGCCACGCCCTCCAGCACCGGGCCGTCCCACAGCTCGAGCGCCTCGCTGAGCAGGTCACGCGCCTTGACCGGATCGGTGGCGAGGTCGTTGCGCGCCAGGCCGACCAGGTGCTCGAAGAGCTTGGCGTCGATCTCGTTGGTGTCGGCGTGCAGGACGTAGCCGGTGGGCAGGGTGACCAACCGGTCCTTCGCGAATTCGTCGCCGAAGTTGTTCCTGAGCAATTTTCGCAACCTGGTGATCAATGCCTGCAGCGCGTTGTTCGCCTTCGCGAGCGGCCGCCCTTCCCACAGTTCCTCGAAGAACTGCTCCTTGGTGACGACCTTGCCTGAATTGATCAACAATGTGGCCAGCAATGTGCGCTGCCGCCCCCCTTGGATCGCCAGCAGTCGACCGTCCTTGACCAGGCCGACGGATCCGAAGAGCTTGAAGATGACCGTGCGCGCCCGTACCGGGGACAAGTGCCTGTCCGTCATACCGACCCGCCTCCTCCCGTGACTCGCCCCGACCGATGCTCGGCAACGCGGCTGACACCGGAATGACAGCCACCTGACCCCGCGACCGGTTCACGAGCGGCCCCACGACCCGCGAGTCCCCGGTCCCGACCCCTCGAGTCCAGCTCTGCGAGCCGAACCATTCCGGACTCGCGGGTTCTGGGCGTTGGACTCGCGGTTGATGCCGGGGGCCGGAGGCCAAGACCGGGCACGGGGCGTTGCTACAGCGCGTTCGCGGCGCGGAAGATCTGCAGGAAGCCGTTCAGGCTCGCGCCGTTCGAGAAGGCCACGTACTCCGGCAGCACCGCGTGCGGGGCCCACTTCCGCTTGTACGCGAGCTGCGTCGCGGCCGGGTACACCGCCGCGCCGCGCCGGCCCAGTTGGCCGACCAGCCAGCGGAACCAGGGGCTGTGCGACGGGTGCTCGTGGGCGCCGGTCAGGCCGGTGAACGGGGTGAAGCCGAAGTGCAGCCACGGCGTCCCCTCGGACCGGAAGCAGGAGATGGCGGCCGCGTTGATCGCCTCCATCACGCCCGGTGGGACCGTCGGGCGGCGGCGCGACAGGTCGTGCAACCAGCCCGGGCGGGTGCCGTAAGCGGGCGAGTAGGAAATGTAGCCGGCCAGCTCGCCGTCGATCGTGCCGGCGAACAAGCGGCGGCACTCCTGCATCGGACCGCCGTACTCACCAACCAGGAACTCCAGCGGCTTCGCGTGCTTGCCCTTGCCCCGCAACCACTCCTCGTCCAAAGCGACCATCCGCGAGTGCCAGGAAGGCTGGCCGACCTCGGCCACGACCAGACCACCGCGGGTGGCGCGGGAGATCTTGTTCCGCAGCCGGACGAACCGGGACCCGCGCAGCGTGAACGCGTCCAGGGACACCGCGTAGGAGGCGCCGACCTGGTTCACCGTGTAGCCCTCATCGACGTAGGTGTCCACATCGGACTCCTGGGCCTGGATCGCCACCACGCGGCAGCGCAGCGAGCGGGCGTGCGCGGTGAACGCGCGCAGCAGGGCGGCGGGGTCGGGGCCGAACGGGGCGCCGAACACCACCAGGTACCGGCCCGACCGCCGGTACGCGACCACCCCGTCGAGCCCGGGTGCGGTGAAGAAGGCGTTGCCGGAGCTCAGCGCCAGGAACGCGCTCGGATTGTCCGCGTACTCCGCGATCGCGGAATGCACGGAGCAGGTTTCCAGCGTTGCCGTACTCATCCTCGATCCACCGATCCTGGCCGGCTGTTACGTTCTCGGCATCGAGTATCAGTCGGCCGGCCGGCATCGACAACCGGCCCGCGACCGGCCGGTCAGCCGCCCGTCAGCAGCGAGAACGCCCCGACCGCGCTGTCAGTGGCACATCAGGACTCATTGTCAGACTCGAGTTCGTGACGCTGAGTTTGGCCAGTGGTTCCGCGCGAGTGCACGGCGATCCGACTCCCACATATCTGTCCCATGTGGCCGGTCGGGACGTCGACTCCGGACGCTACCTCTACACCGTGAGCACGCGGTCGATCCTCACCGACGTGTTCGCGAGCCTCACCCTCAAGCGCCGCCTCGAGCAGGGCCACGAGGACGTACCCACCGACGACGTCGTGGGCCGCTGCGCCGTCGCCGATCCGGAAACCGTTGCGGCGGCGGTGGATTCGGCCGCCGCGGCCGCCCCGATCTGGGCCGCAACACCGCTCGCCACCCGGATGCGGCTCGGGGAGATGGTCCGCGCCCGCATCCGCGCGCACCACGCGGAGCTCGTCGACGTGCTCGTCGCCGAGGGCAGTCCGGCCGCGCTCGCCCGCTGGCAGGTGGCCGGGCTGCTGGAGCTGTTCAGCGAGGAGACCCTCGACTACTGCGCCGGCCAGCTGCATCGGGAGTTCCGGCACGGCGACCGCACGCTGACCGTGCGCAGGGTCGCCGACGGCGTGGTGTGCGTCAACCCGCCGCAGAACGCGCCCGCCGCGAGCGCCCTGTTCGGCATCACGCCGCTGCTCGCCGGCAACGCGGTGATCGTCCGCGCCCCGCGCAGCGCACCGCTCGGCGTCATGTTCGCGCTGCGCGAGCTCGTCCTGCCCCCGCTCGAACAGCTCGGCGCGCCGGCCGGGACGCTCAACTTCTTCTGCGCACGGCCGGGCCCGACGATCAGGACCTGGCTGGAAAGCCCGCAGGTCTCCGACATCTTCTACACCGGCGACGTCGAGCGCGGCCTGGAGCTCGAGCGTGAGTGCGTTGCGCGCGGCAAGAAGCCGATCCTCGAGCTCGCCGGCAACGACTGCGTGGTCGTCTGGCGCGACGCCGACCTCGACGGCGCGGCCGAGGCGCTCAGCGAGTGCTTCTACGGCTCCGGCCAGATCTGCATGGTGCCCAACCAGGTCGTCGCGCACCCGGACATCGCCGACGAGCTGCTCGAAAAGCTCACCGAGGCAGCGAAAACGGTGCGCCCCGGCTACCCCGACGACGACACGGTGCTCCTGTCCCCCGTCCTGCGCAGCGAGCGGTTCTTCGCCTACGTGCGCGACGCGCTCGACCGCGGCGCCACCCTCGTGCACGGCGCCCGCCGCCTCGAGGTGGACGGCGAACCGTCCGACACCGGCCTCTTCCTCGAGCCCACGGTGTTGCGTGTAGACGGTCTGGCCGGCGCGCGGGAGATCGACGCGGTCCGCTCCGAGACGTTCTTCCCGCTGCTGCCGGTGATCGTCCCCCGGCCGGCGCCGGACCTGCTCGACGACGTGCTCGCGTTCGTCGACAGCAACCCTTACGGCCTGCGGAACTCCTTGTGGGCCACGGACGAGGCGGTGATCGACCGGTTCGTCGCGGAGACCGCCAACGGTGGCGTGCTCAAGATCAACGACTCGCACATCGGGTTCGTGCCCTACCTGCCGACGCACGGCGGCACCGGGCTCACCGGCGGCGCCTTCGGCGAGGCCAACTACCCGATGCTGCGCAGCTCGCACCTGCAGGGCGTCTCCCGGGCGACCGGGATCCGGCCGCGCGAGGCGTTCTTCAACCCACGGAGGGGCTGACATGCAGTTCATGGAGGCAGACCGGCACGTCTGCGACAAGCTGTTACCGGGTCTGCGCCAGCAGCTCGCCGAGATCCCGCTGCCCGAGCTCGAGGCCGCGGACAGCCCGGCGATCGAGATCTTCCGCTCGCACGGCGGCACGAACCTGCTGGTGCCGGCGGCCTACGGTGGGCTGGACGCGTCCCCGCTGGACGCCGCGCGGGTGGTGCGCGCGCTGGCCGCCGCGGCACCGTCGATGACCGTGGCCACGATGATGCACCACTTCTCGCTCGGCACCCTGTTCGCCATCGCGGAGCTGGTCGGGGCCGGTTCCGGCCTGGACGACCTGCTGCTGCGCCGGGTGGTCGACGAGCGGCTGCTGGTGGCGTCCGGGTTCGCCGAGGGTCGCACCTCGCAAGGGATCCTGTCGCCGACGATGATGGCCGAGCCGGTGCAGGGCGGCTACCTGGTCAACGGCGCGAAGAAGCCGTGCAGCCTGTCCCGGTCGATGGACCTGCTCACCGCGAGTGTGGGCATCGAGCAGGAGGACGGCTCGGTGGCGATGGGGCTGCTGATGCTGCCCGCGGACACCCCCGGCATCTCGATCCACCCGTTCTGGTCGACGTTCGCGCTCGCCGGCGCGGAGAGCGACGAGATACGGCTCACCGACGTGCTGGTGGCGCCGGAGCAGATCATCGCGCCGGACCAGACGCTCGCCGCCGCGATGGACCAGCTGACCACGGTCGGGCTGATCTGGTTCCAGCTCACCGTGTGCGCGGCCTACACGGGCATCGCGAGCGTGCTGGTGGAGAAGGTGCTGTTCGGGACGCGGGGCAGCGGGTCGGACAGGGCGGCGCTCGCCGTGCGGATCGAGTCGGCGGCCGCGCTCACCGAGGGGCTCGCGCGGCGGATGATGGACGGTGAGACCGACAACGACACGCTCGCCGCGGCGTTGGTCACCCGGTACGCGGTGCAGGACGCGGTGGCCGCGACGGTCACCCAGGCCGTGGAGCTGCTGGGCGGGATGTCGTTCATCGGCAACGGCGACGTGGCATACCTGGCCGCGGCCTCGCACGCGATCGCCTTCCACCCGCCGTCGCGGACCGGCGTGGCCGGCGGGCTCGTCGACTACTACGCCGGCCATCCCATGGTCGTGGCCTGATGTTGTCCACTGTGGACCCCATGTTCGGCCGGCACCTGTCGAAGGGCCGGGCAGTGCTGGGCGAGATGTTCGGCGGCGACGTCGAGGTCTCCTCCGCGGGCGCGTGGGTGCGCACGAGCGCCGGCCGCGAGCTGCTGAACTGCGGCGGCTACGGGGTGTTCATCACCGGTGCGCGGCACCCGCGGGTGCTGGCGGCGGTGCGCGAGCAGCTGGACCGCAACCCGGTCGCCACCAGGCTGCTGCTGGAGCCGCAGGCCGCGCTGGCCGCCGAGGCGCTCGCCGCGGTGACGCCGGCCGGGCTCGACCGGGTGCACTTCGCCTGCGGGGGTGCCGAAGCCGTCGAGGCCGCGATCAAGCTCGCGCGGGCGAACGGTCGCCGGCACCTGGTGTCCATGGTGGACGGTTACCACGGCAAGACGCTCGGCGCGCTGTCGGTCACCGCGAAACCCGTGTTCCAGCAGCCCTTCCGGCCGCTGCTGCCGGACGTGACACACGTGCCGTTCGGCTCCGTGGCGGCACTGGGCGAAGTGCTGGCCCGACACCCGGACGAGGCGTGCGTGATCGTCGAGCCGGTGCAGGGCGAGGCGGGCGTGGTCGTGCCACCCGCCGGCTACCTGCGGGAGGTCGCCGCACTGTGCCGGACGCACGGCGCGTTCCTTGTCCTGGACGAGATCCAGACCGGGCTCGGCCGGCTCGGCCACTGGTGGGGCGCGGACCGCGACGGCGTGGTGCCGGACGTGCTGCTGGTGGGCAAGGCGCTCGGCGGCGGGGTGCTGCCGGTGTCGGCGACGGTGGCGACCCAGGCGGCGTTCGCGCCGTTCGACCGGGACCCGTTCATCCACACCTCGACGTTCTCCGGCGCGCCGCTCGGCATGGCCGCGGTCCAGGGCGCGCTCGCCGCGATCCGCGAGGACGACCTGGTGGGGCGCGCCTCCCGGCTCGGCGCGCGGCTGCTCCCCGAGCTGCGCCGGCTGTGTTCGGACGTGCTCGGCGACGCGGTGGCCGAGGTTCGCGGGGTCGGCCTGCTGATCGGCGTCGACTGTGCCGTCGAGGGGCTGGCCGGTGAGCTGCTGCTGGAGCTGATGTCGGCCGGGGTGATCGCGAACCACTCGCTCAACTCGGACCGGGTGCTGCGGCTCACCCCGCCCGCGGTGCTGGACGACCGCGAGCACCAGTTCCTGCTGGACGCGTTCGAGCACGCCGCGCGTGCGGTGCTGAACTAGTGTCCCGCGCCGGAAGTTCATCACTTGTCTCGCCGGCCCAGCTTCCTGCTGGCGGCGTTGCCGGTCCGCCCGAGTACAACCCGGTACGAGGACGAACCGGCGCCTTGCCAGCAGAAACCCGGATCCGCCGAGATAAGCAACAGACTTCCGG
>NZ_WHTD01000076.1 GCF_009379765.1 Actinophytocola sp. | reverse complement strand
TGCCTTCCCGTGAGGACCACTACAGACCTAGACAATCCGTAGTTTCCCTTACAGGACAGGCACTTTCGCGCATTTCAGAGCGCGATCTACGTCACCCCGCATGAAAGACCCGGGCTAGCTGTTCTCCCGTGGCCCGGCCGAAGGCTCCCAAGACCCCGAGGGCAACGAGTTCTGCCCTCGGGTGACGACGTCAGGAGGTGATGTCCTTCGTCCGGAACCGGCGCCACGCCAGCAGGCCGAAGAACGCACCGTAGGTCACCGCCGAGAACGCTCCCGCGGCCATGTTCGACCAGTCGATGTCGGTGGAGATGAGGTCCGACCAGGCGAACGCGTAGTGCGTGGGCAGGTAGTTCCGCAGGCCCTCCAGCGCGGTGATCTGGTCGAGGATCTGCGACAGGATCGCCACCAGCACCGTGCCGCCGACCGCGCCCAGCGGCGCATCCGTCGACACGGTGAGGAACAGCGCCAACCCGGCCACCCACAGGAGATGGACGGCGAGGTAGCAGATGGTCAGTACCAGCGCGATCATCGACTGGTCGAACGCGATCGCGTCGCCGGTCGGGCTGATCGCCTCGCCCGTGCCGTAGAAGACGATCCCGACCACCAGCGCGACCCCGGGCAGCAGCGTGATCGCGAACAGCGACAACAGCCCGGAGGTCACCGCCTTCTGCCGCATCAGCCGGTGCCGGGGGATGGGCATCGCCAGCAGGTACTTCAGGCTCGACCAGGACGCCTCGCTCGCGATGGTGTCGCCGAAGAACAGCGCCACGATCATCGGCAGCAGGAAGCTGCTCGTGGCGAACAGCGCGAACACCACGAAGTTGGGCGCGCTCGCCGTGGCCAGGTCGACGAAGCCGCCGGACTGCCGCCCACCGTCCTCGCCGAAGGTGAACGCCGCCCACAGGATGAACGGCAGTAGCACGAGGAACCCGAGCAGCAGTTGCACCCGCCGCCTGCGCAGCTGGCGGACCAGCTCGACCCGCAGCCGCAGTGTCCGCCGCGCCCGGTAGCCGACGACCGACCCGTCCGGCTGCACCTCGACCGTCTCGTGCTCGGTCGCCTCGGCCAGCTGGTCCAACGCCGCCGGATCGGTGTGCACATCGTGATCGTTCGTGTTCACGCCGATGTCAGTGGTGTCCCGTGGACTCATCGCGCCGACTCCTCTCCGACCAGCTGCAGGAACGCGTCCTCGAGTCGCCGCCGTGGCCCGGCCTGCTGTACCGCGACCCCGGCCCGCACCAGCGTGGCCAACGCCTCCGCGCGCGGCAGACCGTCCAGGTCCGCGTGCACCAACGGCCCTTCGACCACCACATCCTCCACGCCGTCCACCTTGCGGAGCACGTCCGCGGCCTCGTCGGGCTGGTCGACCCGGAAGGTGGCCTCGCCCGCGCCGCCCACGATCTCCTCGACCGGGCCGGCCGCGACCAGGCGGCCGTGGTGCATCACGACCACGTGGTCGCAGGTCTGCTCGACCTCGGCGAGCAGGTGCGACGACACCAGCACGGTCCGACCCGCCGCCGCGTACCGGCGCAGCACCTCGCGCATCTGGTGGATCTGCGGCGGGTCGAGCCCGTTGGTCGGCTCGTCGAGCACCAGCAGGTCCGGCAGGCCGAGCATCGCCTGCGCGATCGCCAGGCGCTGGCGCATGCCCTGGCTGTAGGTGCGCACCCGGCGGTGCACCGCGTCGCCGAGGCCGGCGATCTCCAGCGCCTCGGTGACGTGCGCCTTGTCCTCCGGTCGCCCGGTGGCCGCCCAGTACAGGTCCAGGTTGGCCCGGCCGGACAGGTGCGGCAGGAACCCGGCACCCTCGACGAACGAGCCGATCCGGGACAGCACCGGCGCACCCGAGTGGATGCGGTGCCCGAACACCCGGATGTTGCCGCCGGTGGGCCGGATCAGCCCCATCAGCATCCGCAGCGACGTCGTCTTGCCCGCGCCGTTCGGGCCCAGCAGACCCAGTACCTGCCCGCGTTCCACCCGGAACGGCAGGTCGTCGACCGCCGTGACCCCGCCCGGGTAGGACTTCGACAGGTTCTCGATGACCAGCGGCACGCCGTCCAGGGCGGCGTCGTGGTCGGTGGACCGGCGCCGGCGGACCGCGCCGAGGAGTCCGGCCAGCACCACGATGCCCAGCACGATCGCGATGCCGATCAGCGGGCCGCTCGGCGGGCCGGTGTCCGACCGCGTACCCGACACGACCGGCGCGTCGACCGTGGTGCCCTCCGCGATCGCCACCCGGTAGGCGGCCGCCTGCGCCGGCATCGCGTAGGCCTGGTCGGTGGTGCTGACCACCAGCTCGACCCGCCGGTCGGTCTCGATGGGCCGCACGATGCCGGGAAGCGTGACGGTGAGCTCGACCTGGCTCCCGTCGGCCGGCAGCGCCGGGACGCGCAGCGGCGACACCGCCGAGCCCGGCAGGATCCGCGTGCCGTCCGGGCCGACGTCGTAGAGCTTGGCGAACAGCACCGCGCCGCCGTCCGGCACGGGCACCCCGGGCACCGCCGAGATCCGCAGCCGGACCGTGCTGGCCCCGGCGATCAGCAGCTGCGAGGTGAGCGGCCGGCTGGAGAACCGCGCGGACTGGCCGGGCAGGTCGATGGACACCCGGCCGGCGAGCCGCGACGAGCTGCCGATGATCGCGCCGAGCCCGGGCAAGCTGCTGACCGCCGCGGGGTTGCCGCCCGGCGGGTTGACGATCGTCTGCTCCGGCCCGTAGACCCGCACCCGGCGGCGGTCGGTCTCGGTGCCGTCGAGCCCGGGGTAGGTGCTGGTGGACACCGTGCGCACGGACGGCGCGCCCTGCACCCGCAACGCGCCCTGCACGGCGTACTCGAGCCCGGTGCCCGGGTCGGTGCCGCGGTCGCGCAGGTGGAAGTCGAACCAGTCGGCGATCTCGCCGCGCAGCTCCGGCCCGGGCCGGCCGCCGTCGTGGCCGCCGGTGTACCAGACGACCTTGACCTTGCCGCCCGCCGCGCTGATCTGCCGCGCGTTGGCGTCGGCCTGGTCGAGCCCGAACAGCGTGTCCTGCTCGCCCTGCACCAGCAGCGTCGGCTGGGTGATGTTGCCGGTCACCGTCACCGGCGACACCGAGCGCAGCAGGTCGACCGTCTGCTTGCTGGCCCGGCCGGTGGTGGCGACCTCGGCGTAGGCGGCGCAGAAGTCCTGGCGGAACCGGCCGCACGGGTTGCCGGTGTTCAGCTGCGGCATCCCGCCGCCGCCGGTCGGCGCGCCACCCTCGGGCGGCGCCTCGGTGGGCGCGCCGCCCGGGTTGGCGGGCGCGTCGGCGTCGCCCGGGTTGCCCGCCTCGACGGCGTCGGTGGACGGGTCGGCCAGGCCCGCGCCGCCCATGCCGGAGGCGAAGAAGATACCCGCCCAGGACCGCTTGAACACGCCGTCGGCGGCGAACGCGTTGGCCGCCGGGGTGGCCGGGGTCCGGCCCGTCGTGGCCGAGTTGGGCAGCAGCGCCTGGCTCAGGTCGTTGTAGGTGATGGTGGGCGCGAGCGCGTCGACCCGCTTGTCCGTGCCTGCGAGCAGCAACGACAGCGAGCCGCCGTAGGAGCCGCCGGTGACCCCGACCCGGGGGTCGTCCGGCCCGTCGGTGACCACCTCGGGCTGCTCGGCGAGCCAGCTGACCAGCCGGCTCGCGTCGGCGACCTCGGCGTCGACGGAGTTGAGCGCGATCTGGCCGGTGCTGGCGCCGAACCCGCGCGCGGAGTAGGCGAGCACCACGAAGCCGCGCTGCGCGAGCTCCCGCGCGTCGCTGTCGACACTCTCCTTGCTGCCGCCGAACCCGTGGGCGACGATGACGGCCGGCGCGGGCGTCTGCTCCGGCAGGTACAGCGTCGAGTCGAGCTGCACCCCCTCGCCGGCACCGGCGAGCGTCTGCTCCCGGGTGCGGACCTGAGCTGGCTCGTCACCGCTGTTGAGCCACACGACACCGGTCGTGGCGACAACCACGACGGCCAGCGCGAGCACGGTCCAACGCACGCGGGAGCGGGAGATTCGGGGCACGCCAGAACGGTATTCGACGTTTCCTGAGAGTCACTGAGAGGGCGTCCGGTCAGCCCGTTACGTCCCTTCCGTCCCAAATGTGATCTAAATCAAGCTCACACCCGCTGGGCTGGTGCGTTCCGATTCCGCACGCGACAATGGAGAACAGTTGGAGGGGAGTATTCCTTCGCGCCGATGTCGTCAACACGGACCCTCGGGTCCCGGCGCCGGCGGCCAGCAGCGGGCTGGCGGGAGAGACCTCCGGTCGTAGAACCGTCTTGACCGGAGGTCCCTGCATGAACGTTCCCGCGTGGATTTGGCTCGCCACCATCGGTGGCTTGATCGTGCTGCTCGCCATCGACCTGTTCATCGTCGATCGCAAGCCGCACGAGGTGACCGTCGGTGAAGCCGCCCGCTGGGTGGTGTTCTACGTCTCGGTCGCGGTGCTGTTCGGCATCGGCATATGGATGCTCTCGGGCGGCACCCATGCCGGGGAGTACTTCGCCGGCTACATCACCGAGTACTCGCTCTCGGTGGACAACCTGTTCATCTTCCTGGTGATCATGTCGGCGTTCTCCGTGCCGACCATCTACCAGCACGAGGTGCTGCTCATCGGCATCGTGCTCGCCCTGATCCTGCGCGGCATCTTCATCGCGGTCGGCGCCGCGGCGATCTCCCAGTTCAGCTGGGTGTTCTACGTGTTCGGCGCGTTCCTCGTCTACACCGCGATCAAGCTGTCCCGGTCCAACCTGGGCGGCGAGGACGAGGACTACGAGGAGAACCGGGTCACGAAGTGGGCGCGGAAGCTCTTCCCGGTCACCGACGACTACCACGGCAACAAGGTCTTCACCAGGGTCAACGGGAAGCGGCTCGCGACTCCGCTGTTCATCGTGATGATCGCGATCGGCTCGGCGGACCTGATGTTCGCGGTCGACTCGATCCCGGCGATCTTCGGCCTGACGAAGGAACCGTTCCTGGTCTTCGCGGCCAACGCGTTCGCGCTGATGGGCCTGCGGCAGCTGTACTTCCTGCTGGGCGGCCTGCTCAAGCGGCTGGTCTACCTGTCGATCGGGCTTGCGGTCATCCTGGGCTTCATCGGCGTCAAGATGGTGCTCGAGGCGTTGCACACCAACACACTGCCGTTCATCAACGGCGGCGAGCCCCTGAACGTGCCGACGGTGAACATCGCGCTGTCCCTGTCCGTGATCGTCAGCGTGCTGGTCATCACGGCGGTGGCGAGCTTGCTCAAGACCCGTCGCGACGACCGTCGTTCGGTGGCGAACGGTGCCCCGGTCGGCGGCGGCTCCGACACCGGTGCGGCCGCGCCCGGTGTCGTGGTCGAGCCGGCGGACCAGCTCAAGCAGTAGCTGGTCACGCCACCTCGACCAGGTCGAAGCGCGAGTTCAGCTCGGTCCAGGTGGCGTGGTGCCAGCCGTCCGCGGAGTGGTAGCGACCGTCGTCGCCGGGTTGCCAGGTGCGCATCCGGGTGTCGCGCACGGTCGGCTGGTCCATGGGGCCGGGTGTGGCCCCGACCAGCCACACCCGCGGGCGGTCCGGTCTTTCGGTGGTCGTCTCGTACTCGGTGCTGTTCATGGTGGCCCTCTCCTCGATGTGATGCCGCTCACCAACCCTTTCGTCACTGACGTTAGAAAGGCTTGGGTGGTTGGGACATCGGGGAGACCCCCGAATCGGCTGTGGGGATTCCCCTACCAGGAGCACGGGTCGGCATCCGGGACGGTTCTGCCTCTACTCGGGCTTGCCACCGATCGTGACCCAGGTGAGACCGAGCGCCGCGAGCCAGCGTGCGCCACCCGCCACGCCGATGACGTGCAGCCCGTGGGCGAAGCGGGTGTGCTCGCCCGGGCTGCCGGCGATGGCGCCGTACAGCGCGACGGCCACCGCCGGATGCCTGCCGGCAGGTGTTGTTGACCCCGCTCGCGAGCCCGGCGCGGCCGGCCGGTGACCGGGGCCATCAGTGCCAGCGGGAGGAACAGCGGCAGCAGCATCAGTCCGGCCGCGAACGGGGCATGGCCCCGCACGGTCTGCAGGTACAGGGTCGAGACGAAGATCGTGCCGCCGGCCAGCACGACCGCGTAGCCGTCGACGACCCACTGCTGGCCGGCAAGGCTCGTGCCGAGGTCGTCGGCGATCCGCGGCAGCGCCACGTTGACGGCCGTGACGTCCAGCTGCACCAGGAACATCCCGACACACATGACCACCAGCACCGAGCGGTGCCTGGCGACTCGGGCGGATGTGGTCGCCACCATGACGGCCCCATCCTCTCGCCGGTCCGGCCGAGGCGCACACCGGTTACAGCAGGGTGTAGTTCAGGGCGTCGCAGATCCGGCCCAGCGGCAGGTCGAGGCCGGGGTGGTCGAGCGGGAGCAGCACGTCCGGGGTGGCGGGCAGCGCGTTGCCCGCCGGCGGGTCCCAAAGGCAGACGGCCGGGTCACCGGAGTCCATCGACGAGCGGTACCAGAGCCCGTCGAGGTCGGGGAAGGCCGCGCGGACGGCCCGCGCCCAGGCCTGCGTGACGTCCTTGGGGCCGCTGCTGATCTCTTGCGACGCGCCGGCGCGGGTGGGCCACAGGCCGCACAGGTCGAGCAGCCGCAGCGTGCGCCGCGGCTGGAAGACCACCAGGTGCGGGCGTCGTGTAGTCCTGTCCACAATGGACGTCTGCTGGAAGACCTCGGCCACGCTCGTGCGCACGGACAGCCCGAAGTAGAGCACGCCGTGGTCCGGGGTGCTGACGGTGCCGCCGCCCGGCCCTGGCTGGTGCGGGTCGAACCGGGCGTGCGCGAGCGGCCCGGTGTGCCGGAAGGTGTTCCAGCGCAGCTGGTGCGCGCCCCCGGCGGCGAACACCCGAACCAGCCGGGTGCCCGAATGCACCGCGACGATGTCCTCGTGCGGGCG
This sequence comes from Actinophytocola sp., assembly GCF_009379765.1. GTDB lineage: Bacteria > Actinomycetota > Actinomycetes > Mycobacteriales > Pseudonocardiaceae > Actinophytocola. The sequence goes on along the minus strand of NZ_WHTD01000076.1, from coordinate 30,510 downwards.
CAGCAGGGTTTTCAGCGCAGCAGGGGCCGGCGGCTGGGGGAGCCGTGACATCAGTCCGCCTCCCCGGAACTAAAAGTGTTGGTTGCGTTTCGGGGGATGGTGCGGACTTCTGGTGGTTGGTGGTTGGGTTGCGTCACGGTCCCCTGAGGTTGCGTTGGTCGGCGCGAGGCATTGTGCCAAGCCAACGTTCGGTGAGCGGTTCCACCCGCTGCGCGACCGGGCGAGCCGTCAGACCGGGGTGCCCAGGGTCGCGACCAGCGTGGCCACCGGGGTCGGGTCGCCGCCCGCCAGCAGCCAGTCCCGTGGGCTCGCCGGGTCGCCCGCGAGGGCGAGTTCCTCCTGGCGCGTGGTCATGAAGCCCGCCACCACCAGCGGCGGCTGGTCCTCCGGGACCGACTCGAGCACCGACTCGAGGCCGGGTAACACGCCGTCGTTGGTGAACTGCCACACCGGCAGGCGCCACTCGCCGCGGTCCTTCCAGCCGATGAGCTTGCCGGCGCTCAACCGGTGGCGGATCCGGCTCGTGTCCACGTTGATCCGCTCGGCCGCGCCGGCCACGGTGAGCGCGGTGTCGCGCAGGACGGCCTGCAGGGCGACCGCCCGCGCGCGCGGGTCGCGTTCACCGTCGCGCCGCGGAGCCAGGTCGAGCCCCACGTCCGACAGCGCGGCGCGTTGGGAGTCGGTGAAGTACTCGGCAGGGGCCGGATCGGCGGGGTTGAGCCGATCCGCGGCTTCCTCGACCAGCTTGAGGAACTCGTCCGAGTCGACGCGCAGACCGGCCCGAGCGAGCGCACTACGCAACGGGGCAGGCATGCACCCAGATTAGCACGGACGTGCGCATTCGTGCGCGGAGTGACGCTTGACACTGCGGATCGCCACCCCTTAGCGTCTGAGTAATCGATTTCGCAGCTGCCCTTCCCGGCGACGAGGAGCAGGCGCACGGCTACACCGTCCGCAACCAGAGCTGGGAGGGGTCGCGGGTCTACCGCTACCCGGTCGACCCGGCGGAGCTGACCGCGTCCGACGCGGTGCTGGCCGGCGCGCGGCTGCGCGTCACGTTCGACGGTCAGGCCACTGTGGACGCCCCGGTCGGCGAGTTCTTCGGCTCGGGTCTCGGCGAGTACGACACCCGCACGCTGTTCACGTCGATCGACGCGACGGCGGACGGGTGGTACACCGCCTGGTGGGCCATGCCCTACGCGGAGAGCGCGACCGTGGAGCTGGTCAACGGCAGCGGCGTGCCGATCACCGGGGCCGTCGTCGAGGTCACCTCGGCACCCGACCGGGACGTCGCGGCCGGCCTGGCCTCCGGCTCACTCGGTCACTTCCATGCCACCCACCACAGTGGACCGACGACACCGGACGAGTCGTGGAGCTTCCTGACCGCGCAGGGAACCGGCGTCTTCTACGGGGTGACGCACGCGATGCGCGGCAACATCCCGGCCGGCAACCGCCGCAACTACCTCGAGGGCGACGAGCGGGTCTATGTGGACGGTGCGCGGAGCCCGACCGTCCACGGCACCGGCAGCGAGGACTTCTACGAGTCCGGCTGGTACTTCCGGGACGGCACGACCTACACGATGCCGCTGGCCGGCAACCCGGCGTACGAGTTGGACGGTGACGGCTGCCGCTACGACTGCACCGGCGCGTACCGGCTGATGGTCGGCGACGCGGTCTCGTTCGGTTCGGCGCTGCGGTTCGACATCGAGCACGGCCCGGCGGACAACGAGCCGGCCGACTACAGCTCGACGGCGTACTGGTACGGCCGGTCCGCGGCGTCGCTGGCCGAGACCGACACGGTGGACCTCGCCGACGACGCGAGCCGCGCCGGGCACGGCTACCGCGCAGAAGGCGAGACGCGGGGCACGCTGGGGTCGACGTTCGAGGGCGTCGGCGACACGGCGCCGGTGTCCCGCGGCGCCACGTCGGCGACGGGCCCGGTGTCGTTCACTCTCGCCGTCGACCGGTCGAACGCGGGCGTGCGCCTGCTGCGGCTGGGCGACCAGAACGAGGCGTACCAGCGCGCGACGGTGTACGTGAACGACAAGCGGGTGGGGGAGTGGCTGCAGCCGCTGGGCAACCAGCACTCCCGGTGGCAGGAGGACAGCTTCGAGCTGCCCCGCTCGGCCACCGGCGGCCGGTCCTCGATCGACGTCCGGATCGAGCCGGCTTCCGGTTCGCCCGCATGGTCGGCGGCCACCTACCGGGCGCTGTCGCGCGGCTGATCGACTGGGGCGGGCGCCACCGGGCCGTCGAGGTCCGGGCGGCGTCGCGCCCCAGCGGGGTCAGCGCCCGCCGTTCGGTGGCCCGTAGCCCGGCATCGGCTGCTGTTGCTGGGTTTGCCCTTGGGTCTGCGGCTGGTAGGTGGACTGCTGGAGCGCCGGCTGCTGGTGCACGGGCTGGGCCGGCACAGCAGGCTGGGGTGCCGGGTCGGCCTGCGGCCGGATGCGCAGCATCACCGCGACGCCGATGAGGCCGACGCCGAGCAGGCTGACCGTCACCGGGAAGTTGGTCCCCTTGTCGACGATCGTGCCGAACCGGATGTTGGTCTCGCACACCCCGTCGGCGTCACAGGTCCAGTTCTGGGAGTCGAGCTGGACATCCTGGGTGCCCCAGAAGTTGTCACCGTCGCCGCTGATGAAGGACAGGAACATCCCGACACACAGGACGATGAGACCGATCACGGCAAGCAGACCGGAAAGGACACGGCCGAAGGTCCAGGGAGCGTTCGCAGACATTTGACGCACGGTACTCACGTGATCATCGGGGGATTCGCGGGTCCCGAGCGTTGGATTCGCGGGTCCTGGGCGTTGGACTCGCGGGTCCGGAACGTTGGACTCGCGGGTTCTGGGGGTTGGACTCGCGGGGTTTCCGGTCAGGTGCGGTGGGAGCTGCCTCGGTCGATGAGGCGGGCGCCCAGGGTGGTGGTGGTCGGGGCGCGGTCGTTGTCGGCGATGCGGGCCAGCAGGAGCTGGGCGGCCACAGAGCCGATCTCGTAGGCCGGCTGGGCCACCACGGTCAGCGGCGGGTCCACCAGGGCCGCCCACGGGACGTCGTCGAAGGCGACCACGCCGACGTCGAGGCCGGGGCGCAGCGAGTGGGCGCGCAGCGCCGACAGCACGCCGATCGCCATCGCGCTGTTCGCCACCAGCAGGGCGTCCGGCGGTTCGGCCTGGTCCAGCAGCTCCCGGCAGGCCCGGGTGGCGCCCGCCTCCTTGAACTCGGTCCGCCGCACCAACCGGGGCGAGCCGCGGTGCTTCGCCGCGCGGAGGGCGTCCCGGTAGCCGGCCAGCCGGTCGTCGGCCGTGCGGACCCCCGCCGGACCGGTGATGCAGCCGATCCGCTCGTAGCCCTGCGCGAGCAGGTGCTCGGTGGCTTGCCGGGCCGCTTGCCGGGTGTCGACGAGCACCGTGTCGCTCGTCCGCTCCGGCAGCGGGCGGTCGACGGCGACCAGCGGCGTGCAGCGGTTGATCAGCAGGTCGACGTTGGTGTTGGTCGACGTGGGGGAGATGATCACGCCGGCGACCCGCTCCTGGATCGCGACATCGACGTAGCGTCGCTCCTTGTCGGCGTTCTCGTCCGCGTTGCACAGCACCACCGAGTAACCGACCGCGTGCGCCACGTCCTCGACCCCGCGCGCGATCGCGGTGAAGAACGGGTTCTCCACGTCGCTGATGATCAGCGCCAGGACCGCGGCCTCCTGCCGGCGCAGGTTCCGCGCCGGCCCGTTGGGCTGGTACCCGAGCTCCTCGGCGGCCGCCAGCACCCGAGCCACCAGCTCGGGATCCACTGTGGACTTGCCGTTCAACGCCCTGGACACCGTCGCCGTGGAGACGCCGGCCCGGGAGGCAACGTCGCTGATGGTCGCCACTTACCGCCTCGCTCTCCCATCCCTGCCGCAGACACTACCGACCTATTGACATGCCTCGCGCACAGAGAATAGTTTCTGAGAAAACGATTACTCACAGTCCCGGCGATGTCGCTCAGGAGGACCGGTGGCCCGTATCGGCGTGATCAACATTTCGGACGGGCGCGACTACGTCCACGACGGCATCGCCGACTTCATCGTGGCCATCGAGGACAAGCTCGTCGCGAAGCTGGAGGCGGCCGGCCACGAGGTGGTCCGCGCACGTCAGCCGGTCTCCTCGAACACCCTGGCCACGTCGCTGGCCCGCGAGGTGGCGGCCGCGAACGTCGACCTGACCGTCCTGCACTACTGCGTGTGGGCGTTCCCGCACTTCACGATGCTCGCGGCCGGCCAGCTGACCAGCCCGCTGCTCCTGCTCGCCAACATCGACCCGGTCCAGCCCGGCATGGTCGGCATGCTCGCCGCGGGTGGCGCACTCGACCAGGTCGGCCGCGCGCACACCCGGTTGTGGGGCGACCCCGAGGACGCGACCCTGATCGAGCGGATCGGCGTCCGCGCGTCCGCCGCGAGCGCGGTGGCGGCGCTGCGCGGCCAGACGTTCGGCCGGATCGGCGGCCGGCCGATGGGCATGAACACCGCGGTCGCCAACACCGACCAGTGGCAGCGCGTGTTCGGTGTGGACGTCGAGGAGATCGACCAGTGGGAGATCGTCCGGCGCGCCGAGGCGGCCGACGCCGCCGAGAAGACCAGGGCCCGGCAGTGGCTCGAACAGCTCGCCACCGTCCACTACGACGGCGACAAGCTCACCGAGGAGCTCCTGGAGCGCCAGATCGGCTCCTACCTCGCGATGCGTGAGCTCATCGACGAGTGGCACCTGGACTTCACCGGCATCAAGGGCCAGCCCGAGCTCACCCAGTACTTCGCGACCATGGACATCGCCGAGGCCTTCCTCAACGACCCGTACGACTGGAACGGGCCCAAGGAGCCGCACGTCTGCGCCACCGAGGCGGACATGGACGGCGCGCTGACCATGCAGATCCTCAAGCACCTGGCGAGGACCCCGGTGCTGTTCGCCGACGTCCGGCACTACCACGGCGACCGCGACATCTGGGACCTCTGCAACTCCGGCCAGCACGCCACCTGGTTCGCCGCGCGCAGCGACGACCCGGCCGAGAACCTCGCGAAGACCCACCTCTACCCGGAGGTGTTCTTCTTCCCGGCCGGCGGCGCGTCGGTGCACCACGTGGCCGCGCCCGGCGAGATGACCCTCGCCCGGCTGACCCGCAACGACGGCCGCTACCGGCTGCAGCTGATGCTCGGCGAGTTCGAGAACTACGACGAGGCGACCACCGAGGCGCTGACGAAGATGTCCACACCGGAGTGGCCGCACGCGTTCGCCCGGCTGGACGCGCCGGCCGAGGTGTTCCTGTCCCGGTTCGGCGCCAACCACATCCACGCGGTGCCCGGCGACAAGCGGGCCGAGCTGCGCGCGGTGTGCGAGCTGCTCGACATCACGCTCGACGAGTTCACCCGGGGCTGAGAGCCCGTGGAGCTCTATCTCGGCATCGACATCGGAACATCCAGCTCGAAGGGCGTGCTCGTCACCGGCCGGGGGAGGGTGTTGGCCAGGGCGAGCCGCGACCACGGGACGTCCACCCCGCACCCCGGCTGGGTCGAGCACGACGCCGAGGGCGTGTGGTGGGCGGACTTCCTGGCCCTCGTCAGGGAACTACTGGCGCGGGAGCTGGTCGGGGCGGCGGGCAGCACCGACACCGGCCGGTTGGCGGGACTCGCGGTCAGCGGGATCGGCCCGTGCCTGCTGCCCGCCGACGGCGCCGGGAACCCGTTGCGGCCGGCGATCCTGTACGGCGTCGACACCAGGGCAGGCGCCGAGATCGCCGAGCTGACGGGCGAGCTGGGCGCCGAGGAGATCCTGCGGCGCGGCGGCACCCCGCTCTCCACCCAGGCGGTCGGCCCGAAGCTCCGCTGGCTGGCCCGGCACGAGCCGGACGTGTACGCGCGGACCGAGATGCTGCTGATGGCCGGCTCGTACCTCGTCCACCGGCTCACCGGCGAGTACGTGCTCGACCACCACTCGGCGAGCCAGTGCGACCCGATGTACGACCAGAACGCGCTCGACTGGGCGCGGGACTGGGCCGCCGTCGTGGCGCCGGGAGTCGAGCTGCCCGCGCTGGCGTGGCCCACCGAGGTGGTCGGCACGGTGACTGCCGGGGCCGCGCGGGAAACCGGGCTGCCGCAAGGACTTCCGGTCACCGCGGGCACCGTCGACGCGTGGGCCGAGGCCACGAGCGTCGGTGTCCGCGAGCCAGGCGACGTGATGGTCATGTACGGCACCACGATGTTCCTCGTCCAGGTCATCGAGGCGCCGACGCCGCATCCGGGGCTGTGGACCACGAGCGGCGTGTTCCCCGGCACCCGCTCGCTCGCCGCCGGGATGGCCACCTCCGGCGCGGTCACCGACTGGCTGCGCCGGCTCGTCGGGGCCGAGTTCGCGACGCTCGTCGAGGAGGCCGCCGCCGTGCCGGCCGGGAGCCGCGGGCTGCTGCTCGTGCCGTACTTCGCCGGCGAGCGCACGCCGATCTTCGACCCGGACGCGCGCGGCATGATCGCCGGGCTGACGCTGGCGCACGGCCGGGCCGAGCTGTACCGGGCGGCGCTCGAGGGCATCGCGTACGGCGTGCGGCACAACGTCGAGGTGATGCGCGAGGCAGGCGGCAGGGCGCGCCGGCTGGTCGCGGTCGGTGGCGGCACCCGGGGCGGGCTGTGGACCCAGATCGTGAGCGACGTGACGGGCGAGGAGCAGCAGGTGCCGACCGAGACGATCGGCGCGTGCCTCGGCGACGCCCTGCTCGCCGCGACGGCCACGGGCGTCGACGTCGACCCGGACGCGTGGAACCCGGCCGGGCACACGGTCGTGCCGGTCGCCGACCGCACGGCCCGCTACGACGAGTACTACCGCCGCTACCGGGACCTGTACCCGGCGACGGTGGACGTGGCACACTTCCTCGCCGCCGAGCAGCACGCTGCCGACGAGCGCTGAGCCCGGCCGCTTATGCGCGGCTTAGCCCAGATGTAGCCGGCCGGAGCACTCTTCTCCCTGGTCGATTTCCACGACAACGCGTCAGGACACGAGATCTGCCCTGAACGCAGAGGAATTGGGGAGAAGTGCGTAACAAGATCGCCTTCATCGCGCCGCTCGCCGCGGCGGCGCTGCCGCTCACCGCGCTCGCGACCACCGCGTCGGCCGACCCGGCCCCGCGAGCCAGCGCGAGGACGTGAGTGTGCGGTCCGCATTGGACGGTGTGTGCCAGTCCGGCGAGTTCTGCCTGTACTACAACAGCGGTCACCAGGGCTCGCTCGCCGACTTCGTCCTCGGGGTCAGGGACTTCTCCACCGTGCGGTTCGTGGGCCCGGGGGCGGGCAAGGGCCAGGTCAAGAACAACGCCGCGTCGGCGTGCAACAAGGACGACGACCTGACCGCGCGGGTCCACCTCAACTCCAACTGGCAGGGCGCCTACGACACGATCCCGCCGAACACCTGCCGCAACCTGGTGAACACCTACAACGAGAACGCCTCGTTCGTCTGGATCGCCGGCGCCGGGCAGCTCGGTGAGCACCGCGCGGCTGGTGATGATCGCCGCGCAGGTCCCGGTGGACGGCTGCAGCCAGCGCACCTGGTCGGCGTTGGCGGCGTCGTCGAGGACCAGCAGCATCCGGCGGTCGGTCAGGAGCGACCGGTAGAGCGCCGCCCGGGCGTGCAGGCCGTCGGGCACGGCCGCGCCGGTGACGCCGAGCGCGTGCAGCACCTCGGCCAGCAGCACCGCGGGGTCGCGTGGTTCGACGGAGGTGCCGGCGAGGTCGAGGTAGACCTGGCCGTCGGGAAAGTCCGGGGCGGCCCGCCGCGCCGCGTGCAGCGCGAGCGTCGACTTGCCGACGCCCGGGCCGCCGGAGATCACCGACACCGGCGGCGGCGCGTCCGGCCGCCGGTCGGCCAGCAGCGTGGTGAGCGCGTCGAGGGCGTCCTCGCGGCCGGTGAAGTCGGGCACGTCGGCGGGCAGCTGGCACGACGACCGCGGGCGGCTCGGCGCCGCGCCGTGGGGTGCGGGCCAGGTCGGGGTCGTCGGTGAGCAGCCGCTGGTGGCGCACCCCGGCACTCGGCTCGACGCCGAGCTCGTCGACGAGGATGGTGCGCAGGCGTCGGAAGGCCCGCAGCGCCTCGGCCTTCCGGCCGCTGCGGTAGAGCGCGAGCATGAGCCGGTGCCAGGCCTGCTCACGCAGCGGGTGCTCGTCGACCAGGTGCGCCAGCTCGCCGACGAGCTGGGCGTGCCGGCCGCGGTCGAGGTCGGTGTCGACCCGGGCGTCGAGCGCGGCGAGGCGTTGCTCGTCGAGCCGCCCGGCCTCGGTGGCGATCGCGGCGGAGGCGGGCACGTCGGCGATCGCCGGGCCGCGCCACAGCGCGAGCGCCTCCCCGAGCAGCTCGGCGGCCTCGTCGGGGCGCTGGGCGCGGTGGCCCTGGTCCGCTTTGGCGCGGAACAGGGCCACATCGGTGTCCTCGGTCTCCAGGCGATACCCGGGGGCGACGGTGGTGAGCACCCGGCCGTCGGCGTCGCCGATGAGCGTGCGCAGCCGCAGGACGTATCCGTGCACCTGGGTGGCGGCGGTCTTGGGCGGCGCCTCGCCCCACAGCTCGTGCACGATCCGGTCGATGGGGACCACCTGGTGCGGCCGGATCAGCAGGGTGGCCAGCAACAACCGGACCTTCGCCGCCCAGACGCCCACCCAGCGGTCGCCGTCGAACACCTCCACCGGCCCGAGCAGCCGGAACTTCATCGTGTGGAGACCTCCCCCGATCGAGGCCCAAGCTGCCTTCCACCGTACTACCGTCGTTGCTGTGACTAGGGAAGCAGAGGGGTTCGGCGCTCGGGAGCTCACCGAGAAGATCAACAAGTTTCTGCACGAAGGCAACGTGCGTCGCATCGTGGTGCGTACCGACAAGGGCCGCAAGGTGCTGGACCTCCCGCTGACGATCGGCATCGTGGCGGTGGTGGTCTGGCCGATGATCGCCGCGGCCTCGGCGGCGGTCGCGCTGGCGGGTGGCTGGAAGCTGGAGGTCGAGCACACCGAGCCGGAGGAGGTCGACCAACCGTCCGAAGAGGACTAGGCCATGTCTCGCGGATCTTGGATCGTGGTATTCGCGCCCAGCTGCCCCCTGGCCGCGTTGTCGGAATGCCCGAATACAACCCGGTGTGAGCGACCTTCCGCCGCCTTGCCAGGAGACATCTGGATCACGAATCCCATCGACCAAGATCCACGAGACACGACCTAACGGACCCGGACCGGGTTGGCCAGGTCGGTGTTGTCCACGACCGCCGTCGCCCGGGACCGGGGGTCGCACTCGGTGAGGTACAGGCGCTGGCCCTCGACGTAGCGGCGGTTGAACTTCGCCTCCGGGTCGGGGTCGCCGTAGCCGCGGGCCGCGCCGCGCGGGATCGAGGTCTCGAACGGCACCTCCAGCCACACCGAGTAGTCCCAGTGGCGGGCCAGCTCGTCGCGGTGGGTGAAGATGCCGTCCAGGACCAGGATCGAGCCCGGCGCGGCCCGTTCCGGGGACTGGTGCACCGGCTTCTCGTTGTGCACGTCGTACACCGCGCGGACGAACCGGCGGGTGCCGCCCGGCCCGAGCGGGGCGAGCAGCAGCCCGATCAGCCGCGGATAGTCGTAGGAGTCCCGGTAGTAGCCCTCCGGTGAGCCGCGGCCGCGCCGGTGCCGCAGCTCGCGTGGCTGGTGGAAGCCGTCAACGGAGGCCCGGATCACCGCGGCGCCCCGGCCGGTCAGCTCGGCGGCGAGCTCGTCGGCGAAGTGGGTCTTGCCGGCCCCGTCCACCCCGTCGACCGCCACCCGTCGCGCGGAACGGGCGAGTATCTCCCCGGCCACCGCGGAGATCAGCTTCTGTCGCACCGGCGAAGTCAAGCAGTTCTCGTGCAACGCGTCGAGGGTGGGCCTCCGTCCTTGCGGCATGAACCGGGACTTACCGAGATGGCCACGACTCGCCCTCGCCGCGGCGACGGTGGTTGGACTGGGTGTCGGCGTGGCCGGCACCGCCGTGATCGTCGGGCTGGCCGACGGGGAGCGGACGGAGGGGTTCGACTCGGGCCCCGTCACGCTCGTCGCCTATGACACCTGCGAGTCGGCGCTCTCCGAGCTGAAGTCGGCCGCGACGGACCACATCGGCCCGTACGGGATCGGCGGCGACTACGCGGTGGCCATTGAGGACGGCGCGGTCGCGGCGGACGCGGAGGCCGCGCCCGTGGAGGCCCCGGGCGGGCAGGCGCCGGCCAAGGGCGCCGAGCGCCAGGCCGCGCCCGGCGCGGACGCAGGCGGTGACGGGCGGCAGTCCGCGCCGGGCGAAGGGGGAGCCGCCCAGCCGGACGCGAAGGAGCACTCCTCGACCAACATCCACGAGTCCGGTGTGGACGAACCGGACATTGTGAAGACCGACGGCAAGAAGGTCGTCAGCATCGTCGACGGCCGGCTGCGAGTCGTGGATGTGGCCTCCCGCAAGGAGACCGCGACGCTCTCGCTGCCGAGCGGCTACGCCACCCAGCTCCTGCTCGACGGTGACCGCGCGCTCGTGCTGACCGCCACGGGCGTCACGGCGCGGCCGATGCCCCGGGTCGGCGGCGGTAGTGGCGGTGTCGTGCCGGGCGAGGCCGTGCCGACCAAGGTCGCACCCGGCGAGCCGGTACCGGACACCTCGGTCTCGGACCCGCCGCCGGACGCGCCGCCGACCGACGCGCCGGCGCCGAGCGCGTCGGGAACGAACGGGACGGCACCGGACGAGCCGGCCGGCGGCGCGACGGCATCCGACGACCCGGCAGCGACCGCACCCGTGCCACCGAAGGACCCGCCGCCGGACGAGACCCCGCCGAGGGACCCGGCCTACGGCTCGCAGATCGTGCTCGTCGACCTCACCGGCGCGGGCAAGGTGGTCGGCACGCTCGACGTCGAGGGCGACTACATCGACGCCCGCCAGGTCGGCGCGGTGGCCCGGGTCGTCGTGCGCTCCGGCCCGCGGCTCGGCTTCGTCAACCCGGACCAGTCCCGTTCGCCGGACCAGGCGACCGAGGAGAACAAGAACATCGTCGCCCGTTCGTCCATTGAGGACTGGGTGCCGCGCTACCAGCTGCGCGGCGCGGGCCAGGAGTCGAGCGGCGAGCTCGTCGAGTGCTCGGCGATGAGCCACCCGCAGCGCTACACCGGCACCGCGATGCTCACCGTGCTCACCTTCGACCTGCGGCAGGCGCTCCGCCTCGGCGACCCGGTCGGCATCGTCGCCGACGGCAACACCGTCTACGGCACCGGCACCAACCTCTACATCGCCGACGACCACTTCGCGCACGGCGTGGACGGGTTCGGCCCGACCGACCGGCCGGTGCCCGGCGGCGGCCAGCGCACCGACGTGTACCAGTTCGACATCTCCGATCCCGGCAAGCCGGTGCACGTCGCGTCCGGCGGTGTCGAAGGCAGCCTGCTCAACCAGTACTCGCTGTCCGAGCACGAGAGCAACCTGCGCATCGCCACCACGGTCAGCACCGCGTCGGACAGCCACAGCATGGTCACCGTGCTCACCCGCGAGGGCGACCAGCTGACCCAGGTGGGCCAGGTCGACGGGCTCGGCAAGGGTGAGCGCATCTACGCGGTGCGCTTCCTCGGCGACACCGGCTACGTGGTGACCTTCCGGCAGACCGACCCGCTGTACACGGTGGACCTGTCCGACCCGGCGAAGCCGCGGATCACCGGTGAGCTGAAGGTCACCGGTTACTCCGCCTACCTGCACCCGGTCGGCGACGGGCGGTTGCTCGGCGTCGGGCAGGAGGCGACCGGGGAGGGCCGGGTCACCGGCACCCAGGTGTCGCTGTTCGACACGTCGGACCCGGGCGGTGCCAAGCGGATCGGCCAGTACCACTACGCGGGCGGCATGTCCGAGGTGGAGAACGACCCGCACGCCTTCCTTTACTGGCCGGACAAGCAGCTCGTGGTGATCCCGGTCGCCGGCGGGATGACCGACCCCTCCGGCGGGTACCCCTCGGCGGGTGCGCTGGTGCTGAAGGTGGACGGGGCCTCGGTCCGCGAGGTCGGCATGGTGAGCCACGTGGCCGAGCGGTACGGCGACATGCCGCTGGCCCCGCGCCGGGCGCTGGTGATCGGCGACGAGCTGTGGACGATCTCCGACGCCGGCATGCTGGTCACCGACATCGGCGGGGACGTCGTCGCGCTGACCCGACTGGCCTGGCTGCCGTTCACCTGACCGTTCCCCCAACCCGCCAACCCCGCGAGTCCAACCCACCAACCCCGCGAGTCCAACCCTCCGGACCCGCGAGTCCAACGTTCGGGACCCGAAGCCGCATCTTCGTGAGGCTCCGAATGTCGGACTCGGCGGCCCCGAGTGTTGGACTCGCGGGTTCTGGGTGTTGGACTCGCGGGTTCTGAGTGTTGGACTCGCGGGCCTGGCTCGGTGGTGGCCGCATGCCGATGTGGGTAGACATCAAGGTGTGACCCCGTCCGCCGGCGACACCGGCTTCCCGCCCGGCGCGGACCCGCGCCGCTGGCGGGCGCTGTGGGTGACGCTGGCCGGCGGGGTTCATGATCCTGCTCGACGTCAGCGTCGTGACCGTCGCCGTGCCCTCCATCCAGCAGGGGCTCGGCTCCTCGGCGAGCGGCGTGCAGTGGGTCGTCTCCGGCTACCCGCTCACGTTCGGGCTCGCGCTGGTGGCCGGCGGGGCGGCTCGGCGACGCGTTCGGGCGGCGCGGGATGTACCTGGTCGCGCTGTCCGGGTTCGTGCTCACCAGCGTGCTGGCCGGGCTCGCGCCCACCCTGCTCCTGCTGGTCCTCGCCCGGCTGCTGCAGGGCCTCGTCGCCGGCCTGGTCACCCCGCAGAACGGCGGGCTGATCCAGGATCTCTTCCGCGGTGCGGAGCGCGGCCGCGCGTTCGGCCTGCTCGGCGCCACCATCGGCGTCTCGACCGCGGCCGGACCGGTGGTCGGCGGGCTGATCCTCGACGCGTTCGGCGAGCCGGACGGCTGGCGGTGGGTGTTCCTGGTGAACCTTCCGTTCGGCGCGCTCACCCTCGTGCTCGCCATGCTGTTCGTGCCGAGGACGCCGCCGCGCGGCGTCAGATCCGACATCGACCTCGCGGGCATCGTGCTGCTCGGGCTCACCGTGCTGTGCGTGATGTTCCCGGTCGTCCAGTCCGATGCCGGTGGCCTGCAACGGTTCTGGTGGCTGTTCGTGGTCGCCGTGCCGCTCGGCTGGGCGTTCCTGCGCTGGGAGCGCCGCCGGGTCGCCACCGAGCGGGCGCCGCTGCTGGACGTGCGCCTGTTCACGGCGACCCCCGGCTACCCGTCGGGCGCGACCCTCGGGGCCGTCTACTTCTGCGGCTTCAGCGGGATCTGGCTCGTGTTCGCGGTGTTCTTCCAGACCGGGCTCGGGATGTCGCCGCTGGAGTCCGGGCTCGCGGTGACGCCGTTCGCGCTCGGCTCGGCGGTGTCCGCGTGGCTCGCCGGGCGGCTGGTCGACCGGTGGGGCCGGCGGCTGATGATCGCCGGGCTGGTGCTGGTGGCGCTCGGGCTCGCGGCGGCCGCGGTGGCGACGCCGCTGGTCGACCCCGAGCACATGGTTCCCGCCATCGCCCTGCCGCTGCTGGTCGCCGGCGTCGGCGGGGGAGCGGTGATCTCGCCGAACACGACGATCACGCTGTCGTGCGTGCCGACCGATATGGCCGGGGTGGCGAGCGGCCTGCTGCAGACCGGCCAGCGGGTCGGCACCGCGGTGGGTACCGCCGCGCTCGCCGCGATCTTCTACGCCACGGTCGGGGCGACCGGTCGCTATCCCGTCGGCCTGTCCGTTGCGCTGTTCGGCGCTGTCGCGTTGGTCCTTGTGGCCCTTGCGCTCGCGGTGGTGGATTTCCGTGGTAATGGTGGGAAGAACGAGTTGGAAAATTTCCCCGCGTACTCTATGACATCTAGTCAGTAACTATTACTCTCTCCTGCGGAGGCGTTCTGCCGGCCGCGGTGACAGTCCCTGCGCACCCTGCCGCCGTGGTCCGAGGGCCGCTTTCTATCGCTCAATTCCTAGTGACGGGTCGGCGTTTCCGTGCCGGCGGATCATTGTCGTCGGGGTGCGTTCCGCCGTCCGTGGGACGGAGAGATCGAATGCGAAAAATGTTGGTTCGAGCGCTCGTGGTCGCGGCGTCCGCCGCGACCGCCCTGCTGATCACGACCGCCGCCGCACAGGCGTCCGTGCAGCCCAAGGAGCACGACCCGGTGTTCGACAACACGACGGCCTCGGTCGGCGTGCTGGTCACCAAGCTCAGCCACGCCGACGCGACCTCGCGGTTGCGGTCGTCGAACATCACCTGGTCGTCCAGCGGCGGCTGCAGCGACCGCTACAACTCCACGTGCACGTCGTTCTCGCAGGTCAACCTGGCGACGATCCAAGGCATCCAGACGCTCAAGTCGGCCAGCGGCTGCGGCATCAACGTCACCGGCGGCACGGAGGTCGGGCACGCGAGCGGCACGTACAGCCACTGGAACGGCTACAAGCTCGACACGAGCCTGAACAGCTGCCTGAACGGCTACATCCAAGGCAACTTCGCCTACATCGGCGGCAGCAAGTGGCGGTCCGGGGCGGGCAACATCTATTACCTGGAAGGCAACCACTGGGACATCACGTACTACAACTGCGGCGGCTGCTGAGCTGACCCACGACGCGGCGCCCTCGGTCCGGCCGGGGGCGCCGCTCAGCGCGTCCAGCGGATCGGCAGGTGCTTGATGCCGTTCTGGAAGTTCGACCGCAGCCGCACCGGGTCGCCGGCCGGCTCGACCTCGCCGAGCACGTCGAGGAGCGCGGTGAACAGCGCCCGCATCTGGACCTTCGCCAGGTGCGCGCCGATGCAGTAGTGCGGGCCGTGGCCGAAGCTCAGGTGGTCGTTGGTCGCCCGGGCGACGTCGAACCGGTGCGGGTCGGCGAACGCGCGCTCGTCCCGGTTGGCGGAGGAGAACCAGACCACGACCTTGTCGCCCGCGCGGATCCGGATGCCGCCGAGCTCTGTGTCCACCGTGGCCGTTCGGCGGAACCGCATGACGGGTGACCACCAGCGGAGCATCTCGTCGACGGCCGTGGACAACAGGGTCCGGTCCGCGCGCAGCCTCCTGTACTGGTCCATATTGGACAGCAGGGCGAACATGCCGCCGGGCAGGGCGTTGCGCAGCGTCTCGTTGCCCGCCACGGAGAACAGCCAGAAGAGGTTCTCGAACTCCCCGACCGACACCCGCCCGCCGGCCTCGTCGTCACCGTCGCCCACCTCGCGCATCAGGTTCGACATGATGTCCTCGCCCGGGTTGCGACGCTTGTACTCGCCGAGCTCGTGCGCGTAGGCGTAGAGGTCGGGCATGCCGCCGCGGGTGCGTTGGTCGGGCAGCCGGCCGTCGGCGTCGGGTCGGGGTCGCAGCGCGAGCGCCCGCCTGGCCATCTCGGTCGAGCCGTCCTCCTGGGCGTGTGAGGAGAGCGCGTACTCGTGGTCCTGGTAGCCGATGACCCTGTTGCTCCAGTCGAACATCAGCCACCGGTCCACGCTGGGCACGCCGAAGAGCTCGGCGAGCGTGAGCAGCGGCAGGTCGGCGGCGATGTCGGTGGCGAAGTCGCACTCACCCCGGGCCGCGACGTCCTCGACGAGGCCGCGGGCCCACCCGTCGATCTTCTCCTCGAGCCGGGCGATCGCGCGCGGGGTGAACGCGCGGGTGAGGAGCTTGCGCAGCCGCGCGTGCTCCGGCGGGTCCTGGTTGAGCATCATCTGCCGGACGAATGCCAGCGTGGCCGCGTCGGGCGGGTCGGTGATCTGCGTGGCGCCGAGGTATGAGGAGTAGACGGTCGGGTTGCGCATCACCTCCTTGACCTCCGCGTGCCGCACGACGCCCCAGAAACCGGGCCCGGCGGGCCACGAGTCGATGGCCGGCTCGTCCATCCAGCCGACCGCCGAGTCCGACCGCAGGTCGGCGAACACCTCGTGCGGCACGCCGGTGAGGTAGGTGTCGGGATCGACGATCACACTGGTGTCAACGGACATGCCGCCATTCTGTACCGGGACCCTCCGGTACGGCACGATCATCGGTCGTGGCTACCGATGGTGTGTTCCTCGCCCGGCACGGATCCGGCGACCCCGCTCTGCTCCTCCTGCACGGCCTCGGCGCGACCGGCGAGGTGTGGGACGGGCTCGTCGAGTCGCTCGGCGGCCGGTGGGCGGGCGAGATCCTCGTGCCGGACCTGCCAGGACACGGCCGCTCGGCGCCGCTCGCGCGTTACTCCTTCGGCGCGCTGGCCGCGGCGCTCGCCGGGGTGCTCGAGCCGGGCCGGCCGGTGGCGGTGCTGGGGCACTCGCTGGGCGGCGTGCTCGGGCTGACGCTCGCGAGCGGCTGGTTCGGGATGCCGGTGCCGGCGGTGTGCGGTCTGGGGATCAAGGTCCGCTGGTCCGAGCCGGAGCTGGCCAAGGCGGCCGAGCTGGCGGCGCGCCCGGCCAAGGTGTTCGGCACCCGTGCGGAGGCCATGGACCGCGCACTGAAGGTGGCCGGCCTGCACGGTCGGCTGCCGTCGCTCGACGCGGGGGTGACCGAGTCCGCAGGCTGGCGGCTCACCCTCGACACCGCGGTGTTCGGGGTCGGCGCCCCGGACGTGCCGGGTCTGCTGGCGGCGTGCCGCGGCACGGCGATCCTGGCGGCGGGGTCGTCGGATCCGATGTCCCCTGGCGAGCACCTGCGTGAGCTCCAACCCGACTTCGCGTCGTTGGCCGGGCTGGGCCACAACGCCCACGTCGAGAACCCGAAGGCGTTGTGGCCCTTGGTCGACCGACTCACGCCCTGAGTCGCGACGACGGCTCGGGTGGGTTACCGAACGCCCAGGAGGTCGACGACGAACACCAGTGTCTCGCCCGGCTTGATGGCGCCACCGGCACCGTGGTCGCCGTAGCCGAGGTGCGGCGGGATGACGAGCTTGCGCCGGCCGCCGACCTTCATGCCGGCGACGCCCCGGTCCCAGCCGGCGATGACCCGGCCACCACCGAGCGGGAAGCTGAACGGCGCGCCCCGGTTCCACGAGGCGTCGAACTCCTCGCCGGAGGAGTGGGCCACACCGACGTAGTGCACGCTCACGTTCTGACCGGGCTGGGCCTCGTCGCCGTCGCCCACGGTGATGTCCTCGACGACCAGATCAGCCGGCGGCGGACCGCCGATGGGGTCGACTACGGGCTTTTCGAGGGCCATGCGGGTCTCCTTCTGGATTGCTTCGCGTTACCCGACTCATCCAACCAGCCGCCGTGGCCCCGAGCCGATCGGGCGATCCCGCCGCGCCGAGGATGGCGGCCCGGGAGCCCGGTCCACCCGGTTGCGAATGCGAACGCCGCTGCTCAGACCTGTCCGCGCCGGCCTGGGGGACCCCTGGTTTCACCCTATCGGCCAGCGCCGACGGTTCCGGGCGATCGCGGGTCGGCTGTGGACAGCCGGGCCGGTTGTGGGCAACCGAGTCGCCGCGAGGCGTTGATACGTGACCATTTGGTCACATAATCTTCCGGCATGACCGACGACGACAGGGTGTTCAAGGCGCTCGCTGACCGGACTCGGCGTTACCTGCTCGACCGGTTGTTCAACAAGGACGGTCGGACGCTCACCGACCTGGAGTCGGAGCTGGAGATGACCCGGTTCGGCGTGGCGAAGCACCTGCGTCAGCTGGAGGACGCCGGTCTCGTCACCACCCGCCGGTCCGGCCGGGAGAAGCTCCACTTCCTCAACGTCGTCCCGATCCGACTGATCCACGACCGGTGGATCGACAAGTACACCGAGCCACAGGTGTCGGCCCTCGCCGATCTGAAGTCACTGTTGGAGGAACCCATGACCACCACCGAGACCGCCACCACCGTCCAGGTGCACTGCGTCTACATCAAGGCCACGCCGCAGGCGATCTGGGACGCGATCACCAAGCCGGAGTGGACGCAGCGGTACGGCTACGGCGGCAGGTCCGCCTACGACCTGCGCCAGGGCGGCGAGTTCAAGGCGCTCGCGAGCGAGGAGATGAAGGCGATGGGCGGGCCGGAGCTGATGGTGGAGGGCGAGGTCGTCGAGGTCGACCCGCCGCACAAGCTGGTCCAGACCTGGCGGCCGACCTGGCTCGACGAGGCCCACACCAAGCTGACCTACGAGATCCGCGAGGGCCAGCACGGCGTCACGACGCTCACCGTCACCCACGACGTGCACGACGCGCCGCAGACCGCCGCGCAGGTCGCCGGCACGGTCGAGGGTGCGGGCGGTGGCTGGGCCGAGGTGCTCAGCGACCTGAAGACGCTGCTGGAGACCGGCTCGTCGCTGTACGACAGCTCGGTGGCCGAGCGGTGGGCCGAGGAGAACTGAGCTTGGCCGCACCGCCGCCGGCAGGCTGACTCCCAGGAGGGGTCAGCCCTGCCGGCGATACGTCATGTCGAAGTCGTGCTCCCACGTCGTGCCGTCGAAGCACTTCTCCCACGCGGCGTTGATCGTGTCGCCACCGTCGGCGAACGTGCCGGTGAAGCGCTGGGCGAACCCCGGGGCGTCGCGCCACTGCCGCCACACGCCGTCGGCCACGCTCATCCGGTAGATCCGGTGCACGCCGCGGCTGTCGGTGTAGAGCACCGCGCACGCCTCGGTGGTGTCGTCGACACCGATCATCAGGACGCTGTCGGGGACCACGGCGTGCTCGGTGGTGGAACGCGCCACGAGGAACAAGCCCTCCTGCCACTCGAAGCTCACCTGCCCCCGCATCGTCGCGTCGCCGATGTGCACGGTCACCGCCCATCGGCCGGTCAATGGGTCCAGCCGGCGTAGCGCGTCCGGGCGTGTGTCGGTCACGACGTGCTCCTTTCGGTGGTCGCCGACCATGTTATTCAGGCGCATGATTGGCGACCAGTGCGTATGCTGTGGGGGACGGCTCCTCGACCAGTGCAGCCTCTTTTCGCTTGCACCCGTGCGGCACCACCGCCCTGTGTGCGGACCCCTGTTCGACGTGTGAGGAGCCGAAGTGCGTCCGTCCGTTTTGACCCGTTCGCCGAGAACGTCCGAGAGTTCCCCGGTGCGGGATCTGCTGGCCCTGACCGCCCAGCCCGAGGTGATCTCGTTCGCCGGCGGCCTGCCAGCACCCGAGCTGTTCGATGTGGACGGTTGGCGGGCGGCGTTCGCCGAGGCGCTCGAGGAGCCGGGCGCGCGGCGAAACCTGCAGTACGCGCCCACCGAGGGCAACGTGACGCTGCGTGCGCTCGTCGCGACCCGGCTCACCGGCCGCGGGCTGGACACGCGGGAGGACGACCTGCTCATCACCACCGGGTCGCAGCAGGCGCTGACCCTGGTGGCGACGGCGCTGCTCGGACCGGGTTCGGTCGTCGCGGTGGAGGAGCCCACCTACCTCGCCGCGCTGCAGTGCTTCCAGATGGTCGGCGCGCGGGTGGTCCCGGTGGCGAGCGACGACGACGGGATCGTGCCGTCGTCGCTGGCCGAGGTGATCGAGCGGGAGAAGCCGACGCTGCTGTACCTCGTGCCGACGTTCGCCAACCCGACCGGCCGGACGCTCACCATGGCCCGCAGGCTCGAGGTCACCGCGCTCGCCGCGGCCAACGACCTGTGGGTGGTCGAGGACGACCCGTACGGCGAGCTGCGCTACCGCGGCGAGTCGCTGCCCGCGCTGGGTGCCGCGCCCACCGACCGCGTGATCAGCCTCGGCAGCCTGTCGAAGATCTGCGCGCCCGGCCTTCGGCTGGGCTGGTTGCGGGCGCCCGCACTGCTGATGCCGACCCTGGTGATCGCGAAGCAGACGGCCGACCTGCACACGTCGACGATCGACCAGGCCGCGGCCGCCATCTACCTGGAGTCGTCCGATCTGGACGGTCACGTGGTGCGACTCCGCGCGGAGTACCGAACCCGCCGCGACGCGATGATCGCCGCCCTGCCCGACGCCACTCCGGACGGTGCCAGGTGGACGGATCCGGACGGCGGTATGTTCATCTGGCTGCGCCTGCCCGGCGCGGTCGACACCGCGGCCATCCTGCGTTCCGCGCTGCGCGAGCAGGTCGCGTTCGTGCCGGGCGCGCCGTTCTTCGTGGCCGACCCGGACCCCGCGACGCTGCGTCTGTCGTTCACCACCAACACCCCGGACGAGATCGCGGAGGGACTGCGCCGCCTGTCCACCGTCCTGCCCGGATGACTCCACAGTGGACTCGAGGTCGCGGTCCTACCGCGGCCGGGGGCGTGCGAAGCGGAGCCTGACGCCGCTGAAGCCGAGGGTCGTCGTGGTCACGATGTCCCAGAACGGCCACAGGTTTGGGAGCACCCGGAGCTGGATGCCGGCATCCTCGTGCAGGGCCAGCAGGTCGCCGACCGGTTCGGGTGGGCCGAGCGGCTCGACCGGCTCGGTGGCGACCTGCGCGTGGGCCTCGGCGCCGATCGGCGTGAACCGGTCGGCGGGCAGCCGGTAGGCGTAGAGCCGCACGGTGCGGATCGCGTCCAGCCAGCCGTACTCGACCGCGTGCACGCGCTCGCCGCCGCCCGGGCCTGGGGCGCGTCTGGCGGATCATGGTCGATGGGATTCGTGATCCAGGTGGCTCCTGGCAAGGCGGAGCAATGGCCTCGTACCGGGTCGTACTCGGCCGTTGCGACAACGCGGCCAGGAGCCGCTTGGGCGCGAATCGCGCGGCCGATGGTCCGCCAGCCGTGCCCTAGCACCAGCGACCGGTCCTCGTCCGTGGTCGTCGGGTCGACCCACGCCATCGCGCGCGGGCACTGCCGCGGGAACCAGTAGTCGGGCGCCCGCGCGGCGTCGACCGCCCACACGTACGGCTCCGGCACCTGCGCGGTCGCCGCCACGTGCGGGGCGAACCGCGTGATCGTCGGGTCCGCCGAGAAGTGCAGCACCTGTCCGGGCTCCGGTCGCACGGCCCACCTCCGAGGTGAATTCGACCAGGTGTCACGCCGCCCCGGCGATCCTGAGCGCATGAACGGCCGGGTTGCCATCGTCACCGGGGCGGGCCGCGGCATCGGCCACGCGATCGCCGCGCGGCTGGGGGCGGCCGGCGCGACGGTCGTCGTGTCCGACATCGACGCCGAGGCCGCCCGCAAGAGCGCGGACAACATCGGCGCCACCGCGATACCTGCGACGTCCGCGCCGAGGACCAGGTGCGGGCCTTGGTCGAGCAGACCGTCGACCGGTTCGGCGCCCTGCACGTGATGGTGCCCAACGCCGGCGTCGGCGCCCCCGCACCCTTGCTCGCGATGGACCTGGCCGCGTGGCGCGAGGTCATGGCGGTCAACCTCGACGGCGTCTTTCTCGCGATCCGCCACGCCGCCCCGGCGATCATCGCGGCGGGCGGCGGCTCGGTCGTGACGATCGCGTCGGTCACCGCCAACGCCGGCTCGCCGCTGATGGCCCACTACGCCGCGGCCAAGGCGGCGGTGGTCAACCTGACGAAGACCGCGGCGATCGAGCTGCGCGACCAGGGCGTCCGGGTCAACGCCGTCGTGCCCGGTTTCATCGGCACCGACCTCGTCCGGGCCACCGCCCCGGCGATCGACGAGCACCTCGGCCCGGGTGGCTTCGACGCGCTGATCACCCGCAAGCTGGGCCGCTACGGAACACCGACCGAGGTGGCCGAGGCGGTCCACTTCCTGGCCGGCCCGCGGTCCTCCTTCTGCACCGGCACGGCCCTGGTCCTGGACGGCGGCCTGGAGGCTTCGCTGCTTTAGGCCATGTCTCGCGGATCTTGGATCGTAGTACTCGCGCCCAGCTGCCCCCTGGCCGCGTTGTCGGAAGGCCCGAATACAACCCGGTATGCGCGACCTTCCGCCGCCTTGCCAGAAGCCATCTGGATCACGAATCCCATCGACCAAGATCCACGAGACACGACCCAAGCTGGCTAGTCCCAGCGATCCTCGTTGAGGAACCGGGCGAAGCCGCGCCACGAGTTCGGCCCCATGACCCCGTCGATCGGTCCGGTGTACCCGTGCGCGGCGGCGAGTCGCTGCACCGCGGCCCATGTGTTGGGTCCCGGCACGCCGTCGATGGGCCCGGCGTAGCCGTGGTGGTCGCGCATGTCGCGCTGCACCGCGGCGTAGGTGTTCGGGCCCGGCACGCCGTCGATCGGGCCGGTGTAGCCGGACTCGATGCGCAGCCAGTTCTGCGCGCGCTGCCAGAAGATCGTGCCCGGGATGCCGTCCTGCTCGGTGGCGGTCTTCGGCAGCCCGCCCCCGCCGCCTCCGCCGAGGTAGTCGAGCGGGCTGATGCGAGTGCCGTTCGGATCGATCATGTGCCAGTGCAGGTGCGGCCCGGTCGAGTTGCCGGAGCCGGGCGCGCCGGGCTGCCCGCCGGAGAGGCCGACGATCCCGCCGGTGCCGACCACCGCGCCGTCGGCGAGCACGAACCGCGAGAGGTGCATGTACTGGGTGCGGTACCCGTTGTCGTGGTAGGTCGTGACGGTGTGCCCGCCGGTGCCGTTGTCCGGGATGTTGCGGACGGTCCCGCCGCCGGCGGCGGGCAGCTGCGTGCCGACGTTCATGCCGTAGTCGATCCCGCCCAGCGACCCGCTGTTCAGGTGGTCCTGCCAGGTCCCGGTGATCCGGTACCCGCTGAACGGGTTGTAGAAGCTTGCCGCGCTCGCCGCGCCCGCGCCGAGCACACCGGTGCCGGTCGCGATCACCATGCCGCGTAACAGAGTTCGCCTGTCCACCATCGACCTCCCGACCTGATACATGGTTTGATCAAGTGTCACATTCCGGTACGCCTGGCAGGTCGGGAACGACACACCCGGCATGACCGAACGCGTACTGGGTGTCGACGCCTGCAAAGCCGGCTGGGTCGGCATCGCCCTCACCGGTGACCACGTCGAGGCCTACCAGGCCAGGACCATCGGCGACCTCGTCGCGGACGCGTGGTCCGACGGCCCGCTCGACGTGGTGGCCATCGACATCCCGATCGGCCTGCCGGACAAGGGACAGCGCGCCGCCGACCTCGCGGCCCGGGGCGCGGTCGGCACGATCCTCGCGTCCTCGGTCTTCATGACCCCGGTCCGCACCGCGCTCGAGTTCCCCAGGCACGCCGACGCCAGCAAGCACAACGTCGAGCTGACCGGGAAGGGCATGTCGATCCAGGCGTACGGCATCCTCCCGAAGGTGCGCGAGGTCGACCTCTGGCGGTCGAGCGCGCCGTGCCGCGTCGTCGAGGTGCACCCCGAGGTGAGCTTCGCCGAGCTCGCCGGCGCTTCGCTCACCATCCGCAAGAGCACGTGGGCCGGCGCCGCGCTCCGCCGCCGGCTGCTCGCCGACGAGGGCATCGTGATCCCCGACTCACTCGGCGTCGCGGGGGAGCGGGCCGCGGTCGACGACGTCCTCGACGCGGCCGTCGCCGCGTGGACCGCGCGGCGCGTTCACCAGGGAAAAGCCCGGTCATTCCCCGAGGAATTCGAGATCTTCAGCGACGGCGTGGAATGCGCCATCTGGCGCTGAGAAAATTGATCACGGAATTTCTTGGCCGCGAACTGAAACGACTGCGCCATCCGGGTAGACGTACCTGACATCGGCTGTGCGGCGGGCGTAGGTTCGCCACGCGGTTCTTTTTGCGAGCGTGGCGGGAGGACGCGTGCTGGACGCGCACAACCATCAGGGAAAGTTCGGCCAGGACTACATTCGCGCATTGGCTTCCGCCGCCGGGCTACTCGTGTTCACCTATGATCTCGACCGGGTCGGAATCGACCTTGGTTTTCGCTATCCGGGCCGCGCGGGCGGATTTAGCTCACCGGCCATAGAAGTGCAGGTGAAGTCCTGGTCGAGGCCTCGCCCGGTCAGCGGCGAATGGCACTTCGACGGCCTGAACGAGCAGCAGTTCAACTGGCTCGCCGGGCCGGACTACACGGTTCCGCGCTACCTGTTCCTGGTGTCCGTGCCGCGCGAGCGCGAGGAGTACGCGCTGTTCGAGCCCGGCGGGATGACGTTGCGCCACCTGGCCTACTTCCTCTCGCTCGAGGACGAGGACCTGGTCGAGGAGCCGAACCCGGCGCGGCGGCGGAATGTCAGGGTGCCGCTCGGCAACGTGCTGACCATCAAGTCCTTGCTGCGCCTGCTCGACTCGACCCTGGTCGGCGCCGGGTGAACGGCGCGCTGACCATCGCAGACATCTCCACCTATCTCGAGCACACCGGCTGGCGGCGGCGGCCGGACGGCTGGCGCGGTGCCGCGGTCTGGTCGCACGACTCCTACGACGTGCTCGTGCCCGCCCGGGACGGCATGGGGGACGGCGAGCTGCGCGTGCGGGAGCTCGTCGGGGTGCTGGCCACGGTCGAGCAGCGGTCGCCGGACGAGATCGCGCGCGATATCAGCTCCCCGCTCGCCGACCAGCACTGGTACCGCACGTTCCCGGCCGGGGTGCAGAGCGGGTTCACGACGTTGAAGGCCGGCCTGCACGCCGTGCACAGCATGCTGACCGTGGTGCGCTCCGCCACCCGCGCGGTGATCGACGGACCGCACTTCGCCTTCGCGGGCAAGGAGTCCGCGACGGTCACGAGCCTGGTGGACCGTGTGCAGCTCGGCCAGACCCGGGCGGGCAGCTATGTGTTCACCGCACGGGTTCCTCTCGACGAGGAGCCGGAACTGGCCCGCCGGGTGTCGCTGCAGCTGCACGACGCGGCGGTGGCCGCACGCGACGCGGCGGCGGTGGCCGACCTCTCGGCGTTCGACGACACGGTGACCGCGGGCGTGTCCGCAGAGCTGTGCGAGGGCCTGGCCGGACTCTCCGACGACGGCCGCACCCCGTTCGAGATCGGCTTCCGTTGGGCCCGCGGCATCCCGGCCGACCTCCCGGCGACGACCGTGGCCTTCGGGGAGGGCACCGCGGAGCTGATCGCCGCGGCCGCGCGCCGCCTGCGAAAGTCCCACCAGCCGGCCGAAGTGACGGTGACCGGCGCGATCGAAAGCCTCCACGACGACCCGGGTCGCGCCGACCGCTGGCGGGTCAGGATCCGCGGCCAGGTGGCGGGCACCCACGGCAACCGCCGCGTCCTGTGGGTTCGCCTGCCCGACCAGGACGCGTACCACGCCGCGCTGGCCGCCCACCAGGCCCGACAACGGGTCCGCGCAAAGGGAGTCCTGTCGCGAACGACCCAACGCGCGGAACTGACCACCGCCAAGAACGACTTCGAAGTGCTCGGCTGATCAATCATCACAAGGGAGCAGGAATGCCGGACGACAAGCTGGGAAACGCGCAGCGGGCCGCGATGCTGGCGCTGCTGGGCGAGGCGCGTGAGCTCTCGAACCCGGAGCTGTACCGGCTGCACGGCCTTCGCCTGGACGGCAAGGAGCGCCGGTACCTCAACGACCTCGGCCTCGTCGAGAGCCGCAAGGTCGGCCGCTCCTTCGTCCACGAACTTACCGACCGAGGTTGGCGCTGGTGTGCTGACGAGCTCACCGCCGGTCGCCCGCCCCGTGCAGGCTCGCTGGGCAACGCCCTGTACGCCGTCCTGGCCGGGTTGAGCCGCCACCTCGAACGCGCCGAGCGGGGCCTGGCGGACCTGTTCCATCCGGAGGAGGCAGGCACCCTCGATGATCGGATCCGTGCGGCATACGACGAGCTGGCGAAGGAACCGGGTGACTGGATCAGCCTTACCGCCCTGCGTCGCGACCTCAACGGTGCATCCCGCACCAAGGTCGACGAGGCGCTCCGGCGACTCAACCAGGACCCGAAGGTGAACCTGGCGCCGGACGACGACCAACGGTCGCTGACGCAAGCGGATCGAGACGCAGCACTGCGCATCGGTGGCGAGAACAACCACCTGCTGTCGATCGGTCCAGCATGACGGAGGACGAGCAGCGCGCACTCGCCGCGCTGCGCTTCAACTGGGCATGGACACCGGATGACGTGTGGGGTAGGTCGGGATTTCACGTCGATGGCATGCACGTCGCTATGGAGCGCGAGGTGCTCGCCGGGCTGCGGCAGGCCAAGGGACCGGACCTTGGGAGCCCGATCGGACTCGTGCTGCAGGGCCAGCGGGGCTCGGGCAAGACCCACCTGCTCGGCTGGGTGCGGCGTCAGGTGCAGTTGGAGGACGGCTACTTCTTCCTGGTGGATCTCGACCAGGGCAGGGCGTTCTGGCCCAGCATGGAGCACGCTATCCGGCGCGACCTGATGCGCACCAACGAGAGGAGACAGACCCAGCTCTCGCTCATGTTGAGCCGGCTGGCCGCGCTGGTCGGCCTGCCGGCCCGGCAGGCGGCGCGGATCACCGGCGTCGACCGACCCTCCAAGAAGGACCTCGACGACCTGGTGCTGGCCCTGCGTGAAGTGGACATGCAGGTCGCCCAGGAGTGCCAGGAGACGTTGCGCGCGCTGGTCCTGTTCGCCTCGTCAGACTTGTCGCTGAGTCCGCTGGGCGAGGATTTCCTCACCACGTTCGAGGTGCCGAACCAGACCGATCTCGCCGAGTGGGGCATACGGCTGCGCCCGAGGGATCCGCACCGCGTCGTCCGGGACGTGTCGTGGCTGCTCGCGCTCATCGGACCGACCGTATTCGCCGTGGACCAGATCGACTCGATCGACAACCGGCCGGAGGATCCGAGCTACCTGAACCTGGCACAGGTCGCTGACGGGCTCATGGCGCTGCGCGACAACACGCGCCGCGCGATGACCCTCGTGTCCTGCATCCCGCGTACCTGGCTGCGGCTCAAGGAAGTCACGATCGGCACCGCCGCTGACCGGTTCAGCGAGGTGGGCATCCTCGCGCGGATCCCCGACGCGGGAATCGCCCGGGCGCTGGTGACGCAGCGGCTCCGCGCCGCCTACGAAGATGTCGGCTTCGTGCCGCCGCATCCGACGTGGCCGGTCGCGGAGCGGGCGTTCGAGGGGATCGGGAACCAGTTCACTCCACGCGCGCTGCTCAGGCGCGTCCACACGCACGTGCAGTACTGCCTGCGGACCAGTCAGGTGTCCGAACTGGACAGGCTGGACTCCGAGGTCGCGTCGCTGGACGAGGTGGTGGCGCCGCCGCTTGACCTGGATCCGTTGGACCGCCGGTACACCGAGCTCAAGCAACACGCGGACGTGCGGTCCGCGCTCGACCCGGCGACCGAGAGCCGGGTGATGCCGGCGCTGCTGACGGCCGGACTCACGGCCTGGATGGTCGAGCACGGCGACAGTGGTTTGGAGTGGACCCTCGATCCGACACCGGGTGGCCCACAACCCGCACTACACGCACGACTGCGCCGAAATCTCGATGAGGAGACCGACGACGAGGCGCACTGGTCGTTCCGCGCGGTGGCACACTCGAACCCTAGAGCCGCGCAGACGAGGCTCCGCAACGCCCACACCGAAGCGGGCCTGCGGCCGGACGGCACGCGCGACCTGGTCATCCTGCGCAACTCGCTCTGGCCACACGGCCGGGTCACCGCGCAGCAGGTCGCGCTGCTCAAGGAGTCCGGCGGCAGGGATCGCCCGATCACCGATGACGACCTGCGAACGTTCCGCGCTCTCGAGGAACTGCTCAGGGACAAACCGCCGGGACTTGAACCGTGGCTGGTCGCGAGGAAGCCGGCGAGCCGCACGGAATTGCTGGACAACATCCTGGGCAAGGAGGTCGACGCGTCGACCGACGACCCGCCGACCGTGCGGACCGCGCCGGCTGTGATACCCACTGAGCCAGGCCGGTCGACGGCGGTGTGGACGGAGCCGGAGGCGGCACCGACGGGGTCGGACGATCCCCTGTCCATCGTGATCGGTGAGAACGTGGCCGACGGCACGCCGGTAAGGGTGACACTCGAGTCACTGCGCAAGCACACCGCGATCTTCGCCGGCACCGGGTCAGGCAAGACCGTGCTGATCCGCCGGTTGGTGGAAGAGTGCGCACTTCGCGGCGTGTCGTCGATCGTGCTCGATCCCAACAACGACCTGGCTCGTCTCGGCGACCCTTGGCCGACACCGCCAGACAACTGGGGACCCGGGGACCCTGGGCGTGCCACCCGGTACATCTCCGGCACCGAGCTCGTCGTCTGGACGCCGGGTCGGCAGAGCGGCCGCCCGCTGAGCTTCCAGCCGCTTCCGGACTTCGCCAGCGTCCGCGACGATCCGGATGAGTTCAACGGCGCGGTTGACGCCGCCGTCGCCAGCCTGGTTCCTCGTGCCAACGTCACCGGGGCGAACAACAAGGCGAAATGGAGCAGGGCCGTGCTGCGGGAGGCGCTGACCTCTTATGCTCGCCGAGGCGAGCGCAGCTTGGAGGGGTTCATCTCGGTGCTTGCTGACTTACCGGACGGCGTGAGCAGCCTCGACGATGCGCCCAAGCTCGCCGCGGAGCTGGCGAAATCCTTGCGGGCAGCGAAGGTCAACGACGCGTTGTTCGGTGGTGCCGGCGTGGCGGTGGACCCGGGCCTGCTGCTGACCCCGTCCGCGGGGAAGCGGGCTCGGATCTCGGTGATCAGCTTTATCGGCCTGTCCTCGGATGAGCAACGGCAGAGCTTCGTCAACCAGTTGCAACTGGAGCTGTTCGCGTGGATCAAGAACAACCCGGCGGGCGATCGCCCGCTCGGAAGCCTCCTTGTCATGGATGAGGCGCAGATCGTGGCGCCAGCGGGTGCGTTCACGCCGAGTACGCAGAGCACGCTGATGCTGGCCGCACAGGCGCGAAAGTACGGCCTGGGGCTGATGTTCGCCACCCAGAAGCCGAAAGGCCTGAACAACAGCATTCCCGGGAACACGTCGACGCTGGTCATCGGCCAGCTGAACGCACCGGTGCAGATCCAGGCGGCGGAGGACATGGCGCAGGCCAAAGGAGGTCGGATTCCCAATATCGGCGCGCTGAAACCCGGCTATTTCTACGCGGCCAACGAAGGATCTCGCTTCCAGCGGCTCCGCAGTCCGATGTGTCTGAGTCATCACCCGAAGAGCGCACTCACCCCGGAGGAGGTAGCTCGTCGGGCCAGGAGTGCGCAGTGGCCGGCGGAGGATCCGGACGCGGGTTAGCTGATCCGGGCGACCGCGGTGCGGTAGGTGCCGGCGCGCTTGTGGAGGTCGAGCAGCGCGTCGGGGTTCGCCGGGTGGTCGCCGTACCCACGCGATGCCGCGTTCGGCCCACCACAGGGCCAGGGCCGGGTTCTTGGCCTTGTGGTGGCGGATCGCGGCCTGGCGGTAGGTGTCCAGGTGCGGCACCACGCCGAACTTCTCGAGCAGCGCGGGCACGATGTAGCCCATCTCCGAGTCGTGCCGCCGGCACGCTGCGCCGTACTCGTCGAGGGCGGTCGGCATGGTGTCGCGCAGTCCGTACAGAGTGGACTCCAGCTCGGCGGACACCTAGGTCGTGTCTCGTGGGTCTTGGTCGATGGGATTCGTGATCCAGATGGCTCCTGGCAAGGCGGAGGAAGGTTGCGCATACCGGGTTGTATTCGGGCCTTTCGACAACGCGGCCAGGGGGCATCTGGGCGCGAATACCACGATCCAAGATCCACGAGACATGGCCTAGTGCCGGCTGATCATGTCGGTCTCCGTACGCAGCAGCTCGTGCAGCCGCCACAGGCGTTGCGCCGGGTCGTCCGGCAGGGTGTGCAGCCAGCCCAGGTCGTACCGGTCGTCGGCAGGGTCGGTTTCGACGGCATTCGACAGTCCCGTTCTGAGGTTTCCTGTCCTCGGCGGCCGCGTCCGCGTTGCCGGAACACCGAACTCGGCAGCGTCGAAGTTCAGGAACACGCCGAGGTTCGGTGCCGACCCGCCACCGACGATGACCCCCGGCAACGCGATCGGCCGCCGGTGGAGCCGCTGCAGCCGGAGCAGGCCCGGTCGCAGCCGCTGCGCGTCCTCGCGGCCGAGATGACCGACCTTGTGCCCGGCGACCCACACGGACACTGCGTCGGCGTCGTACTGATCCCCCGAGCTGCCTCCTCCCGCTGACTCCGGCTAGGCAAGCGAGGTGCCCTACACCGGGAGAACTTGCCTCAGCGTTAGGTGGGCCCAGCCGGCGTACGACTCCAGGTGATCGACGTACTGGCCGATGGTCTGGTGATCGAGGCCGGCACTCACGTCCCGACACAGTTCCGTGTGCGCGAGCACGAGACCGACGACCCTCTGTCGATCGACTCGCACGCGGTCCGCCCATTGAAAGATCTGCCCGTCGGGAAATTCCTTGGGAAAGTAGAACGTCAGCCCGCCACCGTCGAAGTCCAGGTTCGGATCACCGGGCACTCGATGTTGCACGATCGAATGCCAGCACTCGGTGCCGTAACGGGCGTACTCGAACAGAATCGGCCAGGCCTGGCGCGTCCCTCGCGCCTCTTCCCAAGCCGCCCCAAGGGAGTCCAGACACTGAAGGGATGCCGTCCAGAGGAGGCCAAATTTGGTCGCCTCAACACGCTTCGCCTCGCGACGTGCCTTTATCCAGCCCACGGATCCACCTAGCCTCGGTCTTTCACGCCGCTGATGGATGATCTTGCGTTCGATTTGTTGATCTTGTTGGTGGTGTTGGCGTGTATGGGCGTGTTCGCTCCGCCGACCTGCGGTGTGCCGGCTGTGTCGAGGGCCTTTCGGGTTGTGG
>NZ_WHTD01000251.1 GCF_009379765.1 Actinophytocola sp. | reverse complement strand
GTGCTGCTCGCGATCGACAAGCCTCGGGAGTCCGCGGGCCAGATCTACCATGTCGCCGACGAGGTGACACCGACCGACGCCGAGCGCGCGCTGGCGCTGGCGGCGGCCATGGACGCCGACGTCCGTCTGGTCAACTACCCGCGCGAGGCCGGGCTGCCGGGCTACTTCTGGGCGGTCGGCCGCAACCTCGAGGCGATATACGGTGACGGGCCGCCGCCCACGCACCACAAGCTGCTGGACAGCTCGAAGATCCGCGACCAGCTCGGCTACACCGACAAGGTGCCGTACGAGGAGGCCGTACGCCGGACCGCCCGGTGGTACGTCGAGAACCCGCTCGAACGGGGAGGCGACGAGGAGGCGCGGATCGGCGATCCGTTCGACTACGCGGCCGAGGACATGTTCGAGAAGGCGCTCGACAACCTGGTCGTCCGCGCCGGTGAGGTCCCGTTCGCGGGTGTGACCCTGCGTCACTCCTACGACCACCCGAAGAAACCCGTGGCGAGCGGCGGTACAGACGAAGGGCGGAGTGAGAGTTGAGCACGGAACAGATCGGCTTCATCGGAGTGGGACGCATGGGCCGTCCCATGTCCGGGCACATGGTGAACGCGGGCTTTGAGGTCACGGTCCACGACCCGAGCGGGGAGGCCGTCGAGGGCGCCGTCGCCTTGG
Source organism: Actinophytocola sp. (assembly GCF_009379765.1). Lineage (GTDB taxonomy): Bacteria > Actinomycetota > Actinomycetes > Mycobacteriales > Pseudonocardiaceae > Actinophytocola. The sequence goes on along the minus strand of NZ_WHTD01000251.1, from coordinate 7,787 downwards.
GGTGCTCGGCGGCCGGTTCGGGCCGGGAGGTCGCGGAGCGCTCGGACATCACGTACGTCATGCCCGGGTTCTTCGACGAGGTGGAGTCCGCCCTGATGGCCGACGATGGTGTTCTCGCCGGCGCGTCCGCGAGTGACGTGGTCGTCGTCGCCAGCACGGTCACCCCGGAGCAGGCCAAGGCCCTCGCCGCCGAGTGCTCGGCTCGCGACGTCCACTTCGTCGACGCGTCGGTGTGCCAGGGCGAGCGCGGCGCCGAGGAGGCGTACCTCGTGTGGCTCGTCGGGGGAGACGCCGACGTCGTGGAACGCGTGCGCCCCTCGATGACGCCGTGCGGGGCAGACATCTTCCACCTCGGCCCGATCGGTGCCGGGATGGTCGGCAAGGCGCTGAACAACATGCTGCTCTGGGCGGCCCTGGCGGCCGACCACGAGGCGTTGCGACTCGGCGAGCTGCACGGTGTGAACAGCGACGCGCTCATCCCGGCGCTGCTCCGGTCGAGCGGGACCAACTGGCCGCTCGCCCACTGGGCCGACATGCACCGGATCCCGTGGGCGCACAAGGACATGCAGATCGTCCTGGAGATGGGCGACCGCGCCGGGCTCACGCTGCCGCTCGCGGGGCTGCTCCGCGAGCAGGTCAAGCCGCTCATGGCCGCGGCGGGTATCGATTCGTCGCTCATCCGGTGAGCGGACGCGCGCCGGAGTACGGCTCCGACCTCATGGCGGAGGTGCTGCGCGCCCTGAAGGTCCCCTACGCGAGTCTCAACCCGGGAGCGTCGTTCCGGGGGCTGCACGACTCGCTGGTGAACTGGAACGGCGGCGGGCCGTCGATTCTCACGTGCCAGCACGAGAAGGTGGCGGTGGGGGTGGCCCACGGCTACGCCAAGGCGACCGGCCGGCCCATGGCGGTGATCCTGCACGACCTGGTGGGCCTGCTGCAGTCCACCATGGGGCTCTACTACGCCTTCTGTGACCGGGTGCCGGTCCTGGCGCTCGGCGGCTCCGGACCCGCGGACACCTCGAAGCGGCGCCCGTCCATCGACTGGTACCACAGCGCCAACGTCCAGGGGAACGCCGTACGGGACTACGTCAAGTGGGACGACGAGCCGCGATCGGTGGCCGCCGTCCCGGAGTCGCTGATTCGGGCGTGGAACGTGGCGCGATCCGGCCCCGCCGGGCCGGTCTACGTGTCGCTCGACGCGGACCTGCAGGAGCAGGAGCTGGACGGCGAGATCGACTGGCTCGGACCGGGGGCGTTTCCTCCGGCCTCTCCGCCGACCGGCGACCGGGACGCGATGGCCGCACTCGCGACGGCACTGCTCGACGCCGAGCGCCCGGTGATCGTGGCGGGGTTCGCCGGCCGAGACCCGCGCTGCTTCGAGCTCCTTCCCGAGCTCGCGGACCTCGTGGGATCCGCCGTCGTCGACACGGGCAACCGGCTGTCGATGCCCCAGCCGCACGACCTGAACCTCACCGGGGTGTCGGGAGTCGTGGAGGAGTCGGACCTCGTGCTCTTCCTCGACTGCAAGGATCCGGAGCCCGTCGTCACGGCGGTCGACTCCGCCAGCCGTTCGACGGTCTCCCGGTTGCGTCCCGGTACCCGCCTGATGTCGCTGGGGTTCTCCAGCCTCGGCGTCCGCGGCTGGTCGCACGACTTCGGGCGGCTGCTGGCGGTGTCGCCGGACGTCACGGCCGACACCGTCGCCGCGCTCCCGCACCTGGTCGACGTGGTCCGGACCGAGGTGGCCCGACGGCCGCCCGTGGACGCGCCCGTCGGGGCGGCCTGGCGGGCCCGCCTCGCCGAGCTCGGGCGGCGCCAGCGGCGACGGTGGGAGGAGCAGCGCAATGCCGATGCCTCGCTCACCCCGCTCGCCACGTCGACAGTGGCCGGTGCGACGTGGGACGTTGTGCGGGACTACGACTGGGTGCTGACGGCGGGGACCTCGCGCGGCTGGGCGAGGCGGATCTGGAACATCGACGCGGCGTACCGGCATCCGGGAGACTCGCTCGGGACCGCCACCCAGATCGGCATCGCGCTCGGCGTGGCCCTGGCGCACCGCGGAACCGGCCGGCTCGTCGTCGACCTGCAGCCGGACGGCGACCTCATGTTCGACCTCGGCAGCCTCTGGGTGGCGGCATACTACAAGATCCCCATGTTGACCGTGATGGTCAACAACCGCGCCTACCACAACGACTGGGAGCACCAGGAGGTCGTCGCGCGACAGCGCGGCCGGCCGGTCGAGAACGCCTACGTCGGGATGGAGATCACCGGGCCGGCGCCAGACTTCTCCGCCATCGCGCGCGCCCAGGGCTGGTGGGCCGAGGGCCCGATCGAGGACCCGGACAAGGCCGCCGAGGTGATCGGTCGGGCCGCGGACGTCGTGGCGTCGACCGGTCAGCCGGCCCTCGTGGACCTCGTGACCCAACCCAAGTGACTCGCCCCTTGTCGTCGGGGTGTACGGCCGTATACAGTGCGATACAGGGTCGACGAGACGGGAGCGATGCGTTGGACGGTTCCTACGACGTGGTCGTGGTCGGCGCGGGCAACGCCGCCCTGTGCGCAGCCCTGTCCGCCCTCGAGAACGGTGCGCGGGTCCTCGTGCTGGAGCGTGCCCCGCGCGAGGAGCGCGGCGGTAACTCGACGTACACTGCGGGCGCGATGCGGGTCGCGTACAACGGGGTGGAGGACATCAAGGAGCTGGTACCGGACCTGTCGGACGAGGACGTCGCGAGCACCGACTTCGGCAGTTACCCCGAGGAGGCCTACTTCGACGACATCGCGCGGGTGACCGAGCACCGCGCGGATCCCGACCTGGCCGAGATCCTGGTCAGCCAGAGCTTCGACACGCTCCGGTGGATGTGGGGCAAGGGCGTGCGCTTCCTTCCCATCTACGGTCGCCAGGCGTTCAAGGTGGGCGGACGCTTCCGGTTCTGGGGTGGACTCACGCTGGAGACGTACGGCGGCGGGCCGGGCCTCGTCGAGGCGCTGATGAAGGTCGTCGAGAGCGGCGGCGCCGAGGTCCGGTACAACGCGCGCGCGACCTCGTTGCTGCACGAGGACGGTGTGGTGCGCGGGGTGGCCGTCCGCTCGCGGGGCAGGACCGAGGACATCCGGGCCGGTGCGGTGGTACTGGCCTGCGGGGGCTTCGAGGCCAACCCCGAGTGGCGTACCCGCTACCTCGGGCCGGGGTGGGACCTCGCGAAGGTTCGCGGCACCAGGTTCAACACCGGCGACGGGATCCGGATGGCGCTCGACATCGGTGCCGCTCCGTGGGGCAACTGGTCGGGCGCGCACGCGGTGGGATGGGAGTTCAACGCCCCGCCGTTCGGAGACCTCGCCGTAGGGGACGGGTTCCAGAAGCACAGTTACCCCTTCTCGATCATGGTCAACTCCGACGGGCGGCGGTTCCTCGACGAGGGGGCCGACTTCCGCAACTACACCTACGCCAAGTACGGCCACGAGATCCTCGCCCAGCCTGGACAGATCGCCTGGCAGATCTTCGACCGGAAGGTCGTGCACCTGCTGCGGGACGAGTACCGGATCAAGCAGGTGACCAAGGTGACCGCGGACACTCTTGAGGACCTGGTCAAGAACATGGACGGGGTCGATCCCGACGCGTCCCTGGGGACGGTTCACGAGTACAACGCCGCGGTGGACGACTCGGTCGGGTTCGATCCCAACCGCAAGGACGGCCGGCGCACGCGCGGCCTCGCGACCGACAAGACGAACTGGGCCAACCGCATCGACGAACCGCCGTTCGAGGCCTACGCCGTCACGTGCGGCATCACGTTCACCTTCGGCGGTCTCCGGATCTCCGAGTCGGCGCAGGTGTTCGACGAGGAGGGCGAGCCCATCCCCGGTCTCTTCGCCTGTGGCGAGCTGGTCGGCGGGATCTTCTACTTCAACTACCCGGGAGGCAGCGGTCTCACCAACGGCGCGGTCTTCGGACGGATCGCGGGAAGAGAGGCAGCCGTGACCGCCGCGCGCCGGTGACGGCGCATCACGATCACCATCACAGAGGAGCTCACGTGTCCGAAGCGCCCACCTACGACCTCGTCGTCCACTCGCAGCGCATCTACACGCCCGACGGCACCGTGAACGGGCAGGTGGCCGTCAAGGACGGCACGATCCAGGCCGTGCTCCCGGCCGGCGAGGCGGTCTCCGCGGTCAAGACCGTCACCGCGGGAGAGCGGCCGGTGATCCCGGGTCTGATCGACACGCACTGCCACTTCAGGGACCCGGGGTACACCCACAAGGAGGACTACGAGCACGGCACCCGCGCGGCGGCGGCGGGCGGCGTGACGACCGTGTTCGACATGCCGAACGTCGACCCGCCGACAACGACGCCGGAGCGGCTCCGCGCACATCTGGAGAACGCCTCGAAGAAGGCGGTCGTGGACTTCGGGCACAACGCGTCCGGTGTGGTGCCGGAGAACATCAAGGACCTGGCCGAGGCCGGCGCGACGGCGTTCAAGGTCTGGATGATGAAGGACATCGGGCGCGACTACCCGCACCCGCCGGGCACGTCGCTGACCAGCGACGCGGTGCTCTACCGGGTGTTCGAGGCGGTCGCGGAGACCGGGCTCCCGCTCTACGTGCACCCGCACAACCACGACCTCTATGAGCTGTTCGTCGAGCGGAGCCGCGCGCAGTGGGGCACCGACTTCCGCTCCTACGCACGCGCGCTGCGCGGAGGCGACGGGGTGGTGTTGAACACCGCCATCGCCAGCATCCTGCAGATGCAGAGGTCGGCGGGCACCCGCCTGCACGTCCTCCACCTCTCCACCCGGGAGGGGGTGCGGATGGTGGCCGACGCCAAGGCGGCCGGCCAGACGGTGACCGCCGAGGCGAATCCCTTCGCCATGTTCGTCACCAACAGCTGGGAGAACATCGAGGAGAAGGGCCCGTACGCTCTCGGGTTCTGGGTGCCGGAGGACGACGACCCGGCCATGTGGAAGGCGATCCTGGACGGCACCATCGATGTCATCGGCAGCGACCATGGCCCGCACACCAAGGAGGAGAAGGAGGTCGGCTGGACCGACATGTACACCGCACCCGGTGGCAGCCCGTTCATCGAGCAGTACCTCCGGCTCGTGCTCACCAAGGTGAACGAGGGCGTGATGACGCTGGAACGCCTGATCGAGCTCTGCTGCACCGGTCCGGCCAAGCTCACCGGCTACTACGGGAAGAAGGGCGCGATCATGCCGGGCGCCGACGCCGACCTGGTGGTGCTCGACATGGAGCACGAGGAGGTCCTGCGGGCCGAGCACAGCCACTACCGGTGCGGCTGGATGCCGAGCGAGGGCTTCGCGTCCACGGGCCGGCCGGTCATGACGATCCTGCGCGGCGAGGTGATCATGGAGGACGGCAAGGTCACCGCCGAACCCGGCTCGGGGCAGCTGCTCACGCCCGCGACGGCAGGGCAGCCGGCGGCCCGATGAACGCGGCGACGACCGGGGACCCCACCACCGCGCAGGTGGTCGCGGCCTACCTGAGCGCCGCCGGGATCGACGAGGTCTTCGCGTATCCCGGCGACCCGATCATCGAGTTCATGGACGCCGCGCGGGCCAACGGCACGCAGGTGGTCCTGGCCAGGCGCGAGGGTACCGCCGCCTTCATGGCGGAGGCGGCCGGGATGGTGACCGGCCGGCCGGGCGCGTGCCTGTCCACGCTCGGTCCGGGGTCGACCGCGCTGGTCAACGGCGTGGCGGCGGCGTACCTCGACCGCGTCCCCATGCTCGCGATCTCCGGCCAGATCGAGACCAGCCGGGAACAATTCTTCACCCACCAGGTGGTGGACCACAAGCTGCTCTTCTCGCCGGTGACGAAGTGGGCCGGCAGGATCGAGGCGTCGGCGGTCGGTACGACGATGCGGAAGGCGATCCGGCTCGCCTGCGCGTCCCGGCCGGGATCGGTTCACCTCACCTGCGCCGGGGACGTTTTCAAGCAGCGCGCGACCGACAGCGATGTCCGCATCCCCCCGCTTCGCCCGTCCGCGGCCGCGCCCTCGATCTTCGGGGGATCGGCTGACGAGGTTCTCTCGCACCTCCGGTCGTCACGGTCGCCGGTCGTCCTCGCCGGGATCGGCGCGGTCCGGTCGGAGGCCGGCGACGAGCTCCGTACCCTCGCCGAGACGGGCGGGCTGCCGGTCGTGGTCTCACCCATGGCGAAGGGGGTCATGCCCGAGGATCACCCGCTGTTCGCCGGCGTGCTGGACATGGCGTGCAACGACGTCCTCTGGGACCTTCTCGCCGGCGCCGACACTGTGGTCGCCGTCGGCTTCGATGCCGTCGAGCTGATCAAGCCGTGGACGGTGAAGACACCGGTCGTACACATCGACGATGTCGAGAACTCCGACCAGATCTACTTCGCCGGGCACGAGCTGGTCGGCGACGTCCGCGGGTTGCTGCGCTGGCTGGCAGAGAGCTGGCCCGGGGAGTCGCGCTGGTCGGAGCGCGACGTGACCCGGCACCGCACTCGCCTGCGCGACGCCTACTACGCCGGCCGCGAGCGGGGTCGGCTCAATCCGACCGACGTGGTGGACGTCGTGCGCGAGGTGGCGCCGCGGGACACCCGGGTCACCTGCGACGTGGGATCGCACAAGCTCCTCGTCGGCCAGGGCTGGACGACCCACGAGCCGCGCGGTGTCCTGATGACGAACGGGCTGTCGTCCATGGGCTTCGGCGTGCCCGCCGCCGTCTCCAGCCAGATCGTGGAACCGGACCGGCCGGCCATCGCGCTGGTGGGTGACGGGGGTTTCGCCATGACCGCGACGGAGTTGCGGCTCGCGGCGGCCCGAGGACAGAACCTCGCCGTCGTCGTCTTCGCCGACGGCAGCCTGAACCGTATCGAGCTGAAGCAGATGGCGCAGTCACTCCCCAGCACGGCCACCCGCATCGAGGGGATGGACCTCGTCGGGCTGGCCGCCGCGATGGACTGCGACGGCATCAGGGTCTCGACCGCCTCCGAGCTGGAGAAGGCCATGGACGGGGTGGGACACCTCTCCCGACCGCTGGTGGTTCAGGCCGACATCGACCCGAGTCAGTACGAGTCCCAGTTCTGAGGTGAGCACCGTGTCCGTAGCACACCACGTCGCCGAGTATCTCCGGGCCACTCGGGAGAAGGGGTTGCAGGAGCGCACCGTGCAGGCCGCGTCCCGCGCGGTGCTGGACTGGATGGGGGCGACGGTGGCGGGCGCCGTCCTTCCCCCCGCGCGCATCCTCACCGACGTGCTGGTTCCGGCCGGCGGCGACGGTGCCCCGGACAGCGGGCTGGTGGTCGACGGTCGCCGTACCTCGGCGCGCAACGCGGCCCTCATCAACGCGACCGCGTCGCACACCGTCGAGATGGACGACATCTACCGCGACGGCATCTATCACCCCGGGTCGCCGACGGTGGCGGCGGCGCTTGCGGTGGCGCAGCAGCTGCACCGCTCGGGTCGGGACTTCCTGACCGCCGTCGCGCTCGGTTACGAGGTGGGCGGCAAGCTGGCCGCGCTGCTGCAGCCGGCCCACTACCGCTACTGGCACACCACCGGAACCGTCGGTACCGTCGGGGCGGCCGCGGCCGTGGCCACGCTGCTGGAGCTGGACGAGGAAAGGACCGCCCACGCGCTCGCGACCGCGACCACGATGGCGTCGGGGCTGCAGCAGGCCTTCCGGTCCGACTCCATGAGCAAGCCGCTCCATGCCGGGCACGCGGCCGAGGCTGGCACCCTGGCCGCCCTCGCCGCCGGGCAGGGCTTCACCGGCGCACTGGACGTCCTCGAGGGGGCCGCCGGGCTCGCC
>NZ_WHTD01000272.1 GCF_009379765.1 Actinophytocola sp. | reverse complement strand
GTGCGTGTTGCCGTGCATCGGGTCGCACTGCCAGATGACCTGGTGGCCCGAGGCGGTGACCTTCTCGACGATCGGCGGCAGCAGCTCGCGCACATTGCCGTTGCCCATCCGGCTGACCAGCGTGAGCCGGCCGGGCACGTTGTTGGGGCCGAGCCGCTCGACGTACTCCACCGCCATCTCCGGCGTGGTGCCCGGGCCGATCTTGACGCCGATCGGGTTGGCCAGCATCTCCACGAGCGCGATATGCGCGCCGTCAAGTTGCCGGGTGCGCTCGCCGACCCACAGGAAGTGCGACGACAGGTCGTACAGCTTCGCCTTGTCGTCACTGGCGTGGTCCAGGCGCAGCATGGCGCGCTCGTAGTCCAGCAGCAGCGCCTCGTGGCTCGCGAAGATCTCGGTGGTGTGCAGCGACGAGTCCTCGACGCCGCAGGCCGCCATGAACCGCAGGCCCCGGTCGATCTCCGTGGCGATCGTCTCGTACCGCTCGGCCGCGGCCGAGTTGCTGACGAAGTCCTTGTTCCACTCGTGCACCTTGGTGAGGTCCGCCTCGCCCGCGGCGGTGAGCGCGCGCACGAGGTTCATGGCGGCACCGGCGTTGGCGTACGCGCGGATCATCCGGCCGGGGTCGGGCACCCGCGCCTCGGGCGTGGGGACGATCGAGTTGACGATGTCGCCGCGGTAGACCGGCAGGCCGAGCGCGTCGGTGCCGTTGGAGCGCGGCTTGGCGTACTGGCCGGCGATCCGGGCGACCTTGACCACCGGCATGCTGGCGCCGTAGGTGAGGACGACGGCCATCTGCAGCAGCGTGCGGATGTTGCCGCGGATGTGCGGCTCGGTGTTGTCCACGAAGGTCTCGGCGCAGTCGCCGCCCTGCAGCATGAACGCCTCACCGCGAGCGACCTCGGCGAGCTTGGTGCGCAGCCGGTCGACCTCGGAGGGCACGGTGATCGGCGGCACGCTCTCGAGCAGCGTGCGCACCTGGCGGACCTGCTCGGGGTTGGGCCACTCCGGCTGCTGCGAGGCGCGGCGGGCCAGCGCGGTGTCCAGGCGGGCTCGCATGTCGGGCGGTAGCGGCGGCAACTCGGGGAGGGTGTCCACCGGAACGTCCACAGTCCAGTTCACGGCACCAAGGGTATCGGCCCATGTCTGCCGGCTTTTCGCCGACAGCGATGCTGGTTGCCGGCCCACCCGGGCCGTGGTTGCCTGGCGACCATGAGTGCGCCTCCCACCCTGTACGAGTGGATGGGCGGCGCGGTCGCCCTCGAGAAGCTGTTCGACACGTTCTACCGGCACGTTCTCGACGACGAGGTGCTCGAGCCGGTGTTCCGGCACATGGATCCCGGCCACGCGCGGCACGTCGCGGCGTGGGTGGGCGAGGTGCTCGGCGGACCTCCCGCGTACTCGTCCACCCGCGGTGGGCATCCCCACATGGTGAGCAGGCACGTGGGGCGGGGTATCACCGAGGCGCAGCGGCGTCGCTGGGTCGGCCTGCTGCTCGACACGGCGGACGAGGTGGGTGTGCCGGACGACCCGGAGTTCCGCGCGTCGCTGGTGGGCTACCTGGAGTGGGGCAGCCGGCTCGCGGTGGTCTTCTCGGCGCCGGGCGCGTCCCCGTCGGTGCCCGAGCCCATGCCGACGTGGGACTGGGCCAAGCCACCGTGGCAGCCCCCGACCGAGTAGGGCCGGTCTAGATCAAGGGCCGCTCACCCGCCCACGGGTGGGCACGCTCGACCTGGCCGGCCAGTGACAGCAACCGGTGCTCGCCGAACGCCGGGCCGATCAGCTGCACGCCCATCGGCAGGCCGATCGCGTCGCGGCCGGCCGGGACCGCCGCGACCGGGTAGCCGAGCACGTTCCACGTCGGGAAGTACGGGATGCCCATCGACACGCCGGCGAGCGTGTGCGCCGCCCCCGCGCCGTGGTAGCGCCCGATCCGCGGCTGCCGGCCGGTCCAGCCGGGCTGCAGGACCACGTCGAAGTCGCGGAAGAACGTGCGCATCCGGCCGTCCAGGTCGAGCTCGGCCGCGCGCGTCCTGGCCAGCATGCTGTCGGGGATCCGCCGGCCGACCGCGGCGATCCGGCGGGTGCGCGGCTCCAGCCACTCCGGATGCGGCAGCGCGGCGACGTCGTCGGCGACGCCGCGCAGGAAGCGGATGAGGAACTGCGGGGTCGGCCGGACCCCGAGCGGCGGGTCGGCCACGACCACCTCGTGACCGAGCGCGCGGAGCCGGTCGGCCATGTCCAGCACGGCCCGCTTGCGCTGTGCCTCCATCGGCGGCTTGCCCAGCGACGTGCGCCACGACAGCGCGATCCGCAGCCGGCCGGGGTCGGCGTCGGCGGAGTCGCGGTAGAGCCCGCCGGGGTGGTCCTCCTCGGCGATCACGTCGAGCATCGCCGCCGCGTCGGCCACCCGCCTGCCGAGCGGACCGACGACGGCCAGCCCGTGCCAGTGCTCCTCCGGGCCCATGTCGATGAGCCCGCGCGTGGTCTTCAGGCCGAACAGCCCGCAGAACGTGGCCGGGATGCGCACCGACCCGCCACCGTCGGACCCCGTCGCGGCGCCGACGACCCCGGCCGCGACCGCGGCGGCGGAGCCACCGGACGAGCCGCCGGGCGTGTGGTCGACGTGCCACGGGTTGCGGGTGGCGCCGTGGGTGAGCGTCTCGGTGAACGGCCACAGGCACCGGTCCGGCGTGTGCGTGTGCCCGACGAGCACCGCGCCGGCCGCGCGCAGCCGGGCCACAGCGGGCGCGTCCGCCTCGGCCGGCGGGAACTGCGGGCGCCCGCCCATTCCGGTGATGTCGCCGGTGACGTCGAGGTCGTCCTTCACCGCGATCGGCACGCCGAGCAGCGGGGTGCGCTCCCCCGCGTCGAGCCGGCGCTGGGCCTCGGCGGCGGCCTCCCTGGCGTCCTCGGTGTAGATCACCCGGAACAGGTTCAGCAGCGGGTTGACCGCGTCCGCGCGGCGCAGCACCGCCTCGAGCAGTTCGGGCGCGGTGACCGTGCCGTCCCGCAATGCCTGTGCCTGCGCGTCCGCGCCCGCCCACAACAGCTCGCCGAGGTCCATGCGCCGACCTTAGTCCGCGTGGGCGGGAGCTCGACTCAGCCGAAGAAGACTTCGGCCTCCTGGTAGCGCTCCAGCGGCACGGTCTTCAGCTCCGCTGTCGCCTCGGCCAGCTTCACCCGGACGATGTCGGTGCCGCGCAGCGCGACCATCACGCCGAAGTCGCCTGCCTGCACCGCGTCCACCGCGTGCAGGCCGAACCGGGTCGCGAGCACCCGGTCGTAGGCCGTCGGGGTGCCGCCGCGCTGGGTGTGGCCGAGCACGACCGCACGCGACTCCTTGCCGGTGCGCTGGGCGATCTCCTCGGCGAGCCAGGTGCCGATGCCGCCGAGCCGGACGTGGCCGAACGAGTCCTTCTCACCGGTGAGCAACCGCTCCTCGCCGCCCTCGGGCAACGCGCCCTCGGCGACCACGATGATCGGGGCGTACTCGCGCTCGAACCGGCGCTCCACCCACTCGACGACCTGGTCGACGGAGAACTGGCGCTCCGGTACCAGGATCACGTTGGCGCCGCCGGCGAGCCCGGAGTGCAGCGCGATCCAGCCCGCGTGCCGGCCCATCACCTCGACGACCAGCGCCCGGTGGTGCGACTCGGCGGTGGTGCGCAGCCGGTCGATCGCCTCGGTCGCGATGTGCACCGCGGTGTCGAAGCCGAACGTGTAGTCGGTGGCGCCCAGGTCGTTGTCGATGGTCTTCGGTACGCCGACGACACCCACGCCGTCGTCGGTGAGCCGCTTGGCGACGCCGAGCGTGTCCTCGCCACCGATCGCGACGAGCGCGTCGACGCCCTGGTCGGCGAGCGTCCGCTGGATTCGGTCGACCCCGCCGTCGATCTTGTACGGGTTGGTCCGGGACGAGCCGAGGATGGTGCCGCCGCGGGTGAGGATGTCCTCGACGTCCTCGAGCCCGATCGGCTTGACCAGACCCTCGATCGGCCCCTGCCAGCCGTTGCGGAAGCCGACGGTCTCCCAACCGTGGGCCTCGATCCCCTTGCGGACCACGGCGCGGATGACCGCGTTGAGTCCTGGACAGTCACCGCCACCAGTGAGCAAGCCGACGCGCATGTGCTCGATCCTCCATCCGGCCGCTAGGGCTGAGGTCCTTTTTGGGTCTCAAGCCCGTAGCGTGCCATCCTCTGGATCGGTGCAGCAACCGGCCTCCGTCGAGAGGCCGCGCGGCCTCTAACGCGCGGCGAACCCGCGGCGAACCCATTCGGCCTCGATCACCCGCCACCGCGCGAGGTTGTGCCGGGCGTCGGCGAGCGCGTCGTGGGCGTCCTTCGGCGGGGTCGGGAGCACGGGTTTCCCCACGTCCTCCCACCGCTGGCGCAGCTCGCGGGTGAACCGGGGCAGCTCGCGCGGCAGGGCCGGCATGTCACCCCACAGCTGGGCGATGGCGACGTGGTCGTAGGCGGCGAACCAGGCCCAGAGCTCGACCTTCTCCCTATCGCGGTTCAAGAACCTCAGCAGCCGGGCACGCATCGTGGCCCGGTCGCACCACGCGGGGTCGGCCGGCGGCGGCAGCTTGTCCAACACGTGCTCGCGCACCCACGGGCCCGCCCGGTCGGGGTCGAACTCGGTCGACACGGCATAGAACTCACGACCGTTCTCGTCGACGACACCGATCGACACCAGGTCGATGGTGGTCCCGTCCTCGATGAACTCCGTGTCGTAGAAGAACCGCATCGGGGCAGAGTATGGGGTATTCAGCCGGCCTCGGTCTCCGGGATGCGGTCGGCGCCGGAGGCATCGGCGGCGGTGCGGCGCTGCTGGGTGGGCAGGGCGGCGGGCTCCCCCGCCTCCTGCGCGGCGAGCAGCTCCTTGGCCTTGGCCGCGTAGATGTCGACGTACTCCTGGCCGGACATCTCCATCAGCGCGTACATGATCTCGTCGGTGATCGACCGCTCCACGAACCGGTCGCCCGCGAGGCCCTCGTAGCGGGAGAAGTCCATCGGCTTGCCGATCGTGATGCGGATCTTGTGCGGGCGCCACATCTTGGAGCCGATCGGGTTGGCCTTGTCGGTGTCGAACATCGCGACCGGGATGACCTTGACCCGGGACTCGAGCACCATCCGGGCGAGGCCGGTCTTGCCCTTGTAAAGGCGGCCGTCCGGGGAGCGGGTGCCTTCGGGGTAGATGCCGAGCAGGTGGCCCTCGCGCAGCAGCCGGATGCCGGTGTCGAGCGCGGCCTGCGCGGCGGCGCCGCCGGAGCGGTCGATGGGGATCTGGCCCATGCCGGAGAAGAACCACTTCTTCAGGCGGCCCTTGATCCCGGGCTGGGTGAAGTACTCCAGCTTGGCCGGGAAGGTGACCCGGCGCTTGAGCATCAGCGGGAGGAAGAACGAGTCGGCCACGGCGAGGTGGTTGCTGGCGAGCAGCGCGCCGCCGGAGTCGGGGACGTTCTCCTCGCCCTTGATCTCGGGGCGGAAGAACAGTCGCAGCAGTGGCCCGAGGAACACATGCTTCATCAACCAGTACAGCACCGCTACCCGCGCCTCCCGTGTCCGGCCGTTTGTCGAGCGTACGAAGGGTGTGCGGCCGGCACAATCCTTCGCCACCCAAATGTCGGAACATGTAACACCGGCCACCACCGGGGAGACCCTCTGGTCGCCACGGTACCCAACGAGTAAACAGGGGAATGTGATCCGGCCATCCACGCTCCGGTTCGTGCGACGATGGCCACATCACCTGCTCGTGTGCCTGAAGCAAGGAGGCCCAGGTGGCTGACCGGCCGGAGGACGTCGACGCCGCGTTCGCTGCGATCGTGGCCGACCTGGAACGCGAGGGCGTCGGAAGCCGACTGCCCGACCTGGACGACCCTGCCGAAGATCAGCCGGCGAACCCTCCCGTCCCTCCCTCCGCCACGTCGCAGGCGACCGCCGACGACCCCGGCGCCGAGCCGGCGCCCGGCCGGCGCCCGGCGTCCTGGCGCGGCCACGACGGCGAGTGGGACTGGACCTGGGGCACCGACGACGAGCACTACGTGCCGCCCGAGCCGCCGCCCCTGCCCCGCCTGCGCCCGCTGACGATCGCGGCGCTGGTCCTGATCGTGGTGTCGGTGGTACTGCTGATCGTGCCGGGGGTCGTCGGCCTGGACGCCCGCATCGGCACCCCGATCGCCCTGGTAGCCCTGACTTTCGGCGGCGCGATGCTCCTGCTTCGCGTGCGCCACTCCCCGAAGAACCAGGACCCGGACACCGACCGCGACGACGGCGCCCAGATCTAGTGTCCTGAGTCGGAGATTCGACACCACCTCCGGCGCCCGCGCGGCGGCTGGCGGCGTTGGCGGAAAGCCCGAGTACGACCCGGTACGAGGACTTCCCGCCGCCTTGCCAGCCACCACGCGGATCACCGGATCTGGCGCCGAACTCCCGACTCAGGACACTAGCCGCTGACAGACCCGCCCGGCGACGG